>NZ_LYTP01000002.1:0-215246 GCF_001672435.1 Mesorhizobium sp. AA23
GGCGCAGGGCGCGCGGCTCACCGGTCTCGCTGCTGCCGCTGCGGCCGGATTTCGCAACGATATCCGACAGTTCCTTGAGCGCGTTAATCTGCTCGGCGACGGCGCGGCGGATGGCCGAGGTCGATTCCTTGGCCTCCTCCGGCATCTCGATGACGCCTTTCTTGAGCTCGGCGCGGGTGAGGTCCAGCTCGCTCTTGATGGAGCCCGCAGTGCGCCGCATCTCCTCGGTCGCGTCGGCGAAGCGGCGCGTCGCCGAATCGACGACCTCGGCGATGGCGGTGCGAATCTTCTCCGCCGATTCCATCGTCCGGCCCTCGGCATTCTGCATCGTCTGGCCCACAAGAGTCTCGAAGGAGCGCATGACTTTCTCGAGGTCTTCCGACTTCTTGACCAGACCGACGGCGAGGTCTTCCAGCGACGACTGCCGCTCCAGTGTGTGCTCGAGATTGCTCTGCGCGGAGCTCAGCAGGTCCGAGGCGCTCGACAGCAGGCGGCTGTGCTCGTCGAACTTGGTCGCGATCGAGGCGACCTCGCGCAACGTCGCCGACGACAGATCGGTGAGCCGCGTCGTGTTGGAATCAACGAGGCGCGCCGAGCTGGCAAAGGTCTGGGCCGCCTTCTCGGTGGTCGCCGCGAAGCTCTGCGTGCTGCCGCTCAGGCGCTCCTCGACCTGGCCGAGATTGACGGCCGCCTGGTCGATCAGCTGACTGAGCTGCGCGCTGGAGGTGGTCATGCGGCCGATAAGGTCGGCAACGCTGTCGGCCAGCGTCGAGCGGGCGCCCTCGACCGCCGAGAGCGTCTCCGCGGTACGGTTGGCGAGCGCATTGACGAGGGCCGCGTTTTCGCTGCGCAGCTTCTCGGTCGCCTGTTCGGTGACCTCTTCCATCCTCTTTTGCAGCTCGGAGCCGCCCTGGGCGAAGCGCTCGACCAGCGGACGCGCCGTCTCGTCGAGAATCTTCGACATTTCGGCGGAGCGCGCCGCAAGGATGGTGTTGAGCTCGCGGGTGTTGGCGCCGATGGTCTTTGCCGCCTCGTTGGTGCTCTGGCCGATATGCTGGCCGACCGCGGTGAAGGTTTCGGCAATGACGTTGGCGCGCGAGATGAGCTGCGCCTCGGCGCTGGAGACCTGCTCGTTGAGCCTCTGACCCATCGTTTCGGCGCCATAGGCGAGCCGGTTCTCGACGCTCGCAACCTGCTCCTCGACACGGGCCGCGGCCGCAGCGGCGCTCGAGGCCAGGCGTTCGTCGGCACCGGCGAGCGCCTGCTCGATCTCACGGGCGTGGACGGCGAGTTCCTGGCCGGTCTGGCGGGCACGGTCGGCGACGCGCTGCTCGGTGGCGGCGAATGCGCCGACAATGGTGTCGGCATGTTCGCCGATGGTCGAGGTGCTGCTGGCGATGCGCGACACCAAACGGTTGTCGGCGTCGTCGAAGATGTGGGCAATTTCAGACGCCCGCGACGACAGCGCCTCCGAACCTTCGGCAATGCGCGAGATCAGATGCTGGTCGGCGGCGTCGAAGATGCGGCCGAGATCCGAAGCGCGGGCGGCCAGCGCTTCGGCCGATTCGGTGATGCGCATGCTGAGGCGCTCGTCCGCGCCCTCGAAGTTGCGCAGGATGTCGCCGGCGCGGGCTGCGAGCGACTGCGCCGTTTCGACCGCGCGGGCGACCAGTTTCTGGTCGGCGGCGTCGAAGGTGCCGGCGATCTCGCCGGCGCGGGCGGCGAGCTTGTCGGCGGTTTCCTCGGCACGGGCCATGAGCGCGTTGGACGCGTCATCGGCGCGGGCCATCAGCATACTCGAGGTGTCCTGCGCGCGCTCGTGCAGGCGGCGGTCGGCCTGCTCGAAGGCGTTGGCAATCTCTTCGGCCCTGGCGAGCAGCGCAGCCGAAGTCTGTTCGGCGCGTTCGGCGATCTTGCGATCGGCGTCGCTGAAGGCAGCGCCCGCCTGCTCGTGCAGCGTGCTGGTGATTTCCATCACCTTGTCGCGCAGCGCGCCGGCAACGAAGACTGCGGTCTTTTCGAGGACGCCGCGGACATTGTCGACGCCGGCCGAAAGCGCACGCTCCATGGTGCCGGCGCGTTCTTCGATGACGCCGGTCTGGCGGCTGAAGGCCTGCTCGATCTTCTCGACATCGGCAGCGATCGCCGCCGAGATGTCGCTGCTCTTGGCCGCGATCTGGTCGATATGGCCGGACACCGAACGGTCGACGTCCTTGCGCGCTTCGGCGAGCTTGACGAGGTCATCTTCCAGCGCGCGGGCCAGCATGTCGCGGCCTTCGGACAGCTTGCCGATGTGACCGGCGATGACGCCGTCGATCTCCGAGCGGCTTTCCGCCAGCTTCTGCAGATCGGATTCAAGCGCTCGCTTGAGGATGTCGCGACCTTCGGCGAGCTTTTCCACCTGGCCGGAGACCAGCCCGTCGATGCCGGCGCGGCTCTCGGCGAGCTTGGCGAGGTCGGCCTCGAGGGCGCGCGTGAGGACATCGCGGCCTTCCGCGAGCTTGTCCACCTGGGCGGCAACGAGGCCGTCGATCGAGACGCGGCTTTCGGCGAGCTTGGCGAGGTCCGCTTCGAGCGCACGCTTGAGGATATCGCGGCCTTCGGCCAGCTTCTCCACCTGGCCAGCGACCAGACCATCGATCGAGGACCGGCTTTCGGCCAGCTTGGCGAGATCGTCCTCCAAGGCCTTGGACAGGGTCGAGCGGTCCTGGACCAGCCTGTCGGCGTGGGTCTGCATGAGGCCGCTGGCTTTGGCCATGTCGGCATCCAGGACGCGCGACAGCTCGGCGCGATGGTCGGCGATCTTCTGCGAATGATCGACGATGGCGCTCTGGATGGTGTTGAGGTCCGCTTCCAGCGCGCGTTTGAGGATATCGCGGCCCTCGGCAAGCTTCTCGACCTGGCCGGCCACCAAGCCATCGATGCTGGAACGGCTCTCGGCCAGCTTGGCCAGATCGTCCTCGAGCGACTTCGACAGCACGGCGCGGTCCTGGACGAGCCTGTTCTGGTGATCGGAGATTGCGCCGCCGACGGTCTGCAGGTCGGCCTCCAGGGCCTGCGACAGCTGAGCGCGTTCCTCCTGCACCTTCTCGGAGTGTCCCGCAATGGCACCCCTGATGGTGTTGATGTCGGCTTCCAGGGCGCGCTTCAAGATATCGCGGCCTTCGGCGAGCTTCTCGACCTGGCCGGCGACCAGGCCGTCGATCGAGGCGCGGCTCTCGGCCAACTTGGCGAGATCGGATTCGAGCGTCTGGGACAGCAGGCTGCGGTCCTCGACAAGCCTGCCGGCGTGGCTGTCGATCAGGCTTCGGATTCCGCTCAGGTCGCTCTCCAGCGCGCGGCTGAGTTCACCCCTGTCCTCCGCGAGCTTGGCCGAATGGGTCTCGATCAGGTCCCTTATCCCGGCGATGTCGGTCTCCAGCGCCTTGGCGAGCACGGCGCGGCCCTCGGCGATCTTCTCGACCTGGCCGGCGACCAGGCCGTCGATCGAGGCGCGGCTGTCCGCCAGTTTGCCGAGATCGGCCTCCAGCGCGCGCGCCAGAATGTTGCGGCCCTCGGCCAGCTTGCCGACATGTCCAGCGACCATTTCGTCAATTATGGTGCGGGCTTGCACGAGTTTGCCGGAGTCTTCGTTCAGCGCCTGGGAGAGGCGGTTGCGACTCTCTTGGAGTTGCTCAAGATGGGCGCCGAGCGAGGCGTCGATGGCCGCGTGGGACTCGTTGACCTTGCGCAGGTCCTCTTCCAGCGCGCGAGAGATAAGGCTGCGGCCCTCGGCCAGTTTTTGGACCTGACTGGCCACGGCCTCATCGATGCCGGCGCGACTCTCGGCGAATTTCGCGAGGTCCTCCTGCATGGCGGCGGCCATACGGTTGCTGCTGTCGGAGAGCTTCCGGCTGTGGTCTTCGATGGCTTCGTCAATGCCGGCGCGAGCATCGGCGAGGCGCTGGATGTCGGAGTCGAAGGCGCGCGACACGACATGGCGGGCCGCCTCCATGCGTCCGGCGAAATCCGTGGCGCGGGCTTCGAGCATGGAAGAGGTCGACGAGATGATGTCGGCCATGTCGGCACCGATCTGGGTCTTGCCCTGATCGATCATCGACGACAGCTGGTCCTTGCTCTCGGCGAAGGTGTTGGCGATCTCGCGCGCACGTTCGACCAGAGTTTCGTTGATCTGGCGGGCACGCGCTTCGAGCGCGGCATTGAGCTTCTGGGTGCCGGTGTCGAGTGCTTCGGCGCGGGTCTGGAACTCGCTGATCAGCGCCTGGCCGCGCTCGGCCAGCGTCCGCTCGATGCCGCTGAGGCTTGCTTCGAACTCGGAGTTCAGTGTGCGGGCGGCGCCGCCGAGCAGCGAAACCATGCCGTTGGTGCGATCGTCAAGAAGATCGGTCAGCGAACGGGTAAGGCCGTCCGTGGTGTCGGTCAGCTTGGCGATGCGGGTGTCGAGCAGGCTGGCGAAGGCCTCGCCCGAGGTCGACAGGCGGTCAGTGATCGTGTCGAGCCGGGTTTCCACCGAATCGAAGATCGACAGCGAGCTCTCGTTGATGCGATCGATCAGCGTGTCGCCCGAATTGTTGATCGTCATCGACAGCTTGGTCGAGGCATTGAGGATCGAATCGCGGATGATATCGCTGGCGGCACCGATCTCGTCGCGCAGCGTCTCGTGCGCGCCGTGGATCGAAGCGCGCACGCGCTCGGCATGGCTAACGACAGCTTCGCGCTCGCTGCCCAGCCCGTCGACCAGCGAGCGGATACGCGCTTCGTTCTCGGAATAGGAGCGCTCGATCTGGTTGACTTCGCTGTGGACGAGGGTTTCGAGCTCGACGGCGCGGGCCAAAGTGCGTTCGATGCCTTCACCCATGGCGGCGACCTCGCGGCGAACGGCCTGACCGATCATCATGACGCGGTCTTGGGCAAGGTTTTCCGGCTCGGCGAGGCGGAAGGCCACTTCGGTCATGGATTGCGCGGCGATGCGCATTTCCTGCGCGCGCCGGATCATGGCGGCGAAGGCCCAGAACAGGATGACTGGGATGATCGCCGCGACCGCCAGGCCGATCAGCTCGGGGCGGGCGAAGAACTGGTCGAGAGTGCGGATCTGCCAGATGCTCGGCCCGAACAGCAGGTTGGCGAGGCCGCCGGCGCCCGCGATCCAGGCGAGTGAAATGAACGCGATCACCCAGTAAACGGTGCTCGAAGCGCGCCGGTTGAGGCCATGCAGAAGCGTCCGGTAATCCTTTTGGCGATCGTCATTGGCCGGCGTGAAACCGGCAGGAGCCGGCGTAAAACCGTTCGGTTGCGAGGCGCGCGATTCGAGCGGGCGCAGTTCCGCCGGCTTCGGCTGGGGCGCCGCCTTCGCGGCCTGAGGCTCATTTGCCGGCTCGATTCTATGGCTGCGGCCTTCGCGCGCCAGTTCATCCGCGGCCGCCGAAATCTGGGCCTCGAGATCTTCCATCGACGCCGCCATGTCGAGCCCGCCTTCGTCGCCGTTCAGGTCAAGGTCAAGCGCCTTTTCCAGTTCCGCGGCCACGTCGCTCTCGAGAGATTTGGTCGTCGTCGGTTTCTTAGCCATGCCTTCGCTACCCTGTACTAGCTGCCGCGGGACTTATGATTTTGGCCTGATTCTGGCTTGTCTGGTCCCAGACAGGAGGCTGAAAATGGACGTTCGTATCGTAATGACACACACGGGTAAAGAAAACATGCATTCCCGGCGATACGTAAAACTTTAAATATAAGGTTAACGAGAGCGTGATTTGGCTGCCTCCGTGACAACATTTTTCCCCGGCAATCGTTAACCCGTTGGCGACGGGAATCCGCCTATTTTCGGGCCGCCGGCCGCCCTTTCTTGGAGTAGCAGTGCGTATGCGTGGCGAGATTGGTATTGCGTTTTCCATGCCCGGCGGGGACGTGTCGGGGACGGCAGGTTCGCGACCTGTGGATATGGCCCACCTTGCGCGGCAGACGATGGATGATCGCGCGCTCGAACAGGAGGTGCTGGCGCTGTTCGTGCAGCAGGCGCTTTCGGTGCGCGACAAGATCGTCGATGCCGATGCCAAGGAACGGGTGCTCCTTGCACACGGCCTGAAAGGCTCGGCCCGCGGCATCGGCGCCTTTGCCGTCGCCGAATGCGCTGCAGCCATTGAAAAGCAGCCTGAGGATGGTCGCATCCTGAGGAAGCTGGGCGTGCTGATCGATGAAGTGCGGGACTTCATCGCCGCCATCAGCCGGTAGTCCTCCAGGGAGCACATCCAGAAAAAACGTCATGCGGTGGCGCTTTCGCGCCGCAGTTGACTTGTCCGGCGGAGTGATTATCTCGGCTGCGACTCCTCAGGTG
Organism: Mesorhizobium sp. AA23; assembly: GCF_001672435.1. Classification (NCBI taxonomy): domain Bacteria; kingdom Pseudomonadati; phylum Pseudomonadota; class Alphaproteobacteria; order Hyphomicrobiales; family Phyllobacteriaceae; genus Mesorhizobium; species Mesorhizobium sp. AA23. The sequence goes on from NZ_LYTP01000002.1 coordinate 6,329, forward strand.
ACAAATGGCCAAGCTGACTTACATCGCCAATGACGGTACTCAATTCGACGTGGAGGCCGAGAACGGCTCGACCGTCATGGAAAACGCGATCCGCAACGCGGTGCCCGGCATCGAGGCCGAATGCGGCGGCGCCTGCGCCTGCGCGACCTGTCATGTCTATGTCGACGAGGCCTGGACGGGTGAGGTCGGCGAGCCGGAAGCGATGGAGGAGGACATGCTGGACTTCGCCTACGACGTCCGGCCCAACTCGCGCCTGTCCTGCCAGATCAAGGTGCGCGACGCGCTCGACGGGCTGGTCGTGCGCGTTCCCGAACGGCAGGGCTGAACCAAGTCTCCATTTCCAATTTTGCCGTGGCTGCTTGGCAGCGGGCCAATGCTCATGCACTGTCGCCAGCATTCCCAAAATGGGGCGGAGCTGATGACGGACACGATCAAGACGGACGTACTCATTGTCGGGGCAGGGCCGGTCGGCCTATTCGCCGTGTTCGAACTCGGGCTCTTCGACATGAAGTGCCATCTCATCGACATCCTCGACCGTCCCGGCGGGCAATGCGCCGAACTCTATCCGGAAAAGCCGATCTACGACATTCCCGGCTGGCCGATGATCACTGCGCAGGGTCTGGTCGACAAGCTGCTCGAACAGATCCATCCCTTCAAGCCGGACTTCACTTTCAACCGGATGGTCTCAAGCCTCGAAAAGCTCGAGGACGGCAGCTTCCGCGTCACCACGGACGAGGCTGAGGTGTTCGAAGCCAAGGTGGTGGTGATCGCCGCCGGCGGCGGCTCATTCCAGCCCAAGCGACCGCCCATCCCGGGCATCGAGAGCTACGAAGGCAAGAGCGTGTTCTATTCGGTCCGGCGCATGGAAGATTTCCGCGGCCACGATCTCGTCATCGTCGGAGGCGGCGATTCGGCGCTCGACTGGACGCTCAACCTGCAGCCGATCGCCAAAAGCGTGACACTTGTCCACCGGCGTCCGGAATTCCGGGCTGCGCCCGACAGCGTCAACAAGATGTACGCCATGCAGGAGATGAAAGAGCTGGAATTCCTGGTCGGTCAGGTGAGCGGGCTCGCAGGCGCCGACGGCCAGCTCTCGTCCGCCACCATCAAGGGTGGCCCGGATGGCGACATCGAGGTGCCATGTACGCGCATGCTGCCGTTCTTCGGCCTCACCATGAAACTCGGGCCGATCGCCGAATGGGGGCTGAACCTGCATGAGAACCTCATCCCGGTCGACACCGAGAAATTCCAGACGTCGGTTCCCGGCATCTTCGCCATCGGCGACATCAACTGGTATCCGGGCAAGCTGAAGCTGATCCTCTCAGGTTTCCATGAGGTCGCCCTGATGGCGCAGGCCGCAAAACGCATCGTCAGCCCGGGCGAGCGCATCGTCTTCCAGTACACGACCTCGTCGACCAGCCTGCAAAAGAAGCTCGGCGTCCACGATTGACGTGATCATTCGGCGAGCACGGGCGCTGCGTGCTCGTCCTTGCCGCGCAGCGGCTTTTCCGGCATCAGCGCCAGCGCGATCAATGCCAGAACAAGAGTGATGCCGGCGGTGAGGAAGATCATCACGAACGGCATTGCCGATGTCAGCTCGATATGCGTCTGCGAGCCCTCGGCGGCGAGCGGCAGGCCGTAGCCGAGCGCGACGGCGCCGAGCAGGGCGACGCCAAGCGCGCCGCCCAGTGTGCGCAGGAAGGTCAGGACGCCAGTCGCGACACCGAGATGGGCGCGATCGACCGCATTCTGTACCGAGACGGTGCTGACCGGGAAGGTCGTGCCACTGCCGAGGCCAATGAGGGTCGTCAGGATTTCGACTTCGAGCAGCGACGCGTGTGTCGCAATGGCACTCAGCACCCCGATGCACGCGATCGCCAAACTGACGCCGACCATGGCAATGCGCTTGTAGTGGACGAAGCGCGGGATCATGCGGCCGCTGAAAGTGGCACCGGCAACGGTGCCGAGCAGGAGACCCAGCATGGCGATGCCGGATTCACTGACCGAGAGCCCGACGACCGATTGCAGATAGACCGGCAGGTAAACCGACGCCCCGATATTTGCCGCCTGCAGCAGGAACATCGACAACGTGCCGGCGAGCACGATCCGGTTGCCCAGCACCTCGAGCGAGATCAAAGGCTCACTGGCCCTCAGCAGCCGCAGCGCGAACAACGCCCAGAACGCGGCCGAGCAGGCCACCAGCCCAAGGATTTCCGGCGAGAACCACGGATAGGTGCTGCCACCCCAGTTGAGCGCCAGAAGCAGCAGCGCCGTGGCGATCACCAAGAGCACTGCGCCCAGCCCGTCGATGCGGTGATGTTTTGCCGCGATCGGCAACTTCTTCAGCGGATTGTTGATGATGGCCATCGCCAGGAAGCCGATCGGCAGGTTGATCCAGAAGATCAACGACCAGTGGAGATGCTCTGCGAAGACACCGCCAAGCAGCGGGCCGGCGACGCTGGCCACCGCCCAGGTGCCGGAGATCCATGCGGCGTAGCGGGCCCGCTCGCGTGGCGGCACCAGATCGCCGATGACGGTTTGCGTCAGCGCGAAAAGGCCGCCACCGCCGGCCCCCTGGATCGCCCGGCCGATGACCAGCACCAGCATGTTGGGGGCCAGGGCGCTGACCAGCGATCCCAAAAGAAAGATCAGGATGGCGGCGTAGATGACCGGCCGGCGGCCGTAGACGTCGGAAATCTTGCCGTAGAGCGGCGCCATCGCGGTGGCCGTCAGCAGATAGCCGGTCACGATCCAGGGCAGGTATTCGGCGTGGCCGAGCGCGCGCGCGATCGTCGGCAAGGCAGGCGACACAATGGTCTGGTCAAGCGCCGCCAGAAGCATCGACAAGAGCACGCCGCCGATGATGGCGTTTTTCTCGCTCTCGCTGATCGACGGCGAGGCCGTTGTCCTCATCGTCGTGCGATTGTCGACGGTCTGGTCCATGCGTCACTCTTTCAAGGTCGGTGCGCCGTCGGCAAGAAGCAGCCGGTGCGGGGCGTCCTGCGCCCGTCATTCGTATCTCGGTTTCCAAAGTCCGCCGGACGGCAAACCCGATATATGTCGGTCGATATAGGCCGTTTTCGACCGATGCTCGAAAGTTTTCTGGAATCTGGCACCATTGTTTCGGCGGTGTTGGCTTTCGCCGGCACCACCGGTCAAATGGTCAAGCCGGCGGCAACCGCCCGCTTTGGGTGCGCTGCATCCGGTAGCGCAGGAGCCGGATGATTCGGCTCTCGAAATTGACGCTTTCGACGCGGTCGAACTGCACCTGGGCGCGATCGTGCTTGGCGAGGATGGCGGCCGAGATCTGGGCGGCCTGGGCCTTCGCGGCTTCGCAGGTCCTTTGCGGATAAGTCGCCTTCAGCGCGTCCTCGAGTTCGCGCGCGTGGTTCTTGGCGATCTCGACATGGCGCTCTTCGTGGCGCTTGATGTCGGCCGACAGCGTATCCCAGAACAGCCTGACCTGCGGATCCGCCTTGCGCGGGCGCCGCCATTCCGGGAGGATCACCTTGACCTTCACGGTCACCTGCGCGTTCGCGATCCGGCAGGAATTCGCGGTCTGCGCGTAGCTGACGCGGGTGGTGAAGGCCATCTGCGTTGCGCCCGGATGCCGGGAGCCGGTGCTCTTCACTTCCGGTCCGTTTTTCGTCAGCTGTTTTTCGATGTCGTCCAGCGTGCGGCCGCCGACGCTGAAATAGCTGTAGGTCTTCACCAGATTCGCCGCGGCGGCCGGCGTGGCGGCCAGCGTGAGCATCAGGGCGCAGAGCAGGGAACGGTTCATCATGTTGCCTCTTCACGCACCTTGCTTTACGGCCGTTGCCGGCGCAACGAAATTGATTTCGCGCGGATCACGCATGGTTGATGGACAATGACGACAAGGCGGTGGCAGCTCGCGCATGGACGCCATCTCGACCTCGGCCCCAAGTCGGTCGTGGTCGGCATCCTCAACGTCACGCCGGATAGTTTTTCCGACGGGGGATTGTTCATCGCGCCGGAGAAGGCGATAGCCCAGGCGCGCCGCATGGCGGAAGAGGGCGCGGCCATCATCGACATCGGCGGGGAATCGACGCGGCCCGGTTTTGCCCCGATCAGCGCCGAAGAAGAGCAGACGCGGGTGCTGCCGGTCATCGAGGCGCTCGCGGCATCGGGCGAGGCGCTGATTTCGGTCGACACCTATCGCGAGGACACCGCGCGGCGGGCCGTCGCTGCGGGGGCGCATATCGTCAACGATGTCTGGGGACTGCAGCGCGAGCCCGGCATCGCGAGAGTCGCGGCCGAGACCGGCGCCGGCCTCATCATTATGCATACCGGCCGTGAACGCCAGAAGCTGCCGGACGTGATCGAGGACCAGCTTCTGTTCCTCAGCAAATCGCTGGAGATCGCGCGCGCCAGCAATGTTGCCGAGGACCAGATCGTGCTCGACGCCGGTTTCGGCTTTGCCAAGGAAACGACGGAGGAAAATCTCGATCTGATGGCGCGGTTCTCCGAGCTTCAGGCGCTCGGCTTTCCGCTGATGGCGGGAACGTCGCGAAAGCGTTTTATCGGCGGCGTCACCGGGCGCGAGCCCGCTGAGCGCGCTGTCGGCACGGCGGCCACGAGCGTCATTCTGCGGCTCAAGGGAGCCGATCTTTTTCGCGTCCACGATGTCGCAATCAACGTGGATGCGCTGGCGATGGCCGATGCTATGCTGGCGCGAGAAAAACTTTCTTCCGGACGCTGACGATGTATGTCATCCGCATGAAGAACTGCGCCTTCTTTGCCCGGCACGGCGTGCTGGACGAGGAGGAGACGCTCGGTCAGCGTTTTTATGTCGACGCCGAACTCACCGTCGAGCCCAGCCGGCCGCTGGAGGACGATTCGATCGAGGATACCGTCAATTACGGCATCGCCTTTGCGGTCATCGAGAAGATCGTCACCGGGCACCGGCGTTTCCTGATCGAGGCGCTGGCGCTGGAAGTGGCGAAAGCGCTGGCGGCGCGCTTTCCGCAGATCAGGAAAGCGGAAATTACCGTGCGCAAGCCGAACGCCCCGGTTCCGGGCGTGCTCGATTATGTCGAGGTGACAGTTGTCTGGCCTCAATAGCGCCGTCTACCTTAGCCTCGGCGGCAATCTCGGCGATCCGGCGAAATCCATGGCCGCGGCGCTGCGCATGCTGGACGGCGACGACAAGACGCGCGTCACCGCTGTTTCCTCACTGTACCGGACGCCGCCGTGGGGCAAGCTCGACCAGCCGGATTTTCTCAATGCCTCCGCCGGGATCGAAACCGCGCGCTCGCCACGCGGCCTGCTCGATCTCTGCCTGGACGTCGAGAGGCGCCTGAAGCGGGTGCGCGAGGAACGTTGGGGGCCGCGCCTGATCGACATCGACATTCTGGTGTTCGGTGACCGGGTGATCCACGAGACGGGCCTTGAGGTTCCCCACCCGCGCATGCTGGAGCGGGCCTTCGTGCTGGCGCCGCTGGCCGAGATCGCGCCCGATCTTGTGGTCGGCAACAAAAGCGTGTCGGAGCGGCTCGGCGCCGTCGATATTTCGGGGATCGAGCGGCTGCCGTCCGGCCGCGAGTGGTGGCTCGCTTAGATTAGCCGAGGGTGGGATTGGTTGGAGGAAGACGGATCTTGGCCGTGGCGATCATCCATTCAACCACTTCCACGGACGCTTCAGACTCAAACAGGGTCACGGTCATCTTCCTATCGAAATCCGAAAAGAAAATCTGGGCCACAATGTGCCCGTGTTGGTCGGCGAGTTCCAGATACATGCCATCGCGTTGGACGTCGCTTCCGATCGTGGCTTCGTAGGTCCGCCCTGCTAGCACGATCATGTGTTGATTATCCGCAGTTTGCCTGTTCAGCCGGAGAAACCGCCGCCCTCGAGAAACGTCTTTTCCTCGGGCGTCGTCTCGCGGCCGAGCATTTTGTTGCGGTGCGGAAAGCGCCCGAAGCGCTGGATGATCTCCAGGTGCTCCTTGGCGTATTTCAGATAATCCGGCGCCCTCGCCGCTGTAAGTTCGAGCGAGCGTTCCTGATCCGCGAGCGACTCCGAATGCTCAAAGGGGAGATAGAGGAAGACACGGAGTGACTCTTCAAGCGCCATATCATGACCGGCGGCGATCGCCCGATCGGCGAAATGCCTGGCCAGCGGATCGGTCGCGTACATATGCCCGGTGCCGCGGAAGCAGTTGCGCGGAAACTGGTCGAGCAGGATCATCAGCGCCAGCGATCCTTCGGCATGCTCGCTCCAGGCGTCGCATTCGCGCCGGGCGGCGGCGTGGTGCAGCTCGAGGAAGCAGTCGCGGAAGCCGGAGTCGAACGCGTCGTTCTTCTCGAACCAGGCGTCCTCGCCGGCATCGCGCCAGAATTTGGTGACGGCAAGCGCCCGCGGGTCGAGTTCTGCCATGCGTTGCTCCTCAGCTCTTCGTCTCTGCCTTGTTCAGCACGCCGGCCGTCTCTTCGTTCAGCGCCCGGCCGGCGCGGCGCGGCTGCGCGAGCGGGGTCGGGATCGGCGTGCCGATATTGCCTTTGAGAAAGCGCTGGCCGGCGCGGATACCTTCGGCGAGCTGTGTCTCGATGCGAGCTGTGTCGCGGCGGCGAACGTCCTCGATCACCTCGGCTACCTCCTCCGGATCGACGCCCAGCGCTTCCAGGGCCGAGCCGCCGAAGACCAGCGCCGATTCAAAGGTCTCGCGCAACTGATAGTCGACGCCGGCGCGGATGAGTTGCAGCGCGGTGCCGCGGTCGAAGGCGCGCGCCAGGATAGTGACCAGCGGGAATTCGGCCTTGATCAATTGCGCGATTCGCACGGCCACGTCCGGTTTGTCGACGCAGATCAGCACGGCGCGCGCGCGGCCAGCGCCCGCCGCACGCAGGATGTCGAGCCGCGTGCCGTCGCCGTAATAGACCTTGAAGCCGAAATCGGCCGCCGCCTGGATCATCTCGACCTCATTGTCGATGATCGAGACGTCGAGGCCGCGCAGAAGCAGCGGCTGGCTGGCGATCTGGCCGAAGCGGCCGAAGCCGATGATCAGCACGCTTCCGGTTAGCCCGTCGGCGATGTCGACGCCTTCCAGCGATTGCTCGTCGCGCGGGGTGAGGTAGCGCAGTGCCAAGATAGCCACGGGCGTCAGCACCATGGAGATGATGACGATTGCGGTCAGCGTGGAATTGGCCTGGCCGTCGATGATGCCGACGACGGCGGCCGAGGAATAGAGCACAAAGGCGAATTCGCCGCCCTGGGCCATGACGACGGCGCGCTCGAGCGCCTCGCGATGGCCGCTCTTGAGCATACGCGCGACCAGATAGATGCCGAGCCCCTTCATGACCATATAGGCGACGACATAAATGGCGACTAGGCGCCAGTTCTGGGCGACGACGCCAAGGTCGAGCGACATGCCGACGGCAAGAAAGAACAGGCCGAGCAGGATGCCGCGAAACGGCTCGATATCGGCTTCGAGCTGGTGGCGGAAGGTCGATTCGGAGAGCAGCACGCCGGCGAGGAACGCACCCATCGCCATCGACAAACCGGAAAGCTGCATGGCTAGCGCCGACCCAAGCACCACCAGCAGGGCGGCGGCCGTCATCACTTCGCGGGCGCGGGCATCGGCCAGGATGCGGAAGAGCGGGTTGAGCAGATAGCGACCGGCCACGACGAGGCCGACGATCGCCGCGATCCCGATCCCCACTTCGGTCAAGCGCTCAGACAGGCTGGTCTCCGCGCCCCCCGGCGCCAGGAACGCCACCAGCGCCAGAAGTGGCACGATCATCAGGTCTTCGAGCAGAAGGATCGAGACGATGCGCTGCCCTTTGGGCGCGGCGATCTCGCCGCGCTCCTCGAGCAGTTGCATGACGATCGCGGTCGAGGTCAGCACGAAGCCGGCGCCGGCGACGAAGGATTGCGCGATCGGAAAGCCTCCGGCCAGGCCGACAAGCGTCAACAGAACGGCGCAGACGCCAACCTGCAGCGCGCCGAGACCAAAGATTTCCCGGCGCAGGCCCCAGAGTCGCGACGGCTGCATTTCCAGGCCGATGATGAACAGGAACATGACGACGCCAAGCTCGGCGACGTGAAGGATGGCTTCCGATTCGGAAAAAATGCGGAGGCCGAACGGCCCGATGACCACACCGGCAGCGAGATAGCCGAGGATGGAGCCCAGCCCGATGCGCTTGAAGATCGGCACGGCGATCACGCCGGCAGCGAGCAGCGCCACTACCTGTACGAGATCGCTGCCCGATGCTTCAGCCGCCATGACTACCGTCCTTTCGTTTCAGCACTCCTTGCATGCAGCGGGAGTGCGAGGCAAGGGCAGGGGGCCTGGCAGGAAGAGCAGGGGTGTCGGCCCGAAAACGAGCGTGTGCCGTCAGGCAAACTCCCGCTGCAGCTTCGTACACAAGTTTACGGAGCCCGGTCGTTGCGCGCCGCCACAATCAAAGGTTAAGGCCGGTAGGCTTTGGCTATGGAGCTTCAGCCATTGGAGGGCAGCGGCGATGGGCCGCTGCCTTTTTTTGAGGAGATGACTGACATGAAGAAGTTTTTGCTCGTTGCCGTTGGCGTTGCGGCGCTGGCCGTTTCGGCCTGTTCGAAGGGACCGGAGTGCACACAGGAGATCGCCGCCAAGAAGGCGCAGGACATGGCTGCCGCGCTTCAGGAAGCAATCACCAAGGATCCGAGCAAGGCGGCTGATCTGACGGCCAAGGTGCAGGCCGTGACGACGAAATATCAGAATGCCACGACGCTGGACGAAGCCTGCAAGGCATATGACGAAGTGACTGCCGCCATCAAGGGTTGAGCCAAGTCAAAACGAAAGAAGGCGGTGGCCATTGGCTGCCGCCTTTTGTCTTCCTCGATCGCCTTTGCTCAGTTCTTCGCGATCGAGCCGACTTCGACCGTGTCGACCCGCTTTAGGCTCATGCCGATGACCGGCACCAGCTGCTTGTCGACGCGCACGGCGACCGTCACGGTCATCGAATTGTCGTCGGGAACGCGCGCCTGCATGACGCCGTTCAACTGATTGCGGTTAATGGTGAAGACGACCTTTTGGGGATCGACGACATTGCCGCCGACAATGTCCATGCCGTTGCCGGTCGAGCCGCCCATGAAAGTGCCTTTGTAGCCATCCCGGCCCCGGCGTTCGACCGTCGCCGACATCTTCTGGGTGAAGACGCCGACCCGGCAGTCGCCGTCTAGCGTCATGCCGACCTTGCCGTCCGGCGTGGAACCGTTGAAATTGCAGGTGAATTTCGTGCCCTTGTATTTGCCGGCGATGATTTCGCCAGGGCCGACCCATTTGCCTTCGACCGAGCGGAAAAACTGCTTGTCAGCCTCTGCTCCAAAGGCCCTTTCGACGAGGCCGAGCGGTACGGCGGCCGCAACCGTTGCGGTCATGACGCAGGACAAGATTACGCTTCTCATTGACAACACCCGGCACGAACGAGTCTGCTGTTGGAACCAGAGTGACCATGAAGAAGATTGGTTAATGCTTCGTCACTGGCGACCGTTTCTGCATTCACCTTACTGCTCGCTTCGGCCATCCTTTCGCGTCGCGAACGAGGTCAATGCCGAGAGGAAATCGCCTAGCCCCGGTCGCTTTACCGCAATGAACGGCAGCGGGCGCGTCGTTTCCATCGCCGCGATGCCGATGCGCGCCGTCATCATGCCGTTGACGACGCCTTCACCAAGCTTTGCCGAGAGCTTCGCGGCAAGGCCGTGGCCGACGATCTGCTGCACGAAACTGTCGCCGACGGCGATCGAGCCGGTCACCGCGAGATGGGCAAGCACACCGCGCGCCAGGCGGAAGAAGCCCAGCGTGCCGGGACGGCCGCCATAAAGTTCCGACAGGCGCCGGATCAACCTGCCGGCTTCGAACACGACATAGGCGACGTCGACCAACGCGCGCGGGCTGACCGCCGTCACTAGCGAGACGCGCTTCGCGGCCTCCAGGATCATCATCTTGGCGCGGGCATCGAGCGGCGACAGAATCTCGGTCTCGGCGAGCCGCACCAGATTGGCGCCATCGATGATCTCGCCTCGCAATTCGGCGAGCGAGCGGCGGCCGGCCGCAGTCTCCGGTTTAGCTGCGACAAAGGCGGAAAGCTCGTCGACCAAAACGCGCGCGGCCTTGGGGTCGTCGCGCGCAACCGCATCCACGGCCCGTCGCTGTAGTTTCTCGACCTCAGCGAGGCGTGCGATGGCGAGGAACTCGCGGATCAGGACGATAAGCAGCGACAAAAGCGCGATGGCCGCCATGCCGGCCGCCAGCCAGCCCAGCCATTCGGCGCGCGCGAAAAGATCACGGATGAGCTGATCCGTCCACAGGCCCACCGCGAGCGAGACAAGCACGCCGAAAGCTCCGAAAAACAGGCGTGCCAGCAGCGTGCGCCTCCTTGGAGCGGTCGCCTGTGGCGGCGGACCCTGCTCAATATCCGGCTGGTCGAAAACGTCGATCTCCGAGGGAATGACCACGGCGACATCGGCCCTGGCGGCGCGTGGCCTGCGCAGGGGCTGTTCGGTGCGATGCTTCTGCGGCGCCTCGTGCCTTGGCGCGGGCTCGGGCTCGATGCGGAAGGCCGCCGGTTTGCGGGGCGGATTCATGCCAGACGATCTCCGATCAGGAACTGAAGCGCGCGGTCGAGGCGAATATGCGGCAAAGACAGCGTGACGCCTTCGGCCGTCCGCTCGAGCTTCGGCGGACGAAAGCGCACGAAACGGATCGCCGGTTCATTGTGTTCCGCCTGCTGCCCGGAAGCGTCGAACACGGGATCGACCTTTTCCGGCAAGTCACCGGGAAATATGGCTGTTTCGGCTTTGCCGTCGAATGTCTCGCCGTTGATCTTCTCGCCTTTCAAGGGCGTGCCGATGATCACCGGCAATGTCTCGCGGCCTTGCTTCACGATGCCCTCGCGGGTCGAGCGCACCGCCGCCATGGCGACCACATCGACATCGGCGCCGCTGAAATTGGCCCGCGCCACCGCGCGGTCGGCGAGGCGGCGCACGATCGCCTGCAGCCGGTCATGGCTTTCGTGGTGCAACTGGTCAGCTTTGGTCGCCGCCACCAGGATGCGGTCAATGCGCCTCGAAAACAGGTCGGTGACGAAATTGCCCCGCCCGGGTCGGAAGCAGGAGAGGATTTCGGTGACGGCCCGTTCGAGGTCGGCCATGGCGGCCGGGCCGGCGTTGAGCGCCTGCATGGCGTCTATCAGCACGATCTGGCGGTCGAGCCGGGTGATATGCTCGCGAAAGAACGGTTTTACGACATGGGTCTTGTAGGCTTCGTAGCGGCGCTCCATCATCGCCTGCAGCGATCCGGGGCGGCGCCGTTCCGACAATTTCATCAGCGGCGCGAAGGTCAGCGCCGGCGAGCCTTCGAGATCGCCCGGCATCAGGAAACGACCCGGCGGCAGCGTCGACAGCGCACGTTCGTCGAGCTTGCAGGCCGTGAGATAGGCGGCGAAGCTTTCGGCGAGACGGCGCGCCGTCATCTCGTCCGCGTCAGCGTCCGGATCGACCGAGGAGGCCAGCTCCTGCCACGCCTGTGACAGGTCGGAGCGGACCGGCAGGGCGGCCAGCTCCACCGCCTCGCGCGAAAAATCGGCGAAAGATCTACCGAGCAGCGGCAGGTCGAGCAGCCATTCGCCGGGATAATCGACGATGTCGATCGACAGCTTTCCGGCCGAAAACAGCCGGTTCCAGCCGGAGGCCGACTCGTATTCGATGGTCAGCCTCAGCTCTGAAATGGCGCGCGTCGAATCCGGCCAGACACGGTCGTCGACCAGGGCCGCGACATGGTCCTCGTACTGGAAGCGCGGGACGGCGTCGTCCGGCTGCTCCTCGAGCAAGGCGCGGGCGATGCGGCCCGATTTTTGCGCTTCGAACAGCGGCAGCCGCCCGCCATGGATAAGGTTATGGACGAGAGCGGAAATGAACACCGTCTTGCCGGCGCGGGAGAGGCCGGTGACGCCCAGTCGCAGGGATGGGGAGAAGAGCCCGGCGGCCCGGCCCGACAACGTGTCGAGCGCAATCCTCGCCTCGTCGGTGAAAGTGGTCAGCGATGATGCCAAATCTGCCTCTGGGTCGCCCGTCAGGGCCCGATATAGGCCTTGGGCAAGGCGTTTGAAATGGTGTCAGAGATCGGCGGGACTGAGAAAGGCCTCGAGATAACCACGGCCTTGACCTGCTTCACCGAGATTGCCGGGAAAACGCACGACGGCGAGTCCGGAAGTGGGAAAGCCGTGGTTGAGCATGCCTCGCGCGGTCTCATCGCCGTCGCCCGACACCGCCATGGCCAGGTCCTCGGTCATCGGATTGTGGCCGATCACCAGCAATGAGCCGGCCCCGCCGTTCTTACGAATGATTTCGAGGTAACCGGCGGCATCTTCGCTGTAGAGTGTGTCGAAGAACAGCACCCGGCCGGTGTCGGTGCGGCCCGCAAGGCCTTCCAGGGTCTGCCGTGCTCGCTTGGCGTTGGAGCAGAGCGTGACATCCGGCACGTAGTCCCGGGCCCGCATGGCGTCACCCATCGCCTCAGCGTCGGCCATGCCCGATTCGTCGAGCGGACGATCGAAGTCACGAACACCGGGCAGCGCCCATCCGGCTTTGGCATGCCTCAACAGATAAAGTCTGCTCAACCGGCTCCCCCTTTATGTTGAATACGCTGAGCGTTTTGGCGATTAGTCACCAGAACGGTGTCGTGCACAATGGCATAGGACGCGCAACCGCGCCGAATCGCTGATGATTTCGATCCCGACCGTTGAGAAATGGCCGCCGCGAATGCCTGCTGCTGCGAAGACTAACAAATGCGTGAAACTGTTATTGTTTCCGCTTGTGCAGCCCCTTGTCCGCGAATATATAGGCGCCAAATTTGGGGTTGTTGGGTGAGTCGAATGAACGACATCGTTACCGCCGATTACGTACCCTCCGAAGACGAGCCGTTCATGAACGAACGGCAGAAATCATACTTCCGCCAGAAGCTTATCACATGGAAGAATGACATCCTTCGCGAAGCGCGTGAAACACTCGAAATCCTCCAGCAAGAAAACGCCAACCATCCCGACCTAGCCGACCGCGCCTCTTCCGAAACCGACCGAGCCATCGAACTGCGCGCCCGCGATCGCCAGCGCAAGCTGATCTCGAAAATCGACTCCGCGCTGCAGCGGATCGACGAAGGCACCTATGGCTATTGCGAGGAAACCGGCGAGCCGATCGCGCTGAAGCGGCTCGACGCCCGCCCGATCGCGACGCTGTCGATCGAGGCGCAGGAGCGCCACGAACGCCGCGAGAAGGTCTACCGCGACGACTGACGCGGGTTGGGACAGACGCAGGTTTTGCGAAAATGGCCGGATCTTTCCGGCCATTTTCTTTTTTGAGCGGCAATCCTTTGGGGGTCAGCGTTTGTGGCTGGCCAGCTCGCCGAGAAGCTTGGTCATCTCGTCATCGAGCGAGGGCTTCGCCGCCGGCTTGCTTGCCGGTTTGGAATGGGACTCCTCCAACGATGCCTCGAGCTCGTGCATCAGTGTGTCGTCGATCGAGTCGTTGGAGGGCTGCGGCGGGGCCTGCCGGCCAGTGCCATTCGTCCCATACGCAGGGAGCGGCATGACTTTCGCGGCCGGGGGAGGCGGTACCGGCGGCTTTGCCGGAGGGGGCGCCGCGCGCGGGCGCGACACGGGCTCGCTCACGGGAGCCGGCGCCGGTGCGGTCGGCTGCCTGGCCGGGGCGGGTGCGGGCTGAGGCGCCCGCGGGCGCGGCGCGGCGGCCTGCTGCTGGCCGCTGTCTCCGGTCAGCGCCGGACGGCGAGGTGCTGCCAGCCTTATGTCTCGTTCGACCACGACATCAGTCGGGCCGCCGATCAGGATGAGGTGTTCGATATCGTCGCGCCGCACCAGCACCAGCCGGCGGTGGCTGTCGACAGCGGTGGCGTCCATGACGGCGAGCCGTGTCTTGCGATTCCGGCCTCCGGCAACGAAGGTGCCGAAAGTCAGGTTGCGGACTACCTTGATGACGAGCAGGACCACGACCAGCAGAACAAGGGCCGCGAACGTCCATAGAATTGCAGCGACATAACCCGGCCCCGCTACGCTATCCAGCCACTGCAGCATCGGTGCACCCAATCGCCTTTGAAGTGACGCGACACTAGACCTTAGGGACTAGCCTCCGCAAGGCGACATCACCCATCGTGAACAGTTTGAAACATGAATCGTTGATTTTATCGGACATTTGCCGTCCGGGCCTTTTCCGCTACAGGAGAATGTGATTCAACCGGCCGTTCGCGGGTGTCGGGGCATCGGAATCACGAGCAGGGGGCACATGGCCAAGGAAACGCGCGGCGATTTCTATCCGGTACCGATCGTCGACCAAAACACGCGTCCGGGCGCCATCGCCAGGCTCATCATCTTCATCGTCGTTTTGACCGGCGCGGCGGTCGTTTTCGGGTTGTTCCGCGAGCGCCTCGGCGATCCGTTCCTGCTCGGCATGCTTGGCGTGCTCGCCATGATCGGCGTCGGCTTTCTGTTCGCGACGGCGATCGGCTTCGTGCAGATCGCCCCGCGTTCAACCGGCGACGAGCTGTCCAAAGCGTTCGTCGATTCAATGTCGCAAGGCCTCCTGGTCACCGACACCAAGGGTCGCGTAATCTACGCCAACCGGGCCTATGCCGAGATGACGGGGGCCGCTTCGGCGGCGGACCTCAAGACGGTCGAGGGGCTGCTTTCGGACGTCCCCGAGGCTTCAATGACCATCTACCGGCTGGCGTCCGGCCTGCGCGACGGCCAGGCTGGCGACGGTGAATTTCGCCTGGCGCAGTCGATCAAGCCTGGGGCCGAGCCGGGCGCGCGCTGGTACCGCGTCCGTGCCCGCGCCTTCAATGTGCCGGGCCAGCGGCTGCCGATGCTTGCCTGGCAGATCGCAGACATCTCGCAGGAGCGGGCGGAACAGGAGCGTTTCTTCCTCGACCTGCAAAAGGCGATAGACCATCTCGACCACGCGCCCGCAGGCTTCTTCTCGGCCGACCAGGAAGGCCGCGTTACTTATATCAATGCGACGCTTGCCGAATGGCTAGGCATCGACCTTGCCAGCTTCACCCCGGGCGCGGTCACGCTGCCGGAGATCGTCGCCGGCGACGGCATGGCGCTCGTCCGCTCGGTCAAGGCTGATCCCGGCGCCACGCGCAACGCCGTCATCGACCTTGATCTGACGACAATGAGCGGCCAGGCACTGCCTGTCCGCTTCATGCACCGCGTTTCGGCAAGCCGCGAAGGAGTGAACGGGCCGACGCGCACCATCGTGCTCAACCGCACCCAGGGAGAGGACGCGTCCGCCGACCTGCGCGCCTCGGAGGTGCGCTTCACGCGTTTCTTCAACTCGACGCCGATGGCGATAGCCGGCGTCGATGCCGGCGGGCGCATCCTGCGCACCAATGCGCCGTTCCTGTCGCTGTTTTCGTCCGTCGTCGACCGAGACGCTGTCGACCGGCGCGTGCGTTTCGAGAGCGTGGTGCATGAACGCGACCGGCCGGCCTTCGCCGCCGCCTTCGAGAAGGCGCGGCAGCGGCAGGCCAATATCGAGCCGATCGACTCGTTGCTGCCCGGGCATGAGGAGCGCCACATCCGCTTCTACGTGAATGCCGTCGCCGACGGGGCCGGTAGCGAGGGTGCGGAGGAATCGGCCATCGTCTACGCCGTCGAGACTACCGAGCAGAAGGCGCTCGAGGGCCAGATGGCGCAGAGCCAGAAGATGCAGGCGGTCGGCCAGCTTGCCGGCGGCATCGCGCACGACTTCAACAACGTGCTCACCGCCATCATCATGGCGTCGGACCTCCTGCTCACCAACCACCGGCCGTCGGACCCGTCCTTCCCCGACATTATGAACATCAAGCAGAACGCCAACCGGGCGGCGTCGCTTGTTAGGCAGTTGCTGGCCTTCTCGCGCAAGCAGACCTTGCGGCCGGAAGTTCTCAACCTGACCGATGTGCTTGCCGATCTGCGCATGCTGCTTGCCCGCCTGGTGGGCAACGATATCAGGCTAAAGATCGACCACGGGCGGGATCTGTGGCCGGTCAAGGTCGACATCGGCCAATTCGAGCAGGTGGTGGTTAATCTCGCCGTCAACGCGCGCGATGCGATGCCCACCGGCGGCGATCTTACCGTGCGCACCCGCAACGTCATGGCCGAGGAGTGCAAATCCTTCCCGTATCGCGAGCTTATCCCGGCAGATTATGTGCTGGTCGAGGTCGAGGACACGGGCAGCGGCATCGCGCCGGAGGTGCTGAAGAAGATATTCGAGCCGTTCTTCACCACAAAGGAGGTCGGCAAGGGAACGGGCCTTGGCCTCTCGATGGTCTATGGCATCATCAAGCAGACCGGCGGCTTCATCTACTGCGATTCCGAAGTCGGCAAAGGCACGGTGTTCCGCATCTTCCTGCCGCGTCACGTGACGGAGGTGAAGAAGGCGAGCGAGCCTGCCGACACTGCGGCGGCGGCAGCTCCAGCCAAGCCGGCCGACACGGCGAAGGACCTCTCAGGTTCGGCGACCGTGCTTCTGGTCGAGGACGAGGACGCCGTTCGCATGGGCGGCGTGAGGGCGCTGACTTCGCGCGGCTACACCGTTCACGAGGCTTCCTCCGGCGTCGAGGCGCTGGAGGTCTTCGAGGCGCTCGGCGGCAAGGTCGACATCGTGGTGTCCGATGTGGTGATGCCGGAAATGGACGGGCCGACGCTGCTCGGCGAATTGCGCAAGCGCCAGCCGGACATAAAATTCGTCTTCGTTTCCGGCTATGCCGAGGACGCCTTTGCCAAAAACCTGCCGGCCGACGCGCATTTCGGCTTCCTGCCCAAACCATTCTCGCTCAAGCAACTGGCGACGATCGTCAAAGACGTGCTGGAATCTTAAAGCGCATCGGTGAAGCAGATCAGGCGACGCGCTTCAGATCATTGCTTGATGCAGGTCGTTTCCCCAAAAGCGCTGCGCCCTTTTAGGCGACATGTCTTAAACAGCTACCGCTTGCACATTGCAGCGAGCCTGCCATGATGGCGATCGGATGGGTCCTGTCATGGGGGTGATAGCGCGTGACGCCGCACATCGAGGCGGGCAGGGGAGATTATGCCGAAACGGTGCTGCTGCCGGGCGACCCCGAGCGCGCGCAGTGGATGGCGCAAACTTTTCTGGAGGCGCCGCGCTGCATCAATCTCCGTCGGGGCGCCCTCGGCTTCACTGGCCGTTTCCGCGGTAAGCCGGTCAGCATCCAGGCAACCGGCATCGGCGTCTCTTCTTTCCTGATCTATGCCCATGAGTTGCTGGACTATCATGGCGTGAAGACGCTGATCCGCACAGGAACATGCGGCGCATTGTCGGATGACGTTCCGCTGCGGGGCTTGGTCGTTTCAAGCGCCGTGCGCGCCGAGGGCCCAATCAGCGGGCAGGTGTTCGGACTTTACCAGCCGGCCGGCCCCGATGAGGCGCTCCATGCGCTGGCGCTGCAGCGGGCCGCCGATCTCGGCATTGCCTGCAGCGCCGGCCTGACCGTCTGCAGCGACATCTTCCATCATCCCGATGGCCGCGCCCGCTTCGACGAGCCCAGGGCGCTCGGCGCGCTGGCAGTCGACATGGAAACCAGCGCGCTCTACCGCATCTCGGCGCAGTTCGGCGCGCGCGCCCTATCGCTGCTGACCGTGGTCGACCACGTCGCCGCCGACGAGCAGACCGAGTATTCCGAACGCCAGGCGCTGTTCACCGACATGACCCGCCTGGCACTGGAAGTCGCGGTCACTGCTTAGGCGGTTTCCGCTTCAACTGCCCCTCGGCTGTCGGCCGGTGACCCGCAGATAAAGCGGCAGGTTGTGCGCAGCATCGAAGCGAAGTTCCTTGTTCGATCAATGTTTCGTGCAGGTGGAGGCGGTAAAGGCGCCGTCCTGCTGCTTCATGATGATGTCGAAGGAGGGAGCGCCTGGATCGTCGAGCGT
The DNA here is from genome assembly GCF_001672435.1 of Mesorhizobium sp. AA23. Taxonomy (NCBI): domain Bacteria; kingdom Pseudomonadati; phylum Pseudomonadota; class Alphaproteobacteria; order Hyphomicrobiales; family Phyllobacteriaceae; genus Mesorhizobium; species Mesorhizobium sp. AA23. The sequence continues at coordinate 24,269 of NZ_LYTP01000002.1, forward strand.
CGCCTGTGTCAGCGAGATCGAGTTGCCGCCGCTCGTATAGCCGCCGAGCGGGCCGAGCCAGCTGATCTCGCCATTGGCGTCCATCTGGTAGTTGTAGGTTCCCGACGTGCCGAAGGTCACTGGGCCGCTATAGACATTGCCCTTGATGGTGATGTCGCCGAGATTGATGAAGAGGCCGAGCAGATAGACCTCGCAATGATAGACGCCGTCCGGAAGCTTGCCTTCGGCGAAGTCCGCGCCGGCCTTGCCCACGGCCGGCGCAAGAAGCAGCAAGCTCAGAAGAATGCGAATCGGGAAGGCCATGCGGTCGCTCATTTCGGCGGCGACCTTGCCCCATTTTGCCGCTGCCCCGCAACTGGCCGGCGAGTGCCGGCACGGAGACGAGATTAAGCATTGGGCAATTTCATGATTTGGGTAAAATCTAGGCAGAGCTGCGCAATGTTTTCTCAAACCCAGGGTGCTTGATCGGCGTCGTTTTATTCGCTTATCAAGAGCTAAGTGTTTGTATTTAATAACTATTTCTCCTGATCCCCGCATGCGTCCGCGTTTGGCACGTCGCTTGCAACCAAGTTTGATGAGATCGGATCGTCAACCATCACCGGTTGACGAGCGGAAGGGTTGCCTTCGAGGGGAAGGCGCTCGACCGGAGCGCGGCGTATGACCGCGCCCGGTCGGGCATCGCATCGTGCCGCAGGGCAGGGAGATTTCTCCGCTGCTCACGGTGCGCGAAATCTGAAGTCCGGCTTCGCGCCGCTTCGGCGCGGCGTCCGCAACATCTCTTCGAGGTGTTTGCGGTGCTGAAGCAAATGCCTTCGCGGCGCGGCGGCGACCTGTGCGGCGACCAGCGGCAGCTCGCCATCGGGCGGGCGCTGGTGATGCGGCCGAAGCTACGCACGCCGTCGCCGGTCTCGCGATGCAGAATAGATTCCTCGTGCGGACGCCTAGATCATTGCGGATTATGCACCATTAATGACGCTTCCAAGTAACGGAATGGATCCTTGGGTCTTCGCTCCGGTTCGCGTCGTTACGCGGAAGGATGACGAAGTGTTCGACGGCTCTGGTGTGGCCAATAGCGCATGCTAGTCTTTGCATGGCCTTGGTGAGTCGGGCTCTTTCCGTATCAGTCGAGATGAAGGGGGATGGCGCGGGCTCCGCCCGCAAGGTCCGCGCAAGCAAGCTCGCCTAGCTTTCCCCGCAGTGATTGTCGGTCGATGCGTCCAACAAAAGCTTGCCAGGGGAAGGCGATGGAACGTTTTGTCGAGGACTATCAGAAGCGGCGGCTGACCGAGCGCGTCGATATCATGACGGCGATCAACATCCTGATGTCGCAGGGCTACGACGAGGATGATCTGCTCGGCGAAATAACCAAGGTTTTTTACGTCGACCTCGACGCCTATAACGAAGTAATCGGGCACCATTGACGGCTTGAGCCGCAAGACTTTAACCGTTCCGGAATTGCTCTGAGCTTCAAGCGCAGCGGTGGATGTCGAGCACGCGGCTGCGAGGGAAGACTCCGACATTCCGTAAGGTCAGAGGACGAACACCGACAACAGCAGTATGATGCCGACTGCCATCATCACCAGACCTGGCCAATTCTGAGATAGGCCGAGGAAACGGAGTCCGCGTCGCCGCGGCTCCAGTGTGGGGCCTGGTGTTGCCAGGTTCGGCGCCGGACGGTCCGGCGCTGTAGATGCCGGGTCACTCAGGCGTCCGCGCCTCAAAGTGGCGCCTGCCATGTAGACGACGCCTGCGATGGTAAGCAACGCACCGAGGATGACGGTCATCTTCCCTCGCTCCTTTCCGACGCTGCGGGATGTGGCGAGCGTTTCGCGAGGTCGCCGTACCGATCTTTCGGCGAGATAACCCTCCGCCGACCTCGCGATCGGCTGGGACAGAACGGTCAACATGGCCGGCAGGTTCCGACAAGCCAACTGCCGACGGCGTGCCGCGCCGGGCAAACTTCCGGCGTTCCAACAAAGAGCCGCGCCAGTTTAGGCCGCCACCCGCTTCATCAGCGCCATGGCACCGAAGGGCGCACGCACCTTGCCCTCGCTTATGAAATAGGCGAACACGTCGCGCGGCTTGACCGGCGCGTCGGTCTTGGGATCGGCGCGCGGCAGGTCGGCCGGCTGCCCGCCTTCCGCCCAGGTCTTGACGCGGCCCGCCCATTCGTCGAGCCCTTTCGGCGTGTAGCAATCGGGATTGTCGTCGCTGCCGGTTTGCAGGCGGGCATAGACGAAATCGCCGGTGACGTCGGCGATCGCCGGATATTTGGCGTGGTCGGCATAGACGATGGCGGCATTGTATTTGCGCGCCAGAGCCGGAAATTCCGGCACGATGAAGGTGTCATGCCGCACTTCGAGCGCATGGCGCAGCGGCACGCCGTCCTGTTTCTCGGGCAGCAGCTTCAGGAAGGCCTCGAGATCGTCGGCATCGAATTTCTTCGTCGGCGCGAACTGCCACAGGATCGGTCCCAGCTTGTCGCCGAGCGCGACAATGCCCGAGCCGAGGAAGCGCATTATCGATTCCCCGGCCTCGCCAAGCACGCGGCGGTTGGTGACGAAGCGGTTGCCCTTGAGCGAAAAGACGAAGCCCTCCGGCGTGTCGTTCGCCCACTTGACGAAGGTCGGCTCCTTGAAGCTGGAATAATAGGTGCCGTTGACCTCGATGCTCGGCACCTGGCGGCTGGCAAAGTGCAACTGCTTGGCCTTGGCGAGCTTGTCCGGATAGAAGGAGGTGTCCCAGGGCTCGAAGGTCCAGCCGCCCATGCCGGAGCGGATCTTTCCTTGGCTCATCGTCTTCCTCCTCCGAGTTTTGAGTACGGCTCAGGCTGCTTTGTCGACCGGCTTGGCCATGTCGACCAATATCCATCCTGGCCGGTATGGGTTGGCGCGGCGACCCGTCTCCCGATAGCCGTAAGCCGAATAGAGCGCGATGTTCCGCTCCATGCGCGAACTGGTGTAGAGCCGCACCTCCGGCACGCTCCATGACCGCGCCTGCTCGTCGGCGAAGTCGAGCAGCCTGATGCCGAGCTTCCTGCCCTGGAAGGCCGGCGAAACGGCAACGCTGAAGATCATGGCATGATGGTCGTGCCGCTCGAGGACAAGCAGCCCGGCCAGATCGGAACCATCCTCCAGCAGCCAGACCTCGCCGCGCGCAATGCGGGGTGCATAGTCCTCGGTCACCGGGATCGGCGGCGCGCCGAACAGGGCGGTATAGGGGGCGTAGGCGTCCGTGGTTATCGCGACGACAGCTTGGAGATCACCTGCAAGCGCTTGCCTGATCTTCATTTGAGACTGTTCCAAACGCTTGCCGACCCACTCGCTCACTCGGCCGCTTCGCGCTTGCCCCCGGGGCGCCGCTCCAGAAGCTCCTTCAGGAACTGGCCGGTGTAGCTGTGCTTTTCGCGCACGATCGCTTCCGGCGTGCCGGAGGCGACCAGCTCGCCGCCACCGTCGCCGCCCTCGGGGCCGAGGTCGAGCACCCAGTCGGCTGTCTTGATGACTTCGAGATTGTGCTCGATCACCACCACCGTGTTGCCCTGGTCGACCAGCTCATGCAGCACTTCGAGCAGCTTGGCGACGTCGTGGAAATGCAGGCCGGTGGTCGGCTCGTCGAGGATGTAGAGCGTCTTGCCGGTCGCCTTGCGCGACAGTTCCTTGGCCAGCTTGATGCGCTGCGCCTCGCCGCCTGAGAGCGTCGTCGCCTGCTGGCCGATATGGATGTAGCCGAGCCCGACCTGCTTCAGCGTCTCGAGCTTGTCGCGCACGCCGGGCACCGCCGAGAAGAACTCGACGCCTTCCTCGACCGTCATGTCGAGCACGTCGGCGATCGACTTGCCCTTGAACAGCACGTCCAGCGTCTCGCGGTTGTAGCGCTTGCCATGGCAGACGTCGCAGGTGACGTAGACGTCGGGCAGGAAGTGCATCTCGATCTTGATGACGCCGTCGCCTTGGCACGCCTCGCAGCGGCCGCCCTTGACGTTGAAGGAGAAACGGCCCGGCTGATAGCCGCGCGCCTTAGCCTCCGGCAGACCGGCGAACCAATCGCGGATCGGCGTGAAGGCGCCGGTATAAGTGGCGGGGTTGGAGCGCGGCGTGCGGCCAATCGGCGACTGGTCGATATCGATGACCTTGTCGAGGAACTCCAGGCCCTCGATGCGATCATGCTCGGCCGGATGCTCGCGCGAGCCCATGATGCGGCGTGAGGCCGCCTTGAACAGCGTCTCGATCAGGAAGGTCGACTTGCCGCCGCCGGAGACGCCGGTGACGCAGGTGAAAGTGCCGAGCGGGATCTCCGCCGTGACGTTTTTCAGATTGTTGCCGCGCGCGCCGACGACCTTGATACGCCGGTTCTTTTTCGCCTCGCGGCGCACCGCCGGCGTCGCGACCTCGAGCTCGCCCGACAAATACTTGCCGGTGATCGAGGCGGGCGTCGCCATGATCTGCTGCGGCGTGCCTTGCGCGATGATCTCACCGCCATGGATGCCGGCGGCCGGGCCGATATCGACGACATAGTCGGCATGCAGGATGGCGTCCTCGTCATGCTCGACGACGATCACCGTGTTGCCGATGTCGCGCAGGTGCTTCAGCGTATCGAGCAGGCGGGCATTGTCGCGCTGGTGCAGACCGATAGACGGCTCGTCCAGGACGTAGAGCACGCCCGTCAAGCCTGAGCCGATCTGCGAGGCCAAACGAATGCGCTGGCTCTCGCCGCCCGACAGCGTGCCGGAATTGCGCGACAACGTCAGATAGTCGAGGCCGACATCGTTCAAGAAACGCAGGCGCTCGCGGATTTCCTTCAGCACCCGGACGGCGATCTCATTCTGCTTTTCGTTGAGCTGCGCCGGCAGATCGGTGAACCACCGGTCGGCCTTGCGGATCGACAGCTCCGTGACCTCGCCGATGTGCCTGCCGGCGATCTTGACTGAGAGCGCTTCCGGCTTCAGCCGGTAGCCGTTGCAGGCGGGGCAGGGGGTGGCCGACATGAAGCGCTCGATCTCCTCGCGCATCCAGGCCGATTCCGTTTCTTTCCAGCGCCGGTCGAGGTTGGGGATGACGCCCTCGAAGGTCTTGGTCGTTTTGTAGGACCGCAGGCCGTCGTCATACTGGAAGGTGATCTCGCGCTCGCCCGTGCCGTGCAGCACGGCCTGCTGCGCCTCGGCGCTCAGATCCTTGAACTTGTCGCCGAGCTTGAAGCCATAGGCCTTGCCCAAGGCCTCAAGCGTCTGCGCGTAATAGGGCGAGGTCGATTTCGCCCACGGGCTGATGGCGCCGTCGCGCAGCGAGACATTCTCGTCCGGCACAATGAGGTTGGCGTCGATGGCGCGCTGGCTGCCGAGGCCGTCGCAGGTCGGGCAGGCGCCGAACGGATTGTTGAAGGAGAACAGCCTGGGCTCGATCTCGGGAATGGTGAAGCCGGACACCGGGCAGGCGAATTTTTCCGAGAACATGATGCGCTCATGCGTCTCGTTCTTCGACTTGTTGACCGAGTCCTCGCCCGTCCGGCTGGCGTCGAGCGGCTTGTCGGCGAACTCGGCCACCGCAAGCCCGTCGGCGAGCTTCAGCGCCGTCTCCATCGAATCCGCAAGCCGCGTCGCCAGATCGCCGCGAACTACGATGCGGTCGACGACCACGTCGATGTCGTGCTTGTATTTCTTGTCCAGCGCCGGCACGTCGGCGATCTCGTAGAAGACGCCGTCGACCTTGACGCGCTGGAACCCCTTCTTCTGCAGCTCCAGAAGTTCCTTGCGGTATTCGCCCTTGCGGCCGCGCACGATCGGCGCCAGCAGGTAGAGACGCGTGCCCTCGTCCAGCGCCAGCACGCGGTCAACCATCTGGCTGACCGTCTGGCTTTCGATCGGCAGGCCGGTGGCCGGCGAATAGGGAATGCCGACGCGGGCGAAGAGCAGGCGCATATAGTCGTAGATTTCGGTGACGGTGCCGACTGTCGAGCGCGGGTTGCGCGACGTCGTCTTCTGCTCGATCGAGATGGCGGGAGACAAGCCGTCGATCTGGTCGACGTCCGGCTTCTGCATCATTTCCAGGAACTGGCGGGCATAGGCCGAAAGGCTTTCGACATAGCGACGCTGACCCTCGGCATAGATGGTGTCGAAGGCAAGCGACGACTTGCCGGATCCCGACAGGCCGGTCATGACGATCAGGCTGTCGCGCGGCAGGTCGAGATCGACGTTCTTGAGATTGTGTTCGCGCGCGCCGCGAATGGAAAGATATTTTTGGTCGGCCATCGCCGGTCGCCGCCTCAGGTCTGGAATTTGCTGGATTGGCGGGTTTGTCCCGGCCATCCCCTATGTAGGTAATCTCGTCGCCGCGTCGAGAGACGCCACAATCTCGACCAAAGCGTTTAACCGCCTTTCGCGCGAGCGGGCAAGCGGAAAGAACAAAGGCCGAACACCCTCCTGACAAAGCGCTGTGGAAACAGCGGCTGCAAAAACCGTCGCGACCGATCAGTCGAAGGCATTCGACCTTACCTGGACGTAACCTCCGATCGATCACATTTTTCTGTAACCGGCTCTTCAACGGTTGACGTCTCGGACCCATGGGGGCAGTCTCAAAGGCGTCAACGAAGCCGGCCGTCTGTCGATGGCCTCGTCACCCAGAGGTGGCCTGCGAGACGCCGCAGGCTTCAGCGATTTGCGCTTCGGACGACATTGCCACAACGGACCAGGAGCGGAGCATGACGCCACCGGACAGTCCCTTGAGGCTCCACGAAGCGATGGAGCCGCGGCGGGCATAGTGCCAGGGTAGGCGTGAGCGCCTCCCGAAAAACGTGACCTGCCGATTCCTACAATCAGAGACCATAGTCGGATCGTCGGCTGAAAGCCGCGTTGCATCCGAAACAGAACGCCGGCAGTCCACTCCCGGCTAAAATTGGGTTTCAGATCCATGAAAGCCCCGTCCACCTGCGGAAGCAGTGGCGGGGCTTGCATTTTGCGAGCCGGAGGTCCGTCGCCGGCGTCCGCAATGCGGGGTAAGCTTCAGTGGTTGGGAGGCCTGATGGCGCCCGTTGCCATGTCGATGGTTATGCTGCCCGAAATCCTGACATCGGTGTCGCCGATCTTGAACGTGCCGTTGCTGCCGGCTGGCAGTGCGTCGTCAGGCTCGGGCTGCGGCGCGGGCTTGGCGATACGGTAGTCGCTGCTCACGCCGGGCAGTTTTTGTGTCGAATTGTCGTCGGCAAAAGCGGCGGTGCCGACCGCAAGCACGCCGGCGACTGCGACAACGGCAAAACCCAGATTCGTCAAGGAACGCGCTCGGATCATGCGCGAACTATAGAGGCGCGCCGAAGGCGAGGCCAGATGCGCCGCAATCAATTTGCCGCGCGGTCAGGCCGCCTTCTTGCGCGTGTCGTAGACATGGTCGACGAGCCCCCAGGCCTTAGCTTCCTCGGCGGTCATGAAATAGTCGCGGTCGAGCGTGCGCTCGACCTCGTCGTAGGTCCGGTCGCAATGCTTGGCGTACAGCTCCGTCATGTGGCGCTTGGTGCGCAGGATGTCCTCGGCGTGGCGCTGGATGTCGGAGGCCTGGCCCTGGAAGCCGCCGAGCGGCTGATGCAGCACGATCCTGGTGTTGGGCAGCGCGATGCGCCGACCGGGCGAGCCTGCCATCAACAGGAATGAGCCCATCGAGGCGGCAAAGCCCATGCACACCGTCGACACCGGGCAGGAGATGTACTGCATGGTGTCGTAGATGGCGAAGCCGCTGGTCACCACGCCGCCCGGCGAGTTGATGTAGATCGATATCTCCTTGTCGGGATGATCCGATTCCAGCGACAGGAGCTGCGCGCAGACCAGCGCCGACACGCCGTCATTGATCTCGCCGTTGATGAAGACGATGCGTTCGCGGAGCAGCCGCGAGAAAATGTCGAAGGCGCGCTCGCCGCGGCTCGACTGCTCGATTACCATCGGCACGAGATTGGCAAAGGCGCTCATCGCAGATCTCCTCGTTCTTTGGTCAAGCCGCGCGCAGCGCCATGCTTGGCGCGTTGGCGGCAGCTGGGCTTTTGCGCGCGTCGAGCGAAATCCGGCAGCGGGCGCCGGAAACGGCGACGACAGGTTGCGCGACCGTCGCGAAACCATCATGGACGATGCTGAGATGCGTGCCGCCGGAAACCGTGCGCGCGAGCGTGAAGGTGACAATGCTGTCGAAGATGGGGCCGTCGAATGCCGGTAGCCGGTCGGCAGCGTCCACGCCCGGTCGCTCGCGCCAGGAATAGCGCAGCAGCTTGCCGGGGTCGGCCTCGAGCACTTCGCACTCGATTGGCGCGTTTGGTCCGGCAAAGGCAAAGCGCTCACCGATCGCCGGCTTGATGTCGTTGGGCATCAGCCACGCGGCGAGCAGTTCCGGCTCGGTGAGCGCCCGCCAGACTTTTTCCGGCGGATCGGGAAGCTCGCATTCGAAGCTGAGCGGCGCGTTGGCCGCTGCCGGGTGTTTGGCAATCGTCATTGGTCCATTTCCTTCAGAACCCTCTTCAAACGCTCGATGCGCTCCGGCCAGAAGGCGCGGTAGCGTTCGATCCAGCCGAGCAAGGGATCGAGTCCTTGCGGGTCGGCGCGGTAATAGGCGTTGCGGCCGGCGCGCCGCTCGATCACCAGTCCGGCGCCGCGCAGCACGGCAAGATGCTGTGAGACGGCCGGCTGCGACACGCTCACGCCGGCGCGCAGCTCGGACACCGTCAATTCGCCGGCCGCGAGCCGCTCGTAGACGGCCCGGCGTGTCGGATCGGCCAGCGCCCGGAAAATCTCTGCTTCGATCATGCACAAAGCATAAGTCGATACTTATTGGTTTGGCAAGCGCCGTTTTAGGCCGTCCAGCGTCTCACCGGCTCCGCCGCTCCGTCGAAGCTTGCCTCGAAGATTGGCGATGCGAGCACGGCATGGATGTGAAGCGTGCCGGAAGCTACGTTTCGAAAGCCATGCTTGCGGTGCGCGGGAATGATCAGGGACTGCCCGGCGGCAAGCACGGCCCGTCGGTCGTCGACCCACATTTCGGCTTCGCCGGCAATCACCGTCAGTACTTCCTCGACTTTGTGCGCATGCGTTGGTGCGCCGCTACCCGGTCCGACCCACTGCTCGAATATGCAAAGGCCCGCCGCGCCATTGGCGGCGGCAACATGCATGCGGGTTTCGACTCCGGCGCGCCACGTTTCGCGCGGCTGATCCTCATGCGAAACAACGTTCATTCCGATATCCCCCTTGTTTCCTGCCCAGGAATACTACCTGTTGCTGACATTCCTTGACAGAAACAGCGGTCAAGACTAGAACGAAGAGAGAACAAAAACCTTGTGGGAAAAGCCAGCCTTCGCGGGCATGGGCGAACCGCAGGCTGTAAGGTGAGCGACTTAAAATTTGTTTCGGATGAGCGCGGAGAAGTACGATGGCGGGTAGCGTCAACAAGGTCATTCTGGTCGGCAATCTCGGGGCGGACCCTGAAATCCGCCGCCTGAATTCGGGCGACCCGGTCGTCAACATCCGCATCGCCACGTCGGAAAGCTGGCGCGACAAGAATTCCGGGGAGCGCAAGGAAAAGACGGAGTGGCACAATGTCGTCATCTTCAACGACCAGCTCGCCAAGGTGGCGGAGCAGTATTTGAAGAAGGGCATGAAGGTCTATGTCGAGGGCCAGCTGCAGACGCGCAAATGGCAGGACCAGACCGGCAACGATCGCTACACGACCGAGGTCGTACTGCAGAAATTCCGTGGCGAGCTGCAGATGCTCGACGCGCGCGGCGAAGGCGGCGGCCAGGTCGGCAGTTATGCCGGCGGCGGCAACAGCCGGGGTTCCGATTTCGGCCAGTCGGGCCCGAACGAAGGCTTCAGCCGTGGCGGCGGTGGCGGTTCCAGGGGCGGTGGCGGTGGTTCATCGCGCGAGCTGGATGACGAGATTCCGTTCTGAAGGTCTCGCAATCGTCGTTTGAGGGGAAGGCGCGATGTCGCTCGGACCGTTGCTGACAGCGCCTCCTCCCATTCCATGGCACGCGTTCGCCGCCTTCGCCGCGCTGGCGATAGGCGGGGCGCAACTGGCATTGCCGAAAGGCACGACACGCCACCGCGTCTTGGGCTATGCCTGGGCCGCGCTGATGCTGGTCGTCGCCGTCTCGAGCTTCTGGATCCAGCGGATACGCCTGATCGGGCCGTTCAGCCCGATCCACATCCTGTCGATCCTGGTGGTTGTCACCGCCCCGCTGGCGGTCTGGTATGCGCACACCCATAAAGTGGCCGCGCATCGCAGCGCCATGATCAAGCTCTACCTATTTGCGCTGATCGGCGCCGGCATCTTCACGTTGGTGCCCGGCCGCATCATGCACACGGTCGTATTCGGCCAATAAACAATTTCGAGCGAAAGTGCGTCGCGGTTTTCCGTCCGGAATTGCCTATAGTTGATAGTTGCGGCGATAGTCCGCTTGCAAAGCAGCGTCTAAGGAAGATCATCGTGAAAGCACGCGTCAAATGGGTTGAGGAACGCACCTTTGTCGGCGAGTCCGGCAGCGGTCACAAAGTCGTGCTGGGCACGGCGCGTGGGCCGGAAGGCCGGACGCCAGGGCCGAGCCCAATGGAGCTGGTGCTGATCGGCACCGGCGGCTGCTCGGCCTACGACGTGGTCCATATCCTCGAAAAAGGTCGCGAGGCGGTCGAGGACTGCGTGGTCGAGCTGGACGCGGATCGTGCCGAGACGGAACCGCGCGTCTTCACCCGCATCCACATGCATTTCATCGTCAAGGGTCGCGCGATGTCGCACGACAAGGTGAAAAGGGCGATCGACCTGTCGATCGAGAAATACTGCTCGGCCACCGCGATGATGGCCAAGACGGCGGCCGTCACGCATGATTTCGAGGTGGTCGATACAGCAGTGAAATAAGGCAGTAGGGATGCTGCTCAGGCAGCCATCAGCGCCCTGACGCCGTCGGCGACGAACTGCACCGCAAGCGCCGCCAGGATGACGCCGAGCAGCCTCGTCAGGATCGAGCGGCCGGTCTGACCGAGGATGCGGTCGATGCGCTCTGCCAGCACGAACACCAGAAAGGTGAGCACAAGACAGATCGCGATGATGCCGACCAGCGCCGCTTGCGCGGCAAAGCCCTCGAAGTGTCCTGACAGCAGCACTGTCGCCGATATCGCGCCGGGACCGGCGATCAGCGGGATCGCCAGCGGAAAGGCGGCGATGTTGTGGATCATGTCCTTGGTGATGGCGACGTCGCCGATCTTCTCCTTGCGGTCCTGACGGCGCTCGAACACCATTTCGAAGGCGATGAAGAAAAGCAGGAAGCCGCCGGCGACGCGGAAGGCCGGCAGCGTGATGCCGAACACCGACAGGATCGAGGCGCCGGCGACGGCGAACAACGCCATCACCAGAAAGCCGATCACCGAAGCTCGCACCGAGACTTGCTGGCGCTCGTCCCGGTTCATGCCACGCGTGACGGCGAGGAAGAGCGGTGCCAGCCCGGGCGGATCGATGGTCACCAGGATGGTGACGAAGGCGTTGAACAGGGTGTCGAAGCTCGGCATCGCTGGTCCCCTCCCGCCTGGCGAAGCCCAAGCCCTGCATTCGTAGAGCAAAGCGGGAGCGGTGGGAACAGGACGGGAGGATTTCAGCCGGCTATTCAGCTTTGCTGCAATAAGCCTCGAGCCGGTAGCCGTCAGGGTCGATTACGAAGGCGGCGTAGTAGTTGTCGCCATAGGCGACGCGCAGGCCGGGCCGGCCATTGTCCTTGCCACCCGCAAGCAAGGCCGCCGCATGGAAAGCGTCGACGCCGGCGCGTGTCGGTGCGGCAAAGCAGAAGTGCAGGCCGGAGTCCGCGTCGGCCGGGACCGGCCGGCCGGCCTCATTGACCCAGAGTTCTACGGTCCTGGCGCCGTAGCCGAGCGAGCCGGGTGACTGGCTGAGGCACGAGTAGCCGAGGGGCTCCAAAGCGGCGTCGTAGAAGCGTTTCGAGGCGTCGCAGTCGCGGACGCCGATCGAGATATGGTCAAGCATCGTTTTCTCCATGATTACAGGTGGTTGATCGGTCAGGCTGGAGTCGAGCGCCGCGCCAGGAACTCGACCTCCATGCGCCAGGTTTTGCCGCCGTCATGCGAACGCTCGCCAAGCCAGCGGAAGGCGTTCTCGGTGATGTGCGAAAAGCTCCAGCGCACCGAGGAGCCGGTGCCGTCGGCGCCGATCTGCACGATTGTGTCGCCTTCGGCGCGGCCGAGCTGGCGGCTGTAATACTGGTTGCGCGGATCGCTCCAGAAGATATGCCAGGCGTCCGCGCCGGGGTCGTAGACGCGCAACGTCGTGCCGTAGAAGGTCCATGGCCCGAGAGAGGCTTGCACCCCGGCATTCCGCGCCGGCAGGATCCAGACGTCCTGGACCGCCCTGCCCTCCAGAACCCAGCCGAAATGCACCTCGCCGCGCCCGGTTAACCTGGTGCCGTCCTCCAGCGTGCGCGTGGCGTCGAAGGTCCAGGCGCCGATGAAGCGGCCGTAGAGTTTGAGCTTCTCGGCGAGATCCGGATTGGGAGCGTCGCTGTGCAGGGCTTCGGCAAAGGGATCGGTCATGGTTGCTGCCTCGTTTGTCAGGAGAGGCGAGCAATAGGGGCATGGCGGGGTTCTGGGCTTGGGAAAAATTGCTATTTTTTCGCGATGGCGACGACTGAGAAAAACCTGGCCTCAGGGCATGGCTGGCAGGTGTCCGACGTGATCTGCACGGCTCGCGCCGGCGACCGCCCGTTTGAGGAACAGCATCGCGGTTTCTGCCTCGCCGCCGTGACCAGAGGCACGTTCCGCTACCGGACGCGCCAAGGCACCGCAATGCTTGCTCCAGGCGCCATCCTGCTCGGCAATCCGGGCGCCTGCTACGAGTGCGGCCACGAGCACGGCGCCGGCGACCGCTGCCTCTCCTTCCATTTTTCGCCGGCCTATATGGAGCGCGTCGTCGCCGATGTGCCGGGCGCAAGCCGGCTCGGCTTTGCCGACCCACGCCTGCCGCCCTTGCCGGTGCTGGCGCCGTTGCTGGCGCAAGCGGAGGCGGCGCAGCAAACGGGCGACGGCGAGGCGTTCGAGGAACTCGGTCTGCGCATTGCCTGCGCGGTGGTCGGGGCTGCGGCCAATTCGTCCGAGGTTGCCTGGACACCCAGCGCCCGCGACCAGAAACGCGTAGCCGAGGCGGTGCGTTTGATCGAGCTCAACGCCGATCGCCCGCTTTCGCTGACCGAACTCGCCGACGGCACGGCGACCAGCCCGTATCATTTCCTGCGCACGTTCCGTCATGTCGCCGGCATGACGCCCTATCAGTTCCTGCTGAGGACCAGGCTGCATCGGGCCGCGGTGCGGCTGTGCGCGTCGAACGAAGCGATCTCGACGATTGCTTTCGATGCCGGCTTCAACGACCTTTCGACCTTCAACCGGAGGTTCCGGCGCGAGATGGGAGAAGCGCCCGGCGCCTACCGCTGCAAACGGGCGGGCAGACGCGGGCATTAGCCAAGGCCGTTCGGGATCGACTTGGCCTGCGAGCTCAAAGTGTGGCTTTGGCCATATCGTCGCAATCAGCGGTATCCATTTGAAATTGCCGCCGAAATTGTCTTTGGAAAAGTGTGGTAGCCATTGGAGTTTCAGCCCGGCTTCCTATATAAGCGGCGAGTGATTCCCGACTGGATTGTGACCTGATTTGACCGACCAGAAGACACCGCGCGGGCCGGAGGGCGGCCCCACCGGCATCGAGCCGATTTCGATCATCGAGGAGATGCAGCGCTCCTATCTGGATTACGCCATGAGCGTGATCGTCAGTCGGGCGCTGCCTGACGTGCGCGACGGCCTGAAGCCGGTGCACCGCCGCATCCTCTATGCCTCGCATGAGAGCGGCTATCACTGGAACCGCAAATATGTGAAGTCGGCGCGCCCGGTCGCCGACGTGATGGGTAAATACCATCCGCATGGCGACGCCTCGATCTATGACGCGCTGGTGCGCATGGCCCAGGATTGGTCGCTGCGCGTGCCCCTGATCGACGGTCAGGGCAATTTCGGCTCGATCGACGGCGACCCGCCGGCGGCGATGCGCTACACCGAGTCCCGGCTGACCAAGGTTGCGCATGAGCTGCTGGAGGACATCGACAAGGAAACCGTCGATTTCCAGGACACCTACGACGCCTCCGCCACCGAGCCCAAGGTGCTGCCGGCCCGCTTCCCGAACCTGCTCGTCAACGGCTCGGGCGGCATCGCCGTCGGCATGGCCACCAACATCCCGCCGCACAATCTGGCCGAAGTCTGCAACGGCGCCATCGCCATCATCGACAATCCGGCGATCGACCTGCCTGCGCTGATGGAGATCGTGCCCGGTCCGGATTTCCCGACCGGCGGCATCGTGCTTGGCCGCTCCGGCATCTACAATGCCTATTCGACGGGCCGCGGCTCGATCGTCATGCGCGGCCGCGTCAACATCGAGGCGCGCGGCAACGACCGTGAATCGATCATCATCACCGAGATTCCCTATCAGGTGAACAAGGCGGCGATGATCGAGAAGATGGCCGAACTCGTGCGCGAGAAGCGCATCGAGGGCATCTCCGACATCCGCGACGAGAGCGACCGCCAGGGCTACCGTGTCGTCGTCGAGCTCAAGCGCGAGGCGGTCGCCGATGTCATTTTGAACCAGCTTTACCGCTTCACGCCGCTGCAGACCTCGTTCGGCGCCAATATGGTCGCGCTGAACGGCGGCAAGCCGGAAGTGCTGACGCTGATCGACATGCTGAAGGCCTTTGTCGGCTTCCGCGAGGAGGTTATCAGCCGGCGCACGAAATATCTTCTGCGCAAGGCGCGCGAGCGCGCCCATGTGCTGGTCGGTCTCGCTATCGCCGTCGCCAACATCGATGAGGTGATCAAGCTGATCCGCACCGCGCCAGATCCGCAGACGGCGCGCGAGCAGTTGATGGAACGGCGCTGGCCATCGCACGACGTCGCTCCGCTGATCCAGCTGATCGATGATCCGCGCCACCGCATCAACGAGGACGGCACCTACAATCTATCCGAGGAGCAGGCCCGCGCCATCCTCGACCTGCGCCTGCAGCGCCTGACCGCGCTCGGCCGCGACGAGATCGCCGACGAGTTAAACAAGATCGGCGCTGAAATCCTTGATTACCTTGACATCCTGTCTTCTCGCGCGCGCATCCAGCAGATCGTCAAGGACGAGCTGATCGCCGTCCGCGACGAGTTCGGCACGCCGCGCCGCACGGAACTCGCCGAGGGCGGGGCGGACATGGAAGACGAAGACCTGATCCAGCGCGAGGACATGGTCGTCACGGTCAGCCATTCCGGCTACATCAAGCGCGTGCCGCTGTCGCTCTACCGGGCGCAGCGCCGCGGAGGCAAGGGCCGCTCCGGCATGTCGACCAAGGAAGAGGATTTCGTCACCCGGCTATTCGTCGCCAACACGCATACGCCGGTGCTGTTCTTCTCCTCGCGCGGCATCGTCTACAAGGAAAAGGTCTGGCGCCTGCCGGTCGGCAACCCGCAGTCGCGCGGCAAGGCGCTGATCAACATGCTGCCGCTCGAGCAGGGCGAGCGCATCACCACCATCATGCCGCTGCCGGAGGACGAGACGAGCTGGGGCGAGCTCGACGTGATGTTCGCGACCACGCGCGGCACCGTGCGACGCAACAAGCTGTCCGACTTCGTCCAGGTCAACCGCAACGGCAAGATCGCCATGAAGCTGGAGGAAGAAGGCGACGAAATCCTCGGCGTCGAGACCTGCACGGACAATGACGACGTGCTGCTGACGGCGAATTCCGGCCAGTGCATCCGCTTCTCGGTCTCCGATGTGCGCGTCTTCCAGAGCCGCAATTCCGTCGGCGTGCGCGGCATCGCCATGGCCGAAACCGACCGCGTGATCTCGATGTCGGTGATCGAACATGTAGATGCTTCACCGGCTGAGCGCGCGGCCTATCTCAAGCGTGCGGCATCCGAGCGTCGGCTTGCCGCCGGCGGTGCAGCCGAGGAGGAAGAGATCGCGCTGACCAATGAGGAGATCGGCGAGGAAGCCGAGCTTTCCGACGAGCGCTACGAATTCCTCAAGATGCACGAGCAGCTTGTGCTGACGGTGACCGAATACGGCTACGGCAAGCGTTCCTCGTCCTATGATTTCCGCCTGACGGGTCGCGGCGGCAAGGGCATCCGCGCCACGGATGTCTCGAAAGTGGCCGAGATCGGCCGGCTGGTCGCGACCTTCCCGGTCGGCAACGACGATCAGATAATGCTGGTATCGGATGGCGGGACCGTCATCCGCGTGCCCGTCGATGGCATCCGCTTCGCCAGCCGTGCCACCAAGGGGGTGACCATCTTCAACACCGCCGAAGGTGAGAAGGTGGTGTCGGTCGAGCGGATTTCGGAGCCGCAGTCGGACGAGGAAGCCGAGGAAGCGCCTTCGGGTGAAGCCGACACCGCAGAAGATTCGGGCGAGGGAAATCCCGAATAGCCTTACTGCGCGCCACCGGCCCTTGGCCGGTGCGATCATGGCTGGAAGTCAGCGGCGGTGGTACAGGTTGCGGCCTACGAAGCCATCGAGCCGCTTGGTGTTGGTCTTGATGCGCACCCGCGCCGCTTCCTGGTGCAACCCGAATGCGGTGGCGATCAGCATCACGATGGTCATTGCAGTGGCAAGCATGTAGATCAGCATTTGCGTGTTCTCCTGCGATCACAACGATAAAGATGGTGCTTTGGTTTCATCTCCTGAAGCGGCAAGCTGGTGAATGCTGCGTGAAGCGTTCGTGATTGTCGCATTCGTCTGTCGTTGACGTCCGTGAAAAGGTTCACGATCGGGCGCAGCAATGGGATTTGCCTTTGTCGGAGAGGCTCGCTAGAAGCCTGCCATGACCGAACGCACCGCCCTTTACGCCGGCTCCTTCGACCCGCTGACCAATGGTCACCTCGACGTGTTGAAGGCTTCGCTTGCCGTGGCCGACACCGTCTACGCTACAATCGGCATTCATCCCGGCAAGACGCCGCTGTTTTCCTTCGAGGAACGCGTGAAGCTGATCGAGGCCGCGACCAAGGCGGAATTCGGCCGCGACAGCGACCGCATCAAGGTCGTCTCGTTCGATGGGCTGGTCATCGACGCCGCCAGGAAGCATGGCGCCTCGATCATCATCCGCGGCCTGCGCGACGGCACCGATCTCGACTATGAGATGCAGATGGCGGGCATGAACGAGACCATGGCGCCGGAGCTGCAGACGGTTTTCCTGCCGGCCAGCCCGTCTGTGCGCACCATTACCGCCACACTTGTCCGCCAGATTGCGTCGATGGGCGGCGACATCCGCCCGTTCGTGCCGGCGGCGGTCGCAGGCGCCCTCACTGCCAAATTCGCGAAATAGTGCATGTCGCCCAAAGGTGGATCCCGGTTTTGGGGCAACGACATGCACCCAAACAAAGACTTTCGGAGAACCTCATGCAGCTGAAAAAGCTTGCTTCGTTGCTTGTCGTGCTTGCCGGCGTTTTGGCGGCGTCCTTGCCGGCCTCGGCAGCCGACAAGGAAAACACCATGATCATCACGCTGAAGGACGGTGACGTGACCGTCGCGCTGCGTCCCGATCTGGCGCCGAAGCATGTGGCGCAGATCAAGAAGCTGGTGCGCGAGGGCGCCTATGACAATGTCGCCTTCCATCGCGTCATCGACGGCTTCATGGCCCAGACCGGCGACGTCAAGTTCGGCAACATGAAGAAGGGTTTTAATCCCGAGGCTGTCGGCACGGGCGGATCCGACCTTCCCGATCTGCCTGCCGAGTTCTCGCAGACCGAGCAATTCACCCGTGGCGTGGTCGGCATGGCCCGCTCACAGGACCCGAACTCGGCCAATTCCCAGTTCTTCATCATGTTCGCGCCCGCGCCGAACCTCGACGGGCAGTACACCATTGTCGGCAAGGTGGAGAGCGGCATGGATCTGGTGGACAAGATCAAGAAGGGCGATGAGGCGGACAACGGCACGGTCAAGGACCCGGACCGCATGATCAAAGTCCGCATCGCTGCCGACAGCAAGTAACTGCTCGATTTTCAAAAGGATTTTCTGACATGGCTGAGATCAAGGACCGCGAGAACGCGCTCATCATGGAAACGACCAAGGGCGAGGTCGTCATCGAAATGTATCCGGACCTTGCGCCCGGTCACGTCGCGCGCATCAAGGAATTGGCGCGCGAGGGCGCCTATGACGGCGTGGTGTTCCACCGTGTCATCGACGGCTTCATGGCGCAGACCGGCGACGTCAAGTTCGGCAACTCCTCGAAGCCGACCTTCGCCCCGTCGCGCGCTGGCATGGGCGGCTCCGACAAGCCGGACCTCAAGGCCGAATTCTCCAACGCCAATCACGGCCGCGGCACCTGCTCGATGGCGCGGGCGCAGAACCCGAACTCGGCGAACTCGCAGTTCTTCATCTGCTTTGACGATGCCTCCTTCCTCAATCGCCAGTACACGGTCTGGGGCCAGGTCATCGAAGGCATGGAGAATGTCGACAAGATCAAGCGCGGCGAGCCGGTGCAGGATCCCGACAAGATCGTGTCGCTGAAGGTCGCGGCCGACGTCAAGTAAGGCATAGTACGATGATGGGCGCAGTCTGGTCCCTGCTCGGCATCCTGTCCGGCGCCTTCATCGCCATCCAGGCGCCGATCAACTCGCAATTGGCGCGCGGCCTCGGCCTTCCGGTCGCGGCCGCCGCTTTCTCGTTCCTGTCGGGCGCCGTCGTTCTCGGTATCATCGCGATCGCCGTGGTGAAGCTGCAGGGCCTCTCGCTCGACTGGAAGGCGCCGGCACCCTGGCTGTTCGTCGCCGGCGGCATGCTCGGCGGATTCTACGTCACGCTCTCCACCATTCTTACGCCGCGCATCGGCGCGGCGGCGCTGATGGCCTTCCTGGTCGCCGGCCAACTGATCGCCGGCATGCTGGTCGACCGGGCCGGCTTCCTTGGTGTTGCCGTGCGCGAGGTCTCGCTTGGCCGCGTGGCCGGCGCCGTGCTGCTGCTCGTTGGAGCGCTGCTCATCCGGCTCTACTGATGCGCGTCGATCTTTTCGACTTCGACCTGCCGGAGGAGCGCATTGCGCTGCGCCCGGCGGAGCCGCGTGACAGCGCCAAGCTATTGGTGGTCAAACCGGGCGAAACGCTGCGCGACCGCACCGTCAGCGATCTGCCGTCGCTGCTGAGAGAAGGCGACGTGCTGGTATTCAACGATACCAAGGTCATTCCGGCCCAGCTGAAAGGCATCCGCAAGCGCGGCGAAGCGATGGCGCAGGTCGAGGCCACGCTGCATATGCGGCTCGCGCCGGACCGCTGGCGGGCCTTCATGCGGCCCGGCAAGCGCATCGCCGTCGGCGACCGCATTCATTTCGGCCACGACCAGAATTCCTGCTTCCTCGGCCAGCTCGACGCGACAGTGATCGAGAAGGGCGAGGCGGGCGAGGTGTTGCTCGGCTTCGACCTCTCGGGCGTCTTTCTCGACGAGGCAATGCACGCCGTAGGCCATATCCCATTGCCGCCATACATCGCCTCGAAGCGAGATGACGACGAGCGCGACCGCAGCGACTACCAGACCATCTATGCCAGGGAAGAGGGCGCGGTCGCGGCCCCCACCGCCGGCCTGCATTTCACGCCGGAGTTGTTTGCAGCGCTCGAAGCCAAGGGCATCGAGCGGCGCTTCGTCACGCTGCATGTCGGCGCCGGCACTTTTTTGCCGGTTAAGGCCGACGACACCGCCGACCATAAGATGCACGCGGAAACGGGCTTGGTGAGCCAAGAAACGGCAGACGCGCTCAACGCTGCAAGGGCGCGGGGAGGGCGGCTTGTCGCCGTCGGCACGACCTCGCTGCGCCTTCTGGAAAGTGCTGCGCGTGAGGATGGCAGGATCGAGGCCTGGTCCGGGCCGACCGATATCTTCATCACCCCCGGCTACCGCTTCAAGACAGCTGACATGCTGATGACCAATTTCCATCTGCCGCGCTCGACGCTGTTCATGCTGGTCTCGGCCTTCAGCGGACTGGACGCGATGCGTTCGGCCTATGCGCATGCCATCGAGAGCCGCTACAGGTTCTACTCCTACGGGGACTCCAGCCTGCTTTATCGAGCGGAGACGAGCGATGGACGATGATCTAGAGAGAATGGACCGCGAGGCGCTCATCGCGGAAGTGACAAAGCTGCGCGCCGGTATCCGCGCGCATCGCGATGCGACCGGCCATGATCTCTGCTGGCATCATCCCGACCTCTGGGACCTGCTGCCGGAGAAGACCGAGCCGGCGATCGCCGTGCCGCCGTGGCCGAAATTCATGCGCGGCTGCATCCGCTACCGGCAGTCGCTCGACAAGCAGGCACCCGGCGCCCCGGTGCACGACAAGGAATTCGATGGCTGAGACTTTCTCTTTCAAGCTGCTCGCCACCGACGGCAAGGCGCGGCGCGGCCTCATCAGCATGCCGCGCGGCGAGATCCGCACGCCGGCCTTCATGCCGGTCGGCACCGGCGGCACCGTCAAGGCCATGTATATGGATCAGGTGCGCGGCGTCGGCGCCGACATCATCCTCGGCAACACCTATCATTTGATGCTCAGGCCAGGCGCCGTGCGTGTGGCGAAGCTCGGCGGCCTGCATGAATTCGCGCGCTGGCCGCACCCGATCCTGACCGATAGCGGCGGCTTCCAGGTAATGTCGTTGTCGAAGCTGAGGAAGCTTAGCGAAACGGGCGTCACCTTCCGCTCGCATATCGACGGTGCGCGCTACGAGATGTCGCCGGAGCGGTCGATCGAAATCCAGGGGCTGCTCGATTCCGATATCCAGATGCAGCTCGACGAGTGTACGGCGCTTCCCGCCAAGCCGAAGGAAATCGAGCGCGCCATGGAACTGTCGCTGCGCTGGGCCGAACGCTGCAAGACGGCGTTCGGCGATCAGCCGGGCAAGGCGATGTTCGGCATCGTGCAGGGCGGCGACAGTGCTGTGATGCGCGTGCGTTCGGCGCAGGCGCTGGCGGCTATGGACCTCAAAGGCTATGCCGTCGGTGGGCTGGCGGTCGGCGAGCCGCAGGCGGTGATGCTGGAGATGCTGGGCATAACCTGCCCGGAACTGCCGGCCGACAGGCCGCGCTACCTGATGGGTGTCGGCACCCCGGACGACATCTTGAAATCCGTGGCACGCGGCATCGACATGTTCGACTGCGTGATGCCGACGCGCGCCGGCCGCCATGGTCTGGCCTATACGCGCCGCGGCAAGATCAACCTGCGCAACGCCCGCCATGCCGACGATCCGCGTCCGCTGGACGAGGAAAGCGACTGCCCGGCCGCGCGCGACTATTCGCGCGCCTATCTCCATCATCTCGTGCGCTCGCAGGAGTCGCTCGGCGCAATGCTGCTCACCTGGAACAACCTGTCCTACTACCAGAAGCTGATGCAGGACATCCGCGCCGCGATCGAGGCAAAAGCCTTCGAGACGCGCGCTGCCGAGATTTCGGAATACTGGGCGAGGGGCGATCTGCCGGCGCTATGAGCGCTTTTATGTGCTCACCGAAGTCGCGGCGCGCAGGCTGCAGCCGGTGATCTTAAAGCTGCCGTCGGGCTGCTGTTCGAGCGTGTACACCGCCTCATAGTCCTTGCCATCGGGCCCGACGATCAGCACCTGCTGGACGATCGAGGCCGGCCCGGTCTGCTCCACCTTGCCGAAGGAATAGTTCTGCGGCCTGCGCACCGGCGCATAGCCGTTGGTCACCATGTTCATGAAGGTGTCGACGGTCGGGAAGATCCGCTTCACATTTGGCGCGGCGAAGCTGTAGGCGGTGGCGCCGTCATCGGCGAGAAAGGCCTTGAGCTGGCTGTCGATGACTGTTTGCGCCGCTTTGATCTCGGCGTCACCGGCGAAGGCCATGGATGCAAGAACCATCGGAACGAGAGCGAGTGCGAACAATACGCGGCGCATGGCCTGTCTCCAGAATTCGCGTGGAACAACTATCATACGCTGGCCGGCGTGCCGTGGTTTCACCGTTTCGCAGATTTCTTGCCTGCATGGATGCCTCCGCTAGGACCTGACCTGAGGTGTTCCCGAACTGTCCTTGGTGGCGTCCCCGGGCCGGTGTGGCATGCCAATCGCGGAGTTGCGGCAAGCGGCCGCCAAGGCGCGTGCAGCCTGATGCTTGAAAGCCCGTCGCCAGTCTGCCACAAGGGCCGCTCATTCGCGAAGACTGGCAGGACCGGGAAATGAAGGCATTTTTCGTGCAGATAAAGTGCGATCTGGGCAAAGCCTATGAGGTCGCCAGCGCGCTCGCCGATGCCGAGATCGCCTCCGAAATCTATTCGACCGCCGGCAATTACGACCTGCTCGCAAAATTCTATGTCGACGACGAGGAAGACATCGGCCACTTCATCAATGAACGGGTGCAGATCCTGCCTGGAATCAAGGACACCTTCACCATCGTCACTTTCCGGGCGTTCTGATTTGCCGTTTGATGCCCGCTCACCGGGCATGAACTGACCCGGCGTCGCTCCCGCTGCCCTAATCGTAGGCAATTTGCATAGGACGGCCGCCAGCGCCGCCCAAATCATCGATTGCGCTTGATTTTCTCCAGCCGGGCCAGTGAAATGGCTTCAGAGGGGAGTACGCGATTGGCAGCGTTCGACGAAATGCTTCCGGAAGTCTCCGGATTGAGAAGACCATACCAGGCTTATGATCGCTGGCTGAAGGAACAGGACCCGGCCAGGCTCACCCAGAAAATGGAGGACGCCGAACGCGTCTTCCGCAAGACCGGCATCACCTTCGCCGTCTATGGCGAGCAGGAAGCTTCCGAACGGCTGATCCCCTTCGACATCGTCCCGCGCATCATTTCCGGCCAGGAATGGCGCCGGCTGACGCAGGGCATCGAGCAGCGCGTGCAGGCGCTCAACGCCTTTCTCGACGATATCTACCACCGCCAGGAAATCCTGCGCGCCGGGCGCGTTCCCAAGGAGCTGGTGGCGAAGAATGAAGCGTTCCTGCCGGAGATGATCGGTGTGAGACCGCCGGCCGGCGTCTACACCCACATCATCGGCGTCGACATCGTGCGCATCAGCGAGAATGAATTCTACGTGCTCGAGGACAATGCCCGCACGCCGTCGGGCGTCTCCTACATGCTGGAGAACCGCGAGACGATGATGCAGCTCTTCCCGGAGCTGTTCCAGCAGATCAAGGTGCGGCCGGTGGAGAACTATCCGCAACTGCTGCGCCAGTCGCTGGCGGCGGTGCGGCCGCAGAGCGCAAAGGGCGCGCCGACCATCGCGGTGCTGACGCCGGGCAGCTACAACTCCGCCTATTTCGAGCACGCCTTCCTCGCCGACCAGATGGGCGTGCAACTGGTCGAAGGACAGGATCTGCGCGTGGTCGACGGCCATGTCACGATGCGCACCACCGAGGGCTACAAGCAGATCGACGTGCTTTACCGGCGCGTGGACGACGCCTTCCTCGATCCGCTGACCTTCCGGCCGGATTCCGCGCTCGGCGTGCCGGGCATCATGGATGTCTATCGGGCCGGCAACATCACCATCGCTAACGCGCCGGGCACCGGCATCGCCGACGACAAGGCGATCTATTCCTACATGCCCGAGATCGTCGAGTTCTACACAGGCCGCAAGGCGATCCTCGGCAACATCCCGACCTGGCGCTGCTCGGAACCCGACAGCCTGAAATATGTGCTGGAGCACATCGGCGAGCTTGTCATCAAGGAAGTGCACGGCTCCGGCGGCTACGGCATGCTGGTCGGCCCCGCGGCGACCAAGAAGGAATGCGAGGCGTTCGCCAAGAAGCTGCAGGCCAAACCCGGCAACTACATCGCCCAGCCGACGCTCGCGCTGTCGACATGCCCGATCCTGACCGAGAAGGGGCTGTCGCCGCGCCATGTCGATCTCAGGCCTTATGTGCTGGTTTCGGATCGTATCCAGATCGTCCCGGGCGGCCTGACTCGCGTCGCGCTCAAGGAGGGGTCGCTTGTGGTCAACTCTTCGCAAGGCGGTGGGACGAAGGATACGTGGGTGTTGGATGATTAAAGAGCGAATAGAGAGTAGCGAATAGCGAATAGCGAATAGGGAAAGAGGGGGATCCGACGCAATCAATTCTTACAGGGACCTAATTGTTTGGAAGGTGGCCAAGCTGACGAAATCGGAAAAATGCTGCGATCGATGATCAGGAGCCTTCAATAGAGATCATGAAATCTTTTTTTCGCTACTCGCTACTCACTATTCGCTATTCGCTCGACACCGGAGCAAGCTGACATGCTTCTCGGCCGCACCGCCAACGGTCTCTACTGGATGAACCGCTATATAGAGCGGGCCGAAAACATGGCGCGCTTGGTCGATGCCGGCCTGCGCATGGCGCTGACGCGGACGCAGAACGCGTCGGAGGAATGGAACTCCGTGCTGCTCAGCGCCGGCTCCGACCTGGCCTTCTCGCAGAAATACCAGGACTACACTGTCGCCAACGTCTCGGATTTCCTGCTGCGCGACACTTCGAACCCGTCGAGCACGATGGCCTCGATCGAGACGGCGCGCAACAATGCGCGCATGGTGCGCACGGCGCTGACGCGCGAGACCTGGGAGAGCATCAACGAGGCCTGGATGTCGCTGAAGCGGATGCTGGCACGGCCGATCGACGAGCGCGATCTGCCGACGGTGCTCGATGCGATCAAGCGCGAGACGGCGCTGATCCGCGGCTCGTTCTACGGCACGATGCTGCGCAACGAGATCTTCGACTTCTCGCAGCTCGGCACCTATGTGGAGCGCGCCGACAACACGGCCCGCATCCTCGACGTGAAATACTATGTGCTCTTGCCGTCGATCTCCTGGGTGGGCTCGACACTCGACAATTATCAATGGGAATCGATCTTGCGCTCGGTGTCGGCGCACCGCTCCTACCGGTGGGTGTATGACGCGGACTACAAGCCGACCAACATCGCCGACTATCTGATCCTCAATGTCCGTATGCCGCGCTCGCTGACCTTCTGCTATCGCTTCCTGGGCGAGCATCTGAGATTCCTCGCCGACGACTATGGCGAGCGCCATGCCTGCCACGCCACCGCCGAGAAAATTCAGACGATGCTGAAGAAGGGGTCGATCAAGGATATTTTCGACCACGGCCTGCATGAGTTCCTGGCGGAATTCATTCGTGACAACACCAGGCTGGGGGATGAGATCGCCCTGGACTACCGGTTCTACTGAGCGCTGGAGAGACAGGCGCCATGCGGCTCAAGATCACACACCGGACCGAGTACCGCTACGATGCACCGGTGCAGTACCTGTTGCAGCGGCTGCGCCTGATGCCGGTTAGCGGATCGACTCAGACGGTTGCGTCCTGGGTGATCAAAATCGACGGCGCGCGAGAGGAGGTTCGCTTCACGGACCATTTCGGCAATGACACGCAGCTGGTGAGCGCCGAGGGCGGCCAGCACACCATCATAGTCGAGGCGGCGGGCGAGGTGACGACGCGCGACACTGCCGGTGTGTCCGGTGCGCATCATGGTTTCGCGCCGCTCTGGCTGTTCAGCCAGCAAACGCCGCTTACGACCGTCGGCGACGGCATTCGCGACCTGGCCGCGTCGGTCGGGGAGGGGACGGATATCGACAGGCTGCACAAGCTGATGGGCGCGATCCGGGAGCGCGTCGCCTATAAGCCCGGGACGACCAGCGCCGTGACGCCGGCGGAAGAAGCGCTGACGCTCAAGGCCGGTGTCTGCCAGGATCACAGCCACATCTTCACCGCCGTGGCGCGCGTGATGGGCTTCCCCGCGCGCTATATCAGCGGCTATCTGATGATGGATGCCTCGGTCGAGCAGGCGGCAAGCCATGCTTGGGCAGAAGCGCATGTGCCGAGCCTGGGGTGGGTTGCCTTTGATCCCGCCAACGGTATCTCTCCCGACGAACGCTATGTAAGAGTAGCGACGGGTCGGGACTATCGCGATGCCTCGCCTGTGTCGGGAATACTGCTGGGGCAAGCGGAAGAGAAGCTTGCCGTCACCGTCACGGTAGAGCAGTAGTCTCTGCCAAGATTCACCAGAAGAGCGACCATGACCTATTGCGTCGGCCTCAAGATCGATCGTGGACTCGTGTTCATGTCGGACACGCGCACCAATGCCGGCATGGATTCGATTTCGACCTTCAGGAAAATGCATGTCTGGGAAGAGCCTGGCGAGCGCGTCATCGTGCTGATGTCTGCAGGCAATCTTGCCACGACGCAAGCCGTGGTCAGCCTGCTGGACGAGCGCAACAAGGCGGCCGGCGACCGTCACGAGAAGCTGCTCGAGACCCCGTCAATGTACCAGACGGTGCGGCTGGTCGGCGAGACGGTGAAAGAGGTGATCGCACAGTCTTCGCCCGCCGGCGATCAGGCGGATTCCTATTTCAACGCCTCCTTCATCCTCGGCGGCCAAATCAAGGGCAGCCAACCCCGGCTGTTCATGATCTATCCCGAGGGCAATTTCATCGAGTCGACCGACGACACGCCATTCTTCCAGATCGGCGAGACCAAATACGGCAAGCCGATCATCATCCGTGCCTATGACCGTACGATGAGCCTGGCCGAGACGGTGAAGCTGCTGTTGGTCTCCTTCGACTCGACGCTGAAGTCGAACCTGTCGGTCGGCCTGCCGCTCGACCTGCTCTTCCTGGAACTGGATGCTTTCAAGGTCGGCCTGAAGAAGCGGATCGGTCATGACGACCAATATTACCGAACCATATCGGATGGCTGGTCCAACGCGCTAAAGGCGGCCTTCGCCAG
This sequence comes from Mesorhizobium sp. AA23, assembly GCF_001672435.1. Classification (NCBI taxonomy): domain Bacteria; kingdom Pseudomonadati; phylum Pseudomonadota; class Alphaproteobacteria; order Hyphomicrobiales; family Phyllobacteriaceae; genus Mesorhizobium; species Mesorhizobium sp. AA23. The sequence goes on from NZ_LYTP01000002.1 coordinate 51,006, forward strand.
CCTGCCTGATTTTCCCGGCTAGGGCGTTCGCCTACGAGGCGCATTATATTTAACATGTTAATTAAAGGTCGAAGTGGCGGGCCGATCAAGGTCCGGCGGCTGCTGAGAGGATACATGGACAAGAAAGAATTCCGCGATTGGTCGAGGCGAGCCGCAGATTGGGGCGTGGACTACCGGTCCAGCCTGCGCGATCGTCCGGTGCGGCCGGCGATCGCGCCCGGCGACATATTCAGGAGCATCGAAGAGTCGCCGCCCGAGACGGCCGAGCCGATGGAAAAAATCTTCGCCGATTTCGAAACGAAGATCGTGCCCGGGATGACGCATTGGCAGCATCCGCGCTTCTTCGCCTATTTCCCGGCCAACGCGGCGCCGGTCTCGGTGGTGGCCGAGTATCTCGTCTCGGCGATGGCCGCGCAGTGCATGCTGTGGCAGACCTCGCCGGCGGCGACAGAGCTCGAGACGCGCATCGTCGACTGGATGCGCCAGGCGCTGGGCCTGCCCGAAGGATTCTCCGGTGTCATTCAGGATTCGGCTTCGTCGGCGACGCTTGCCGCGGTGCTCACCATGCGCGAGCGGGCGCTTGACTGGCAGGGAAACAGACAAGGTCTCGCCGGCCAGGCGAAGCTGCGTGTCTATTGCTCCAACCAGGTTCACACCTCGATCGACCGAGCGATCTGGGTCGCCGGCATCGGCGAGGAGAATCTCATCCGTATCCCGGTAACCGGTCGTTTTCGCGCGATGGATACGGCGGCGCTCGAGGCGGCAATTATCGCCGATCGCGAGGCCGGCCTGCTGCCGGCGGGCATTGTCGCCTGCGTCGGCGGCACCAGCACTGGCGGCACCGACGACATCGCTGCCGTAGCGGCCGTGGCGAAGCGGCACGGCCTTTACCTGCACGTCGATGCGGCCTGGGCCGGGTCGGCGATGATCTGCCCGGAGTACCGGCATTTCTGGGCCGGTGTCGAGAGCGCCGATTCCATCGTCTTCAATCCGCACAAATGGCTCGGCGCGCAATTCGACTGCTCGATCCAGTTCGTCAGCCAACCGGAAGACCTTGTGCGCACGCTGGCCATCAAGCCGGACTATCTCAAGACCAGAGGTCATGACGGCATCATCAACTATTCGGAATGGTCGGTGCCGCTTGGCCGCCGATTCCGTGCGCTGAAACTCTGGTTCCTGCTGCGCGCCCACGGACTGGAAGGATTGCGCAAGATGATCCGAAACCATGTAGCCTGGAGCGAGGGACTTGCCGCACGCCTGGCCGGGGAAGCGGATTTCGAGCTCGTCACCGAGCCGATGTTGTCACTGTTCTCGTTCCGCCATCGCGCTCCTCAGGGTGCCGATCCAGACGAGCACAATTTGCGTCTCGTCGATGCCATCAACACGGACGGACGCATCTATTTGACGCAGACGCGCGTCGATGGTCGGGTGGCGATCCGCTTTCAGGCAGGACAGTTCGAGACCACGGCCGGCGATATTGATGCGGCCTTCGATGTCGTCACAGAGATTGCGCGCCGGCTTACCATTGAGGCAACAAACTGATTGCAGACCGGTTTGCCTTTGCGAGAAGGTGAATTTCCTTAGCCGGCTGTCCCTTTCCATCACTTTCGTTTTCCGATATAGACGGAAAAAACGAAAATGAAGGATAGCGGATGTTCCTTTCGCCCCGTCACGCCGAGATCATCCAGATGGCGAAGGACAACGGCCGGGTGCTGGTCGACGACCTGGCGACACATTTCAGCGTGACGCCGCAGACCATCCGCAAGGACCTCAACGATCTCTGTGACCAGCGGCTGCTGACGCGCATCCATGGCGGGGCGCTGTTCCCGTCCGGCATCGAGAACATGGAATACGAGGCGCGGCGCAAAATCGCTGCCGATGAGAAGGAGGCGATCGGCCGCGCGGCGGCCAGGCTCATTCCCGACAACGCCTCGCTGTTCATCAATATAGGCACCACGACGGAAGCTGTCTCAAAGGCGCTTCTCGACCATAACGGGCTTATGGTCATCACCAATAACATCAACGTTGCCAATAGGATGCGGATCTATCCTTCGATCGAGGTGGTGATCGCCGGCGGCGTTGTACGCGGCTCCGACGGCGGCGTCGTGGGTGAGGCCGCGGTGGATTTCATTCGCCAGTTCAAAGTCGACTACGCCGTCATCGGCGCCTCGGCCATCGACCATGACGGCGCGCTGCTCGACTTCGACTTTCGCGAAGTGAAAGTGGCGCAGGCCATCATCGCCAATGCGCGTCATGTGATTCTCGTCTCCGACCGGACAAAATTCGAGCGCACGGCGCCGGTTCGCATTGGTCACCTGTCGCAGGTGAACACCTTCATCACCGACCGTTGCGACATCCCTTCGGTGCGCCGGATTTGCGAGGAAACGGAGGTTCGTTTGATCGAGACAGCGCTCGGATAACGTCTCTTCACGGACATCTCACGCACCTGTGATATTTCGTTTGACATTCGGATCGAGTTCGAAATAATCCCGCCACGGTTTCGCGAAACACAAAAATGGTGCAATGCGAAATCGTGGAGGAACCCTGTGGACGCATCTCCGATCCATGACATTTTTGTCATAGGCGGCGGCATCAATGGCTGCGGCATCGCCCGCGACGCCGTTGGCCGCGGATTTTCCGTATACCTCGCCGAGATGAACGATCTCGCCAGCGGGACTTCCTCCGGCTCGACCAAACTGATCCATGGCGGGTTGCGCTATCTCGAGTTCTACGAATTCCGGCTGGTGCGCGAAGCGCTGATGGAGCGCGAGGTTCTGTGGAAGAACGCGCCGCATATCATCTGGCCGATGCGCTTCGTGCTGCCCTACGCCAAGGGCCTGCGTCCGGCCTGGCTGATCCGGCTCGGCCTTTTCCTTTACGACCATATCGGCGGGCGCAAGCTGCTGCCGGCGACCAAGACGCTGGACATGGCCACCGATCCGGCCGGCAAGCCGCTGAAGCCGCTGTTCCGCAAGGCGTTCGAATATTCGGACGGCTGGGTCAACGATGCCCGCCTCGTGGCGCTCAATGCCCGCGACGCGGCCGACCGCGGCGCCGTCATCCGCACTCGCACCAAGGTGGTCAGCGCGCGCCGCGAGAGCGGGCTGTGGACGATCAAGATCCAGAACGTGCTGACCGGCGAGATCGAGGAAGTCCGCGCGCGTCTTCTCGTCAACGCCGCCGGGCCGTGGGTCGATCAGGTATTGGCAAAAACCGTCGGCCAGAACGATGTGCACAATGTTCGGCTGGTGCAGGGCAGCCACATCGTCATCGGCAAGAAGTTCGACGATCCGCGCGCCTATTTCTTTCAGAACAAGGACGGACGCATCATCTTCGCCATTCCTTACGAAGAAGAGTTCACGCTGATCGGCACCACCGACCGCGACTTTCCCGGCGATCCGCATGAGGTGAAGATCAGCGATACCGAGATCGACTATCTTTGCGCCGCCGCGAGCGAATATTTCGCCCAGCCGGTCAAGCGTTCGGACATCGTCTGGACCTATTCGGCGGTGCGCCCGCTTTATGACGACGGCGCCTCGAAGGCGCAGGAGGCGACGCGCGACTATGTGCTGAAGGCCGATGGCGGGGAGGGTGCTGCCCCCTTGCTCAACGCCTTCGGCGGCAAGATCACCACGTTCCGCCGGCTGGCGGAATCGATGCTGGAGAAGATCGAAGGCTTTCTCGGCAAGCGCGGCAAGCCATGGACCGCCAACGCGCCGCTGCCCGGCGGCGATTTTCCGGCGACCGGGTTCGACGAGCAGGTATCGAGGCTCAAGAACGCCTATCCGTTCCTCGACCAACGGCTGGCACGCAGGTTGACCCGGCTTTACGGCACGCGCGCGGAGAAGCTGCTTGGCCTCGCCAAGTCGAATGCCGATCTCGGCCGCAATTTCGGTGCCGACCTCTACGAAGCCGAGGTGCGCTACCTGGTCGAGAACGAGTGGGCGATCACCGCCGAGGACGTGCTGTGGCGCAGGACCAAACGCGGCCTGCATTTCAGCCGCGAGCAGACGGCGGCATTGGAAGAATTCATGCGCGGGTTGAGCAGCCGCCATGTCGCCGCGGCGGAATGAGGATCGAGCGCTGATGCGCAAGGCCTGGGAGGAGGCGTGATGCTGGAATTGAGGAACGTGACGAAGGCGGTCGGCGCGCAGGAGCATATTCGCGACGTGTCGCTGACGCTTCAGCACGGCTCGCTGAATGTCCTGCTCGGGCCGACGCTTTCCGGCAAGACCAGCCTGATGCGGCTGATGGCCGGGCTCGACGCGCCAACTTCGGGCTCCGTCTGGTTCGACGGCAAGGACGTCACCGGACAGCCGGTGCAGAAGCGCAACGTTGCCATGGTCTACCAGCAATTCATCAACTACCCGGCGATGACGGTGTACGAGAACATCGCCTCGCCGCTTCGGGTTGCCGGCGTCGAACAGGCCAGGATCGACAAGGAGGTGCGCAACGCTGCGGCACTTCTCAAGCTCACGCCCTATCTCGACCGCACGCCGCTCAACCTCTCGGGCGGCCAGCAGCAGCGCACGGCGCTTGCCCGCGCCATCGTCAAGAACGCCAGCCTGGTGCTGCTCGACGAGCCGCTCGCCAATCTCGACTACAAGCTGCGCGAGGAATTGCGCGCCGAACTGCCGAAGATTTTCGCCGCGGCGGGCACGATCTTCGTCTATGCCACGACCGAGCCGCACGAGGCGCTTTTGCTCGGCGGCAACACCGCGACGCTTTCGGAAGGTCGCGTCACGCAGTTCGGCCCAACCGTCGAGGTGTTCCGCAAGCCGGTCGACCTGGTGACGGCGCGGACCTTCGCCGACCCTCCGCTCAACACCATTGTGCTCGCCAAGAAGGGATCGGACTTCCTTCTCGAAGGAGGCGTGAAGCTGCCGGTGCCGCCCGAACTGCTCGGCATTCCGGATGCCAGCTACACGATCGGCTTCCAGCCGCACCATTTGTCGCTGGAGCGTCCCAACCCCGGCGCCGTGCCGGTGCGGGCCAAGGTCACCATCACCGAGATCACCGGCTCGGAAAGCTTCGTCCATCTCGACTTCGCCGACGCGCGCTGGGTGATGCTCGCGCACGGCATCCTCGATTTCGAGACCGACGACGAGGTCGAGGTGTTCATCGACCCGCGCCACATCATGGTCTTCGACCAGAACGGCCGCGCGGTGACTGCGTCGAAGCTGGCGGCCTGAGGAGGGAGCGATGGCACGCATCGACGTCAACCACATCCGCCACTCCTACCTGACCAATCCAAAGAAGGATTCGGATTTCGCGCTGAAGGAAGTGCATCACACCTTCGAGGACGGCGGCGCCTATGCGCTGCTCGGGCCGTCCGGCTGCGGCAAGACCACCTTGCTCAACATCATCTCGGGGCTGCTCCATCCCTCGCACGGCCAGCTTCTGTTCAACGGCCGGAACGTGACCAATCTGTCGACGCAAGAGCGCAATATCGCCCAGGTGTTCCAATTCCCGGTCATCTACGACACCATGACCGTCTACGACAATCTGGCCTTTCCGCTGCGCAACCGCCGCGTGCCGGAGGCCGATGTCGACCGCAAGGTGCGCGAGACGCTCGACATGATCGATCTCGCCTCGATGGCGAACCGGAAGGCGCGCCGGCTGACCGCCGACCAGAAGCAGAAGATCTCGCTCGGTCGAGGACTAGTGCGCTCGGACGTCAACGCCATCCTGTTCGACGAGCCGCTCACCGTCATCGATCCGCATATGAAATGGGTGCTGCGTTCGCAGCTGAAGCAACTGCATCGCCGCTTCGGCTACACCATGGTCTATGTCACGCACGACCAGACCGAAGCGCTGACTTTCGCCGATCGCGTCGTGGTCATGTATGACGGCGAGATCGTGCAGATCGGCACGCCGGCCGAGTTGTTCGAGCGGCCGCGCCACACCTTCGTCGGCTATTTCATCGGTTCGCCGGGCATGAATGTGCTTCCGGTTGCGCTCGAAGGCAGGACGGCGTTGCTCGGCTCGCAGCGCATCGAACTGCCGGGCGCACCCAAGGCCGAAGCCGGTCCCGTCGAGCTCGGCATCCGTCCCGAATATGTCCGGCTCGGCCGCGAAGGCATGGCGGTTTCCGTCAGCAAGGTCGAGGATGTTGGCCGCCACAAGGTGGTTCGCGCCAATCTCGAGGGCAAAGAGATCGCCGCCGTCATCGGCGAGGACGATGAGGTGCCGACCGAACCCAGGGTCCGCTTCGATCCGGCCGGCATCAACATCTATGCCGATTCATGGCGCGTCGAGATGGGGGCGTAGATGGAAAAGACCTGGAACAACAAAGCCTGGTTCCTCGTCCTGCCGGTGTTGGTGCTGGTGGCCTTCTCGGCCGTCATTCCGCTGATGACCGTCGTCAACTATTCGGTGCAGGACACGTTCGGCAACAATGTCTTCTTCTGGGCCGGCACCGAGTGGTTCGAGGAGTTGCTGGCGTCCGACCGCTTCTGGGAAGCGATGGCGCGCAACCTGATCTTCTCCTTCATCATCCTGGCGATCGAGGTGCCGCTCGGCATCTTCATCGCGCTCAACATGCCGAAGAAGGGATGGGGCGTGCCGGTCTGCCTGGTGCTGATGGCGCTGCCGCTGCTCATCCCATGGAACGTCGTCGGCACGATCTGGCAGGTGTTCGGCCGCAACGACATTGGCCTGCTCGGCTACTACGTCAACGCATTCGGCATCGACTACAACTATGTCCAGGATCCGATCGACGCGTGGGTCACCGTCATCATCATGGACGTGTGGCACTGGACGAGCCTGGTCGTGCTGCTCTGCTATGCCGGCCTGGTTTCGATCCCGGACGCCTTCTACCAGGCGGCCAAGATCGACGGCGCCTCGCGCTGGGCGGTGTTCCGCTATATCCAGCTGCCGAAGATGCAGCGCGTGCTGCTGATCGCGGTGCTGCTGCGCTTCATGGACTCCTTCATGATCTATACCGAGCCCTTCGTCGTCACCGGCGGCGGTCCCGGCAATTCGACCACGTTCCTGTCGATCGACCTCGTCAAGATGGCGCTCGGTCAGTTCGATCTCGGTCCGGCGGCGGCCATGTCGCTGGTCTATTTCCTGATCATCCTGTTGTTGTCGTGGGTGTTCTACACCGTGATGACCAACTACGACGCGGAGCGCTGAGATGGCGAGCGCAAACGAGACGACACGCGTAAGCGAAGCGGCGGTCACCGAGGTAGGCAGCACCCTTTCGCAGGACGAGGTGGCGAAGCTGATGCGGCGCCGGGGCGAGGAATCGCGCTGGTGGTGGATTGTGCCGACGCTCTACATCGTCGTGCTGCTGCTGCCGATCTACTGGCTCATCAACATGAGCTTCAAGACCAATGCGGAGATCGTCTCGTCGCTGACGTTGTTCCCGCACAATCCGACGCTGGCAAACTACCGCACCATCTTCACCGATGCGTCCTGGTATTCGGGCTACATCAATTCGATCACCTATGTGGTGATGAACATGGTGATCTCGGTGGCCGTGGCGCTGCCCGCGGCGTACGCCTTCTCGCGCTACCGCTTCCTCGGCGACAAGCACCTGTTCTTCTGGCTGTTGACGAACCGCATGGCGCCGCCGGCGGTGTTCGCCCTGCCGTTCTTCCAGCTCTATTCGGCCTTCGGCCTGATCGACACGCATATCGCGGTGGCGCTGGCGCACTGTCTGTTCAACGTGCCGCTGGCGGTGTGGATCCTGGAAGGCTTCATGTCCGGGGTGCCGAAGGAGATCGACGAGACCGCCTATATCGACGGCTATTCCTTCCCGCGCTTCTTCGTAAAGATCTTCATGCCGCTGATCGCGAGCGGCATCGGTGTCGCCTGCTTCTTCTGCTTCATGTTCTCTTGGGTGGAGCTTTTGATCGCCCGCACGCTGACGACGACCGACGCCAAGCCGATCGCGGCCACCATGACCCGCACCGTCTCGGCCGCCGGCATGGACTGGGGGCTGCTCGCCGCAGCCGGCGTGCTGACGCTGATCCCCGGCGCGCTGGTGATCTGGTTTGTGCGCAACTATATCGCCAAGGGCTTCGCCCTGGGGAGGGTGTGATCGATGAACCTCGACTTCTCCTGGATGGCGTGGACGTTGCCGACGGCGGCTTTCTTCGGAACGGTATTGCTGCTGCTGGTCGGCATGGCGGCCTGGGAATATGCCTCGCCGGGCGGCAATCCGCGCGTTGGGATCCTGCGCTTCGAAACGACGCGCGGCGACCGCCTCTTCCTGTCGCTGCTCGGCAGCGCCTTTATCCATCTCGCTTGGCTGGGTCTCGTAGGACCCAACCTGTGGTGGGCTCTCGCTCTCTCCGTGGTCTACGCGATCGGCGTATTCCGATACGTATAGAGGGGGAAATAGTTGGAGCGGCCGCGTGCCGGCGGCCGCTCCAGATCGCACTTGCAACCTAAGACTGGAGGAAACACATGCGACGGCAAATTTTTACATCAACGACAGCCATTGCACTATTGCTGGGCGTCGGTAACGCCTATGCCGGTATGGACGAGGCAAAAGCCTTTCTCGACAAGGAGATAGGTGATCTGTCGACGCTTTCGCGCGCCGATCAGGAAAAGGAAATGCAGTGGTTCATCGACGCAGCCAAGCCGTTTGCCGGCATGGACATCAAGGTCGTGTCGGAAACCATCGCCACCCATTCCTATGAATCGCAGGTGCTGGCGCCGGCCTTCTCGGCCATCACCGGCATCAAGGTCACCCACGACACGATCCAGGAAGGTGACGTCGTCGAGAAGATCCAGACCCAGATGCAGACCGGTCAGAACCTCTATGACGGCTGGGTCAACGACTCCGACCTGATCGGCACGCACTGGCGCTACCAGCAGGTGCGCAACCTGACCGACTGGATGGAAGGCGACGGCAAGGACGTCACCAATCCGAATCTCGACCTGAAGGACTTCATCGGCACCTCGTTCACGACGGCGCCCGACAAGAAGCTCTATCAACTGCCGGACCAGCAGTTCGCGAACCTCTACTGGTTCCGCTACGACTGGTTCAACGACGAGAAGAACAAGGCCGACTTCAAGGCCAAGTACGGCTACGACCTCGGCGTTCCCGTCAACTGGTCGGCCTATGAGGACATCGCCGCGTTCTTCACCGGCCGCGAAATCGATGGCAAGAAGGTCTACGGCCACATGGACTACGGCAAGAAGGACCCGTCGCTCGGCTGGCGGTTCACCGACGCCTGGCTGTCCATGGCCGGCAACGGCGACAAGGGCATTCCGAACGGCCTGCCGGTCGACGAATGGGGCATCAAGGTCGACGAGAATTCGCGGCCCGTGGGCTCCTGCACCGCGCGCGGCGGCGACACGAATGGTCCGGCTGCCGTCTACTCGATCCAGAAATACCTCGACTGGCTGAAGGCCTACGCTCCGGCCGAAGCGCAGGGCATGACCTTCTCCGAATCCGGCCCGGTTCCGGCGCAGGGTGGGGTGGCCCAGCAGATCTTCTGGTACACCGCTTTCACCGCCTCGATGGTCGACGCCAGCGCCAAGGCGGTGCTGAACGACGACGGCACGCCGAAGTGGCGCATGGCGCCGTCGCCGCATGGTGTCTACTGGAAGGACGGCATGAAGCTCGGCTACCAGGACGTGGGTTCCTGGACGTTGATGAAGTCGACGCCGACCGACCGCGCCAAGGCCGCCTGGCTTTACGCCCAGTTCGTCACCTCGAAGACCGTCGACGTGAAGAAGAGCCATGTCGGCTTGACCTTCATCCGCGAGAGCACGATCCACGACAAGAGCTTCACCGAGCGCGCTCCGAAGCTCGGCGGCCTGATCGAGTTCTACCGCTCGCCGGCCCGCGTCCAGTGGTCGCCGACCGGCACCAACGTGCCTGACTATCCGAAGCTCGCTCAGCTCTGGTGGCAAGCGATCGGCGATGCGTCGTCGGGCGCCAAAACCGCGCAGGAAGCGATGGACTCGCTTTGCGCCGAGCAGGAAAAGGTCATGAGCCGCATCGAAAAGTCGGGCGTCCAGGGCGATATCGGCCCGAAGATGGCCGAAGAGCATGATCTCGAATACTGGAACAAGGACGCGGTCTCGAAGGGCAACCTTGCGCCGCAGTTGAAGATCGAGAACGAAAAGGAAAAGCCGATCACCATCAACTACGACGAGCTGGTGAAGAGCTGGCAGCAGCAGTAACTGCATGACGCAGGCCCGCGAGCCTGTGTAGGAAATGCAGGGGAGGCGGCTTGGCCGTCTCCCCTGTTGCATGAGAAGTGGAGGGACGGAATGAGCGGTTTTGTGCTGGCCATCGACCAGGGAACGACCTCGACCAGGGCGATCGTCTTCGACAGCGAAATGAAAGTCGCCGGCACGGGCCAGCAGGAATTCACGCAGCATTATCCGGCTTCCGGCTGGGTCGAGCATGATCCGGAAGACATTTGGGCAAGCGTGCTCGCGACAGTGAAGGCGGCGCTGAAGGCTGCCGGTTGCGCAGCATCGGATATGGCCGCGATCGGCATCACCAACCAGCGCGAGACGGTGGTCATCTGGGACAAGGCGACGGGAAAACCGATCCACAACGCGATTGTGTGGCAGGACAGACGAACCGCGCCGCTTTGCCAGAAGCTCAAGAAGCAAGGGCTGGAGAAGACGTTCACGAAAAAGACCGGGTTGCTGCTCGATCCCTATTTCTCCGGCACCAAGATCGCCTGGATGCTGGACAAGGTGAAGGGCGCGAGAAAGCGCGCCGAGAAAGGCGAATTGCTCGCCGGCACGATCGACAGTTTTCTCATCTGGCGCCTGACCGGCGGCAAGGTACACGCCACCGATGCCACCAACGCCTCGCGCACGCTGGTCTACAACATCGAGAAGAATGTCTGGGACGACGAGCTGCTGTCCATCCTGAACATACCGGCCGCGGTCCTGCCGCAGGTGAAGGACTGCGCCGATGATTTCGGTGTCACAGAAAAGAGCCTTTTCGGCGCCGAGATGAGGATTCTCGGGGTCGCCGGCGACCAGCACGCAGCGACCATCGGCCAGGCCTGTTTCGAGCCGGGCATGATGAAGTCCACCTACGGCACCGGCTGCTTCGCGCTGCTGAACACCGGCGCCGATCTGGTGCGCTCGAAGAACCGGCTCTTGACCACCATCGCCTATCGGTTGAACGGCAAGACCACCTATGCGCTGGAGGGCTCGATCTTCATTGCGGGTGCCGCCGTGCAATGGCTGCGCGACGGCATCAAGGTGATCGGCAAGGCCGAGCAGAGCGGCGCGCTGGCGGCGACCGCCGATCCGGCGCAACAAGTCTATCTGGTGCCGGCCTTTGTCGGCCTGGGCGCGCCGCACTGGGACGCGGATGCCCGCGGCGCGATCTTCGGCCTGACGCGCAATTCAGGCCCGGCCGAGTTCGCGCGCGCGGCGCTCGAATCCGTCGCCTTCCAGACGCGCGACCTGCTCGACGCCATGCGCAAGGATTGGAAGGGCGCTTCCGCCAAGACCGTGCTGCGGGTCGACGGCGGCATGGTCGCATCGGATTGGACCATGCAGAGGTTGGCCGACATCCTCGACGCGCCGGTCGATCGGCCGACCATCCTGGAAACGACCGCGCTGGGTGCCGCCTGGCTTGCCGGATCCAAAGCCGGCGTGTGGCCGAAGGCGAAGGAGTTTGCCAAGACCTGGGCTCTCGATAAGCGCTTCAAGCCGGATATGGACGCCGCCACCCGTTCCGCCAAGCTGAGTGGCTGGCGCGACGCAGTGCGCAGGACGCTGAGTGTGCAATGAGGGGCGCGGGAGACACGGCAAGGCGAGGGGGCATGAAGCATCCGGACTGGTACCCCGCATGGCGTGACGAGGCTTTCGACCAACTGAACGCCAAGAACCATCGTTTGGAGGATGAATTCCGCCTCGGCAGCTGGCAGCGCTACGACTATGACTTAACCACCGGAAAACTGCTTTTTTCGGCAGATGGTGTCGTCAAGGTGGTCGCTCACATACAGATTGCCGGCTCTACAAGCGCCAAGGCGGACAACTGGCTATGGGCTTGGGCAAATTCAAATTTGCCGGGCGACCTTCTCAGCGACGCCAAACTGGTTCGGTCATTCGGCGAGGAGAAGGGCATAGACGAACTGGCGCAGGCTTATGTGCTCGACGTGGCCGATGACCTCGAAGCGCTTGGTTGGGGACTGACCGGTGCCATGGTTCGGATTTGCAACGCGCTCGGAGCCTATCGCTCACCGCGAGGGGAAGGCGGGGGCCTGTACCTGATATTGAAAAGCGTCAACTGGGCCAGCTGAATGAACAGAGAGCCCGTGCCTTGCGGCACGGGCTCGGTCAACGACCCTGGATACTGACTGGAGGCTGTCAGTAGGGCGAAACGCACTGCTGACGCGGGCCGTTGTAGGGCTGGAAAGTGTTGTCCGAGGCGCGATAAGACCGATAACGGTCATAGCACCACTGCACATGCGCATCGCCGCCACGATAGACGCGGTTCTGGCTGTTGATGATGGCGCCGGTAATCAGCGCGCCGGTGGCGAAGGCAGCGAGCGGGAACCAATAATCGCCATGCCGGCGATAGCCGCGGCGATATTCACGGTAGCCGCGATGGCCATTCCAGTAGACGACGCCGTCCCGACGCGAGAAATCGCGGTTGAAGCTGCGGTGTCGTCTCCAATCCCGATACTGCACGGTCTGGACATCCGACCAGAGGCCCTGGGATTGTGGCACATAGGCCGGCTGAGCGTTGACCGGCACCATCTCCGCCGCGATGAACGACGCCGAGAGGGCGGCTGCCATCAGGCCTGATGCGATCCTTTTCATCGATGTACTCCTCAAGGGTTTGGTAATCGTCCCTGTGTTGCGAAACGAGCCTGGGTTGCAATGGTTCCCGCATCTCCATCAACCTGTTGTTATCGTAGGGCTTTCTGAAGCGGCCCGGGTCCGGGTGATTGGTGGAGGCACCGAACGCTTCTCCCGGCCACCTTAAGCGCTCCCTTGGAATCCGTTCAAAAATCCGCCTTGGAAGCCGGTGTTTTTCCGGTTGACCGGTCGCGGCACTCTCCCTATGTTCCGCGCAATTTCGAGGGCGGCGTTTTGAGCCCGCGGGAGCGCGTAGCTCAGCCGGTAGAGCAACTGACTTTTAATCAGTAGGTCATGGGTTCGAATCCCATCGCGCTCACCAAAAATTCACGAAAGATCAATGTCTTAGGGATCCTGTTCTTAACAGAGCCGGAACGTGCGATTTTTGCGCGACCCCGTGCGACATTGGGAAAAGTCAACAGGGTCCATCGCCTATGCTGCGATCCGCAGGATCCTCGACATGTCGCGGTTGGCGCGATCCTGTCGAGAGCACAATGGCAGAGAGTGACGGCTGAGTGCCCTAGCTGGTAGCGCTGCCGGGACGGCTATTTTGGCCGCCACGGGCGGCAAATGGGCAACGCTCGTTTCTGATGGAGCCAACTGGGTTATCATGCAGGCGGCGTAATGCTATGAGGCGCGCATGCGTCTCGTGACATTGCTCCTGCTTCTTCTCGCCCTCCCTGCCAGCGCTGGTCAGGTCGAACGCCTAGGCCTGCTCATCACGCCATCGATGCTCCCCGCTGGGATCGGCGACAATATCGACGGCCCGTCGCTGGTCGAGATGCCCGATTGGGTGCCGAACAGGCTAGGTAGGTACTATCTCTACTTCGCGCATCACAAGGGCACCTATATCCGACTGGCCTATGCCGACCGGATCGAGGGGCCTTACAAGATCTATGAACCCGGCACGCTTCGCCTTGACCAGTGCCGGCCTTGCGAAAACCATGTCGCGTCGCCTGACGTTCACATCGATGAGGCGACGAAAACCATCAGGATGTATTTTCACTCGCCGTCTGCTTTCTCCGGCCATGAGCAGATGAGCTTCCTGGCGACGTCCCGCGATGGCCTGAATTTCCAGACCGAAGGCGCCGAGCTCGGCATCTACTACTTCCGCGTTTTCGACTATGGCGACGCGACCTACGCGCTAGGCAAGGCTCGCCTCTATCGCTCCACAGACGGCGGCAAGTCGTTCGTCGGCGGCCCGGCGATCTACAGCGCCCCCGGATCGAACCCGCAGAGGTTCAACGAACCCGGCAACATTCGGCACGCCGCCGGCCGCGTCGTTGGCGATACGCTTGAAGTCTATTTCAGCCGGCAAGGCGACGCGCCGGAATCAATCATGCGTGGCACGATCGACCTGACTAAGCCATGGCTCGACTGGACGCTGACGAATATAGAAACCGTCCTGAAACCGGAGATGCCATGGGAAGGCGCAAACCTGCCGGTCAAGCCGTCGCACGCCGGCAAGGAAGCTGCGCAGGCGAATGCGCTTCGCGATCCCGCTTTGTTTGAGGATGGTGGAAAAGTATTTCTTCTCTACAGTGTCGCCGGCGAGCAGGGTATAGCAATGGCTTTGATCCCATCTGCCGCATCGCAGGGAAGCGCGAAAGGCAGTCGCTAGGTCAGTCTGGGGGCGGGCTGTTGTGAAAATCTTTGTCCATGGCGGGATGCATAAGACTGCGACAAAATCGCTGCAATGGCTTCTCTACCAAAAGAGAGCGCTGTTGATCGAACGCGGAATTTTTTATCCGGATATTGGAGCGCTGCACCATCACAGCCTGCTCAGTACGAAGCGCAAAGGATGGTCTCCTCAGCTTTGCACGAACGAAATTCGAAACGCGGAGGCCGCAGGCGCCCACTCGCTTATTCTCTCGGCCGAAGGGGTCTCTATCTTATCGGCTGGGCAATTTCGCCAACTGAGCAGCACCTTTCGTGGCCATGATCTGACCTATATCTTTTGCCTGCGTCACTGGGCCAGTTACATGCCGTCCCGATGGTCGCAGTACTGTCGACGTCGAGACACCCAAACATTCGCTGACTATGTAGCAGCGGCTTCGAACCCTGCTCTCCGGCACGTGGATCTGCATTTCGACGATGTTTTGGGGAATGCGATCACCAGTGCTGAATGTGGCTTGAAGGTGGTTTCCTACAATAATGCGCTGGCTACTGACGGGGTGCTCGCGGCCCTGCTCCGCGCCTTCGACTTTGATGATAGTCTCGTGTCCGCACTCAACGATGAAGAAACATGGACTAATACGCGGGACGCGTGGCGCACGGTCGAAATTTCTAGACTGCTCAACGGTGCGTTGGCCTCGCGCCGTGGTCTTCGCCAGAATGAACTTTTTCGGGCTGTTGGCGAACGCAGGACATGCAGCGAGTTCTTCGATCTCTCGTCGCGCTTTGCCATGGTTGACGCTCAACTGATGTCCGATCTCGGCGATATGTTGGAAGATCGAGCCGAGGTAATTCGGTTCCCCGGCGCCGTGGGCTCCGACGTCGAGAGTTCGCTAAACTCCAAATACCTTCGGAACGTCACCAACCCGATAGACGGCAAGCTTTTTGCTACTACCGGCTGGTCTGAAGTGACTGCCACAAACATCACGTGGGAAGAATTCGAAGGCAAAGCACAGACCATTATGGATAGGGCTCTCTCGGAGATCGGCCTAAGCTAGAGCCCCTCGAAGATCTCCCAATTGACATTGCGCCAACAGGCTTGATATCGCATTGTTACCCACTGCACTCCGAGAACGCTGTTTTAGCAATTGCTTGCAATCAAGCCAAAGCAGGATCATGCTTATGAAACGGGCGGAGGAGGCCATCAAAGCTAGGCGGTGGTTGAATGGGTAAAGATCATGGACGCGGTCTGTTACGTCCCGGGCGCATTCTGTCTCTTGTCGGTTCTGGTGAATGTCGCAATGGCGTTTATCGTCATAGCACCGTTTGCCGCTACGCGCCTGCTCGTGTTGAGGATGCACGAGAACTCCGTCGAAAGCTTGCAGCCAGTCTAACCATACCCGACCAGGTGGCATTTGGCCTTCCTGTCTCGTCTTGGGACGGGAATGCTTGGCATCGGCTTTGCACCCCAGACATGGCCGGCTTGATCCCCGGCAGCTCGTCGGGCTTGAAGGCCGTTGTTGGGGCCTCGCCCGGCGAGTTCTTCCCAAAGTGACCCTGCCGGCGCTGCTGCTCTCTCGCTTCCATGTCAGCTCGCGTTGATAATAAATTGAGGCATCCTTGGCGCAGCATCCCGCCTAGGCCGCTCAACAGCCTTCCGTGAATTCTGACTGCCAGGTTCCGCAAGATCGCTTGCGGCGAGTCACTCATGCTCGGCATGCGGCTTGCGCGGGCAGGACGGTTGCGCGATGCTGCCGTTGGGGAGTGGTGTCGCAATATCGATTCTGTGGAATCACCACTATGTTCGTTGACTACTATGAGCTGCTCGAGATCAGCCCGAACGCGAATTCGGAAACGATCGAGCGGATATTTCGTTACTTTGCCATGCGCTACCATCCCGACAATCGGGATACCGGCAATGAGTCACGCTTCAGCGAAATCGTAGAAGCCCATAATACGCTCAAGGATCCAGTCAAACGCGCCCAATACGATGTCCAGTATAGAGACCATTTGAGCGTTCGCCGCGAGCTCGCCGAAGAAGCCAGCGATGCCAAAGGGCTTGAACGGGACGTTGTCATCCAGGCCAAGCTGCTGTCGCTTCTCTATGTAAAACGTCGACAGGATGTCAACAATCCTGGCATCGGCGATGAAGAGCTCGAACGCTTGTCGGGCTGCCCGCGAGAACATCTGGAATTTCATCTTTGGTATCTGAAGGCAAAGAGCTGGATAGCAAGGATCGAAAACGGGATGTTCGCGATCACCGTAGACGGCATCGATCGCGCCAATTCAGAGCATCGCCGTGAAACCGTCGCAACCAGGCTGCTGGATCATGCAACTTGACGATGCCCTCTGATACTGCCGGCTGATCGGTTGCTTTTACATTCGCGAATGCTTGTGTTCGAATTCGCCGGGGCCATGGTTGCCCGGCGAGTAGGATCGATCCGGTGTGGGCCGGCCGCGCCATGCCTGGTTCCGTGCAACCTGGCAGGTAGCGTCAGGATGGCGGCCCAAGGGGAGGATAAATTGCCCGAGAAGAAGGTGATTGCCGTCAAAGACTGGACTTGCGCCATGAGTGACGAACTCGGCCGCGTGGCCCTGACCGTCAATCCGACAGACGGTGAGCCGATCCTGGTCTTGCTGACGATCTTTCAGGCGGCAAAGATGGGGCGCGAGCTGCAGTCGCCGAAACGCGTTCAGTTTTCCATCTAACTGGGATCGAGACGTCGGCAAAGGCTGGAGCGGCACCCCAACCTTGTCGCCAGGCGGGGTGGCGGCTAAGCTCGATCCTTCCCGAAGGAGAGCTCGACCATGGCACTTGACCTTTCGGTGGATGCTTCAGCCGCTAAAGCGGCGACGCTGCCTGGCAAATATCTGTTTGGCCCGGTCGCCGATTTCCTCATGCTCGGCGGCAGCGCGTTTCTGATCCTGCCCATCCTGTTCCTGGTGCCGCTCGAATATGAAGGCCTCGTCGCTGCAACCATGGTCGTCGTGGCATATCTGGTCAACTACCCCCACTTCGCCCACTCGTACCAGATTTTCTATCGCAATTTCGGGCGCAAGGTGAGGGGCAACGGATACGAGAAGAGCCTGCAGCTTCGCTATATTTTCGCGGGCATCGTCGTCCCCCTGATCATGGCCGCGTTCTTTGCATATGGCGCGGCAAGGGCGGACTCTCGGCTGCTGGGATACGCAGCCAACGCCATGTTCTTCTTCGTCGGTTGGCACTACGTCAAGCAAGGCTACGGCATGCTGATGGTCGACGCCGTGCTGAAGCGTAAATTCTTCGACGATCGTGACAAGAAGGTGCTGCTGGTCAACAGCTATGTCGTGTGGATCCTGGCATGGCTCCAGACGAACACGGCGGTGACCCAGGGGAAATATTACGGCCTGGAATATTACACATTCGCGGTCCCTTCCTGGATAACCAACATTGCCCTGCTGGCGGCCGTCGCCTCGACGGCGGCCACGGTTCTGATGCTGATCAACCGCTGGCACAGAAATGGTCATGCGCTGCCGTATAACGGCATCGTAGCCTATGTCGCGTCGCTCTATCTGTGGATCCTGATTGCGAGGATAAACCCGCTCTGGCTGCTAGTGGTGCCGGCGCTCCACTCGCTGCAGTATCTGGCCGTGGTCTGGCGCTACCAGACGAACGTCGAGCGCGACGTCGCGGATGCCGCACAAGATCCGCAACCGAAGGTACTGTCCTTTCTCGGACCTCTCTACAGGCTTAGGGTTCTGGGATTCATCGTCGGGGGTGGTGCGCTCGGATATCTCGGCTTCTGGCTTATGCCGATGGCGATGACTGCCTTGATCCCCTACGACAAGCAAGTCCTCGGGTCCTCGCTGTTCTTCTTCATCGTGCTGATCTTCATCAACGTGCACCACTATTTTCTGGACAATGTGATGTGGCGCCGCGGCAATCCTGAAGTGTCCAAATACTTGTTCCGCTAACGCTGAAGCCGCAGGTCGGAGCGGCAGCCGGGTTCACGCCACCAACGACACATTCCCGCCGGCATGGCGCTCGAGGCGTCCGGCGAGGTCGAGCTCCAAGAGCACCATGGCGATCTGCGCGGCGCTCAGGCCTGTGTGGCGGATGATCTCGTCGACCGCGATCGGCGTCGGGCCGAGCGCTTCCAGCACGTCGGCGCGTTCGTCTTCGCCGGGCGGCGGCATTGCCGACAAGTCGGGCGCCTCGGCGAGCGGCATGGTCCTTGGCGGGCGAGTGCCAGCCAGCGGTGCCAGCGCGCCCAGAATGTCGGCCGCTTCGGTGACGAGCGTGGCGCCGTCCTTGAGCAGCGCATTGCTGCCGGCGGCACGCGGGTCGAGCGGCGAGCCCGGAACCGCGAAGACCAGTCGGCCCATCTCGCCGGCCAGCCTGGCGCTGATCAGCGAACCCGAGCGCTGTGCGGCTTCGACCACGACGAGCCCGAGCGCAATGCCGGCGACGAGGCGGTTGCGGCGCGGGAAATCCTGCGCTCGCGGCTGCCAGCCGAAGGGCATTTCCGAAACGATGGCGCCGCCGCGCTCGGCGATGTCGTCGCACAGACCGGCATTTTCCGGCGGGTAGGGCACATCGAGGCCGCCGGCCAGCACTCCGACCGTGCCGGTCGAAAGGCTCCCCTGATGCGCCGCGGTGTCGATGCCGCGTGCGAGGCCGGAGACGATGGCGTAGCCCTCGCGACCGAGGTCGCTCGCCAGCATGCGCGCCATCTTGATGCCGGCGAGCGAGGCGTTGCGGGCGCCGACGATCGCCGCCGCAGGGAGACGGAACACCGCGCCTTCACCCTTCACCGCCAACAGCGGCGGCGGGTTGTCCAGGGTCTTCAGCAAAGCGGGATAGTCTGCTTCGCCGATGCCGACGAAGCGGGCGCCGGCGCGCCGGGCCGCTTCCAACTCCGCCTCGGCTTCGCCGGCGGAGGGAATGCGAGCGATGCGGTTGGCGCCGCCCGAGATCATCAGCTCGGGCAGCATTTCGAGCGCGGCTTCGGCCGAGCCGAAGCGATTGATCAGTTCGCGAAAAGAGGCAGGGCCGACGTTCGGCGTGCGGATCAGGCGAAGCCAGGCAAGCCGTTGCCGCTCGCTAAGGCGCGGGCCGGCGACCGGAGCACTCACCCCTTCGCCCCGATCTTGCCCTCGGTGCCGGCGAGCAGCCGCGAGATGTTGGCGCGGTGCTTGACGAAGACGATCAGGCTCATCAGCGCGAACAGGCCGGCGATCTGAGGCGTGCTGATGAAGTAAAGCGCGATCGGCACGACCACCGTCGCCGCGAGCGCCGCGAGCGAGGAGTAGCGGAACAGGAAGGCCATGGCGAGCCAGACAACGGCGAAGACAACCATGCCCTGCCAGGCAAGCCCGAGCAGCACGCCGAGGTAGGTGGCGACGCCCTTGCCGCCCTTGAATCCTAGCCAGACCGGAAAGAGATGGCCGAGGAAAGCGCCGAAGCCGGCGAGCAGTCCGAAGTCCGGCGAGAAATGTCCGGCGATCAGCACTGCCGCGGTGCCCTTCAGCGCATCGAGCAGCAGCGTCGCAGCGGCGAGCCCCTTGTTGCCGGTGCGCAGCACATTGGTCGCGCCGATGTTGCCTGAACCGATCTGGCGGACATCGCCGAGACCGGCCGCGCGGGTAATCAAAAGCCCGAACGGGATCGAGCCGAGCAGGTATCCGAAGATCAGTGCGAGCCCGTAACCCATTGTCCCCCACCTATTTCAGCCGATCCAGCTGCTTCCGGCTTTGGTCGATTGATGTTCAGGCCGAAAACACTGTGCGGCCCGCTACCATGGTTTGCAAGACTTTGCCCTGAAGGCGCGCGCCTTCGAAACAGGTGTTCTTCGACCGCGAGTGCAGGCCGCTCTCGCTGACGATCCAGGGCTCGTCAAGATCGACCAGCGCAAGATCGGCCGCGGCACCCGGCTTCAGCGTGCCGCCGGGCAGGCCGAACAGTCTTGCCGGCGCGGTGGACAGGGTCTCAACCAGCCTGAGCAGCGGCACATCGCCATTGTGGTAGAGCCGAAGTGCTGCGCCAAGCAGCGTCTCGAGCCCGATCGCCCCGGCGGCGGCATCCGCGAAAGGCAGTCGCTTGGTATCGACATCCTGCGGGTCGTGCGAGGAGACGATGAGATCGATCGTGCCGTCCTTGATCGCCTCGACCATCGCCATCCGGTCGTCCTCGGCGCGCAAGGGCGGGGTGAGCCGGAAAAAGGTGCGGTATTCGCCGACATCGTTCTCATTGAGCGACAGATTGTGGATGGCGACGCCCGCCGTGACATTGGCGCCGTCGGCCTTTGCCCGGCTCACAGCGCCAACCGCCATCGCAGTCGAGATCTTGGCGGCGTGATAGGCGCCGCCGGTCAGCCGCGCCAGCGCCAGGTCCCGCTCCAGCGGGATGAGCTCGGCCTCGCGCGGGATGCCGGAAAGGCCGAGCCAGCTCGCATAAAGGCCCTCGTTCATCACGCCGGCCGAGGCAAGGTCGGCATCCTGGGTTTCATGCGCGATCACGCTACCGAAATCGCGGGCATAAGTCAGCGCGCGGCGCATGACCAAGGCGTTGGCGATCGTGTGTCGACCATCGGTGAAGGCCACGGCGCCGGCTTCGCGCAGCAGGCCGAACTCGGTCATCTCGCGGCCGTCGAGACCCTTGGTGATTGCCGCCGCTGGGAAGATGTTGACGCTTGCGGTGTCCCTTGCCGTGCGCAGCACGAATTCGACCAGCGCCACATTGTCGATCACCGGATTGGTGTCAGGCATCATGACGATGGAGGTGACGCCGCCGGCTGCCGCAGCGACGCTTGCCGAGGCGATGGTCTCGCGGTGCTCACCGCCGGGTTCGCCGATGAAGACGCGGGCATCGATGAGACCCGGAATAATCGTCTTGCCGGCGCAGTCGATGACGACAGCGCCTTCAGGGGCGCCCTGGTTCAGCGCCGCCTTGCCGGCAGCGACGATGCGGCGGCCGTCGACGATGACGGCGCCGATCTCGTCGACACCGCGCGAGGGGTCGACGATGCGGGCCTTGTCGAAGACCGTCACGCTCATGCGCCGCGTCCCTCCTGGTTGCGGCGCGGGTCTAACAGCGCTTGCATAAC
The DNA here is from genome assembly GCF_001672435.1 of Mesorhizobium sp. AA23. Taxonomy (NCBI): domain Bacteria; kingdom Pseudomonadati; phylum Pseudomonadota; class Alphaproteobacteria; order Hyphomicrobiales; family Phyllobacteriaceae; genus Mesorhizobium; species Mesorhizobium sp. AA23. Next base: position 72,509 of record NZ_LYTP01000002.1, read on the forward strand.
CGCCATGCGCACGGCTACGCCCATCTCTACTTGTTCCTGGATGACGCTCTGCGGCCCGTCGGCGATCTCCGAGGCGATCTCAACGCCGCGGTTCATCGGCCCGGGATGCATGACCAGCGCGTCCTCCTTGGCCGCTTTCAGCTTCTCGGCGTCGAGGCCGAAATAGCGGAAATATTCGCGGATCGACGGCACGAAAGCGCCTTCCATGCGCTCGCGCTGCAGGCGCAGCATCATCACGACGTCGGCGTCCTTCAGTCCTTCCGCCATCGAGCGCGAAACGATCACGCCCATCCTGTCGATGCCCGCGGGCAGCAACGTCGAGGGTGCGACCACCCGCACCTGCGCGCCGAGCGCGTTCAAGAGCATGATGTTCGAGCGCGCGACGCGCGAATGCAGAATGTCGCCGCAGATCGCCACGATCAGCTTCGACAGCGGGCCCTTGGCGCGGCGGACGGTCAGCGCGTCGAGCAGCGCCTGCGTCGGGTGCTCATGCGCGCCGTCGCCGGCGTTGACCACCGAGCAGCCGACCTTTTGCGCCAAAAGTGCTGCCGCGCCCGCCGACTGATGGCGGATGATCAGGATATCCGGACGCATGGCGTTGAGCGTCATGGCGGTGTCGATCAGCGTCTCGCCCTTCTTCACCGAAGAGCTCGCCACCGACATGTTCATGACGTCGGCCCCGAGCCGTTTTCCGGCGAGCTCGAAGGACGATTGCGTGCGGGTCGAGGCCTCGTAGAAGAGGTTGATCTGTGTCCGGCCGCGCAGCGTCGAAGTCTTCTTTTCAGATTGCCGCGAGATCGAGACGGCCCGGTCGGCGCGATCGAGCAGCAGCTCGATATCAGCGGGGGAAAGATCGCGGATGCCTAGAAGATGGCGGTGAGGGAACAGCGGCAGGGACGAAGCGTCGGTCATCTCAAGGCGCTGCTATAGGGTGCGGTCCGGCCAGCCGCAAGCGCCAGCTTTGGATTGCGCGCGTTCTCCCCGGTATTTTCGTCGCGCGCCTTGCATTGCTTGGCTATAAGGCCCGATGGCTTCGGATTCGCGACCGCGGCCTTGAGATGGTAAGGACCTCTCTGCCAACTGAAGGATTGGGCGTGACCGACGAGGTGATCAACCAGCCGCCGCCACTGACGGGCGGCAACGCATGGCGGGGCGATCCGTTGCTCATCCAGCTTGCCGAGCGTTTTTCCGATTCCGTCCGCAAGGATCTGGACGGGCTCGGCAGGTTCGTCATGACGCAGGAAGCACAGGAACTTGCCCGGCTCGCCAACACCGACACACCGAAGCTCAGGACGCATGACCGCCAGGGCCGACGCGTCGATCTGGTCGAGTTTCATCCCGCTTATCACGCGCTCATGCGACGCTCGGTTGCCGGCGGCCTGCATTCCTCGGTTTGGGAAAACGGCGATGCCGAGATCGGCCGCCGGCATCAGGTGAGGGCGGCGCGCTTCTACCTGACCGCGGAGCTCGAGACCGGACATCTTTGCCCCATCACCATGACCAGCGCTTCGCTGGCGGCGCTGATGGCGAGCCCAAAGCTGTTCCGCGAATGGGCGCCGCGCGTGACAACGCGCAAATACGACCAGAGCCAGAAGCCGCCGGTGCAAAAGACCGGGCTTACCCTCGGCATGGGTATGACCGAGAAACAGGGCGGCACCGACGTGCGCGCCAATGTCACAAAGGCCGAGCGCGCGGGAAACGGCTTCTATCGGCTGACCGGGCATAAATGGTTCATGTCGGCGCCGATGTCCGACGCCTTTCTCGTGCTCGGCCAGGTGCCGGAAGGGCTTTCATGCTTCCTGGTTCCGCGCATTCTGGGCGACGGCTCGGGCAATGGCTTCCGTTTCCAGCGCCTGAAGGACAAGCTCGGCAACCGCTCCAACGCCTCGTCGGAGGTCGAGTTCGCCAATGCCATCGGCGAGATGGTCGGCGAGCCGGGCGCCGGGATCAAGACGATCATGGACATGGTCACGCTGACCAGGCTCGACTGCGCCGTCGCTTCGTCAGCGCTCATGCGCGCCGGGCTGGCCGAAGCCGTCCACCACGTGCGCCATCGCCAGGTGTTCGGCATCAGTCTGGTCGATCAACCGCTGATGCAGCGGGTCCTTGCCGACATGGCGCTCGACGTTGCCGCCGCGACGGCGCTGTCGTTCCGGCTGGCGCGTTCCTTCGACGAGGCGGCGAGCGATCGCGGCGAGGCGGCCTTTGCCCGCGCCATGACGCCGGTGGTCAAATACTGGGTATGCAAGATCGCACCGGCCTTGCTTTACGAGGCGATGGAGTGCCTCGGCGGCAACGGCTATGTCGAGGAAGCGCCGCTTGCTCGCTATTACCGTGAGGCTCCGGTCAACGCGATCTGGGAAGGCTCCGGCAACGTCATGGCGCTCGACGTGCTGCGTGTGCTTGGCCGCGCGCCAGGCCTGTTCGAGGAGGTGCTGGCCGGCATCGACCGCGACCTCGGCGCCGGCGGGCGGGGTACCATCGGCGTGCTCAACGCGGCCATGCAGGTGGCTTCGACCGACCAAGGCTCGGCGCGCCTGCTGACCGAACAGCTGGCACTTTCGGCGGCGGCGGCGGAGCTGCGCCGGCTGGGGGCAGGGCGGATCGCCGACGCCTTCGTCGAAACAAGACTCGGCGGCCAATGGCGCACCACCTACGGCATGCTCGATTCGCGCCATGACGCGCGCATGATCATCGACACGCTCTACCCGCCGCTGAGCTGAGCAGCCTGAAAGGCGTTCGATCGCCGGCCTGTGGATTGCCGTTAACCTTAACGAATGGTTTCCGTTGCGGGGAGGCTTCGCGGAGCCCACTCTGTCCACCGGAGTAGGGAAATGTTAACCATGACGATCCCGTGCTCCCAGGCAGGAAGCGCATGCGGCACGTTTTGACATCATTTCTGGCCTTGCATTGGGCGGTCGTCTTCGCCCTGCTGGCCTACATCTGCATGGATGGCAATCGCGGCATCGCGTCGGCGCTCGGCGTGCTTGGCGTCTCGCTGCAAAGCAGCCGTTTCCCGGATCTCGATCATGCTCTCGTCGTGGCGCTGCTCGCGGTCGCTCTGCTGATCGTCGCGCTGCTGTTCTGCTGGGCCTTCGTCGAGACGCTGCTCAACATCGCGACAAGGCCGGATGCGGGCGATACGGTGGTGCGGATAGCCTTCATCTGCGCCTCCTTCCTGCTTTCGGTGATTCTCGTCGGCGGCGCCGCGCAAGGCATCAACGGGTTGTTCATGGTCGTCGCCATCCAGATGACGGCGCTGCTCGCCTCTTATGTCGCGGTGCTCGCCGAGCGACGCTCGGCTCTCGCCGCGGTGACCTTGCATGAAAGCGAAGCCAGCCTGGTTTCCCATCGCATGGCGGCGGGCGTCGCGCACAGCTCGCTCCTGTCCCGCATCTCCAGCCGACCGGAAACCAGACCCGGAGGTCGCCGCTGATGCGCGCCTTGTTCGCATTCTGGGCGGCCCCGCTGGTCCTGTTCTGGGGCTGGTTCTTCCTGTCTCTCAACGACATCAATTTCGGCTACGTGATGCTCAGCCGCCAATTGCACGACCTGGTCTTCCAGCTTTACGGCCAGATGCTCGGCGTCGATCCGGGAATCATCCCCGGTATGGTGGCGCGGGCCTGTGTGTTCGACAGTTTCCTGCTGCTCGGGCTGGTGGCATTCCGCCGCCGGCGCCAAATCGCCGAATGGATCAGGCGGCGCCGGGAAGGCCCTGTCAGCCCTGATCAGCTCGGCCGAGCGACTGGAGTCGGTCCAACGCTCCCTGCAGAATAAAGGCCGCCGCCGCCGAATCGATCTTGCCGGCGCGCTTTTTGCGCGAGAAATCCATCTCGATCAGCGTCCGTTCCGCCGCGACCGTCGACAGCCGCTCGTCCCATAGCACGAAGGGCAGGTCGGACAAGGCGGCCATGTTGCGCGCGAAGGCGCGGGACTTCTGGGCGCGCGGACCTTCCGATCCGTCCATGTTGACGGGAAGGCCGAGCACGATCGCGCCGACATTGTCCTTCTCGAGCTGAGCCAGCAACTGGGCGGCATCGAGCGAAAACTTCTTGCGCAGGATGACCGGGCGCGGATGGGCAAAGGACAGGCTTCGGTCCGACACCGCCACGCCGATCGTCTTGTCGCCCAGATCAAGCCCGGCGAGCGTGCGGCCGCCCGCGAGAAGTGCCGGCAATTCCTCGATGCTTATGATGCCCAACCGCTCGTCCTGGTTAGTCGCCGCGCGGCTTTTTGATCGGCCGCGGGACTTTCAATTTGCTTTCGGCGTTCTATCCTCTGGCAACGAGAAAATCGAGGAATCCCTTCATGAAACTGACCTGGTATGGACATTCGGCATTCCGCATCGAGACCAACGACGCCAAGATCCTCATCGACCCGTATCTGGTCGGCAATCCGTCATGGACGGGCGGCTGGGAAAATCCAGCCGAAGGGGTGACGCATGTTCTTCTGACCCATGGCCACAGCGATCATATCAGCGGAGCCGCCGAGGTGCTGAAGAAGAGCGGCGCCATGCTTGTCGCCAATTTCGAGATCTGCATGTATCTCGTCGGCCAGGGGGTCAGCGATAAGAAGATAAATCCCGGCAATATAGGCGGTACCGTCGATTGCGGTCCCTTCACCACCACTTTCGTCCAGGCTTTGCACTCCTCTTCGTTCGGCGGACAAGACGGTACCAACACCTATCTCGGCAATCCGGGCGGGCTCGTGCTGCATTTCCCGGAGGACAAGACGCTCTACCACATGGGCGACACCGACATTTTTTCCGATATGGGGCTGATCAACGAATTGCATGAACCGAAGATCGGCATCGTGCCGATCGGCGATCGCTTCACCATGGGCGGCGCGGTGGCTGCCCTAGCCTGCCGCCGCTTTTTCCGCTTCGATACGGTCGTTCCCTGCCATTTCGGCACCTTCCCGATGATCGACCAGACCGCCGACAAATTCGTCGCCGGCATGGAGGGATCCGGCGTCAAGGTGGCGCTGCCCGAGATCGGCAAGGCGATCACGATCTAGGCGTTCGCCCTATGTAGTAGGGTACACTACCTAGAGCGGCGCCCGAAGCACCGCATCCCGGTCGGCGGCATGATCTATGTTGCGCCGCAAGCGCGGCGCCGCTATAGCCCGCACTGGTTTTCCCGAGGCAAATAGACATGTCCGTTGATCTTCAGACCGTGAAGCGCGTCGCGCACCTTGCCCGCATTGCGGTGAGCGAGCAGGATGCCGAGCGCATGACAGGCGAGCTGAACGCCATCCTTGGCTTCGTCGAGCAGTTGAACGAGGTGGACGTCTCCGGCGTCGAACCGATGACTTCGGTCACGCCGATGGAGATGAAGAAGCGGCAGGATATGATCACCGACGGCAACAAGGCGGTCGACATCGTCGCCAACGCGCCGGCCACGGAAGAGAATTTCTTCCTCGTTCCCAAGGTTGTGGAGTAAGGGCAGGATGGCCGTCGAAATCGGCGTCGAGACGCCCTTGCAGGACGACGTGCGCGCGCTGGTCGCAGAACTCAACACCGCGCTGCTCGAACTGACGCCGCCGGAACATTGCTATCACCTCACCGTCGAGCAGATGGCTGGCCACGACACGACCGTGTTCGTCGCCCGCGACGCTGGCCTTGCGGTCGGCTGCGGCGCGCTGAAGCGTCATGCGGACGCGGTCGGCGAGGTCAAGCGCATGTACACGCGGCCCACGCATCGCGGCCAGAAGATCGGTGCCCAAATCGTTGCGCGGATCGAGGGTCTGGCGCGGCAGGAAGGCCTGAAGCGCCTGGTTCTGGAGACCGGCGATCGCCACCCTGCCGCCTGGGCCGTCTACGAACGCGCCGGGTTTTCGCGTTGCGGCCCGGTGCTGGATTATCCCGACTCGGAATGGTCGGTGTTTTACGAAAAGAGCCTTACCTGATGAGCGACCTCACACATCTCACCATTTCCGAGGCCCGCGCCAAGCTGCGCGGCAAGGAGATTTCGGCTGCCGAGATCACCGAAGCCTATCTCTCGGCGATCGAGCGCGCCAATCCGGTGCTCAATGCCTATGTCGCGGTGACCGGCGACAAGGCGCGCGAGATGGCCAAGGTTTCCGACGCGAAGCTCGGCAAGGGCGAGGGCGGGGCGCTCGAAGGAATTCCGCTCGGCATCAAGGATCTGTTCGCCACCGAAGGCGTCCACACCCAGGCCTGCAGCCATGTGCTCGACGGTTTCCAACCGCGCTACGAATCGACCGTCACATCCAATCTGTGGGCCGACGGCGCCGTTATGCTCGGCAAGCTCAACATGGACGAGTTCGCCATGGGCTCCTCCAACGAGACCTCCTATTACGGCCCGGTCATCAATCCTTGGCGGCGCTCGCGCCTCGACACGGTGGTGACGCCGACGACGCATCAGGGCGACGGCGGGTTTGTCTCGGCCGGCGGCGCGAAGACCGCGCGGACGTTGGATAACGCCCAGCTGGTGCCGGGCGGCTCCTCCGGCGGATCGGCTTCCGCGGTCGCCGCCTTCCTCTGCGCCGGCGCCACCGCGACCGATACCGGCGGCTCGATCCGCCAGCCGGCAGCCTTCACCGGCACCGTCGGCATCAAGCCGACCTATGGCCGCTGCTCGCGCTGGGGCGTGGTCGCTTTCGCGTCCTCGCTCGACCAGGCCGGTCCGATCGGGCGCGATGTGCGCGACGCCGCGATCCTGTTGAAGTCGATGGCCTCCTCCGACCCGAAGGACACGACGTCGGTCGACCGGCCGGTGCCGGACTACGAGGCGGTGATCGGCAAGCCGATCAAGGGCATGAAGGTCGGCATTCCGAAGGAGTACCGCGTCGACGGCATGCCCGAGGATATCGAGGCGCTCTGGCAGAAAGGAATTGCCTGGCTGAAGGATGCCGGGGCGGAGATCGTCGATATCTCGCTGCCGCACACCAAATACGCGCTGCCGGCCTACTACATCGTGGCGCCGGCCGAGGCCTCGTCCAACCTCGCCCGCTATGACGGCGTGCGCTACGGGTTGCGCGTGCCCGGCAAGGACATCGTCGACATGTATGAGAAGACGCGCGCCGCCGGCTTCGGCCGCGAGGTTAAGCGCCGCATCATGATCGGCACCTATGTGCTTTCCGCGGGTTACTACGACGCCTACTACCTGCAGGCGCAGAAAGTGCGCACGCTGATCAAGCGCGATTTCGAGACCGTCTTTGCTGCCGGTGTCGACGTCATCCTGACCCCGGCCACACCGTCGGCTGCCTTCGGCGTCGCCGACGAGGACATGAACGCCGATCCGGTGAAAATGTATCTCAACGACATCTTCACCGTGACGGTGAACATGGCCGGGTTGCCGGGGATATCGGTGCCCGCCGGCCTTGACCGCAAAGGCCTGCCGCTCGGCCTGCAGCTCATCGGCAGGCCGTTCGACGAGGAAACGCTGTTCCAGACCGCCCACGTCATCGAACAGGCCGCGGGCAGGTTCCAGCCGGACAAGTGGTGGTAGCGTTGTCCCTCATCTAGTCCGTTAGCGTTGTGGCGTCCTTTGCGCGTCCAAACGGACGCGCGGCGCCGTAATGGGGTGAGGGATGTTCTATTATCTTTCCAAGATCCTCTGGTTTCTCGTCCAGCCGCTCAATCTGGCGATCTTCCTGCTGCTCGCCGGTCTGCTGGCGGCGCTCTTCCGCCGCCCTCGGCTGGCCGGCACCGGCAGCGTGCTCGCCTTCCTGATCCTCGCGCTTTCGGCCTGGACCTCGCTTGGCGCAATGATGCTCAATCCGCTGGAGGAACGCTTTCCCAAGCCGCCGCTGCCGGACAAGGTCGACGGCATCGTCGTGCTCGGCGGCGGTTTCGAGGGCGCGATCAATCTGGCGCGCGGCGGCTATGAGCTGAACAGCGGCGGCGATCGCATGGTCGAGACGGCGATCCTCGCTAGGCGTTTTCCGCAAGCGAATGTGGTCGTCTCCGGCGGCAATGGCGAGCTTTTCCTGGACGGCGAGGGCGATGCCGACACCGCGCCGCGCCTGCTTGGCGCGCTGGGGGTCGCGCCCGATCGCCTGATTCTTGAGAACAAGTCCCGCAACACGTACGAAAATGTAGTCTTCACCCGCAGGCTGGTCGAGCCGAAACCGGGCGAGACATGGCTGCTGGTGACGTCTGCCTTCCATATGCCGCGCGCCAAGGCGCTGTTCGACAAGGCCGGTTTTCCAACCGTCCCTTGGCCGGTCGATTACCGGACCTCAGGCAAGGAAGGCATCGGTCTGTTCCGCGACAATCCGGCCGATTCGCTGCAGGCGACCACCATGGCGATCCGCGAATGGATCGGGCTCTCCGCCTATTGGCTGTCGGGCCGCATCGATCAACCTTTCCCGGCGCCGGGCGGCTGACCGAGCACTGCCTGGCGCGCGGCCGAGAAGAACTGGCGCCGCACAAGCACGGCAAGCAGCACCAGCGTCGACAGCACGAACACCGTCGGGCCGACGAACGAGCCGAGATAGCCGATCGAGAAGAAGACGGCGCGCAGGCCGGAATTGAAATGCTTGCCGGCAAGCACGTTCATGCGGGTGGCCCGCCACACCGCCGCCCCGCTGACCGGATTGCGCGAGGCCTCGCCATGCGGGACCGGCACGGCACCGATCAGGATCGAGCAGTAGTTGAACAGCCGGTAGGCCCAGCCGAATTTGAAGAAGGCGAAGGCGAGGATCAGCACCAGGCCGAACATCTTGGTCTGGAAGGCTTCGCGGGAGGATGCGGAGGCCAACGGCAGGTCAGCCATTATGGTTAGAACCCGGTCGGAAGCGCCGAGAAGGGCAAAGCAGCCGCCGAGCGCGATCAGAGAGCTCGAGGCAAAGAAGGCGGTGCCTTGCTGCAGCCCGGACATGATGGCGGTGTCGACTATGCGCACCTCGCGCTCGGCCATGTTGCGCATCCAGGCTTCGCGCTGAGCGTTCATGGCCATGGTCAGCGACACGCGGCTAACGAGCTTGCCGTCGGAGGCCAGCGTATGCAGCACCCAGACGACCAGGAAAAAGGCCAGAGCGGCCAGGTCTGTCGCCGAAAGATGAAGGGAATCGCCCATACGTTCTTTTACCACAGGCCGGGCGCTTCGACGGCGGAAGCAAGCGGTACATGTCGCTGCCGGAGCAAACAAGGTCGGCTGACGCCGCGCCGCGACATGCAAAACAGCGGAAACATCGCGAGAATTCCTATATGTAAGTTTTGAGCGGCCTCCAGGAGACAGCGGCGCGTGTTCCTTTCGGTTTTCGACCTGTTCAAGATCGGCATCGGTCCATCGAGCTCGCATACGATGGGGCCGATGACGGCTGCCCGCCGTTTCCTCGACGAGATCCTCGCCGACGACTGGCCGCGCCCGGCCGGCGTCAAGGTCGATCGGATCGGCGCCAGCCTGCACGGCTCGCTCGCTTATACCGGCATCGGCCATGGCTCGGACCGCGCCGTCATCCTCGGACTGGCCGGCGAGACGCCGCAGACGGTCGATCCGGATGAGGCGGATAGCATCGTTGCCCGCATCGGAACGGAGAAACGGATTTCACCGCCTGGGCATCCGGCCTACCGCTTCGACCCGGCCAAGGATCTGGTGCTCGACCGCAAGACGCCGCTGACCGGCCACGCCAACGGCATGGGCTTCTATGCCTACGATGCGTCCGACCGGCTGCTGCTCAAGCGCATCTATTATTCGATCGGCGGCGGCTTCGTCGTCTCCGAGGAAGAGTTGCAGCGCATGAAGGCCAAGGGCTCGGTGACGACGGAAGGCAAGAAGGTGCCTTATCCGTTCAAGAACGCCGTCGAGATGCTGGCGATGGCGGCCAAGAGCGGGCTTTCGATCGCCGAGATGAAGCGGTCCAACGAGGAAACGCATATGTCGCGCGAGGAGCTGGACGCCGGCCTCGACGCGATCTGGAGCGCCATGACAGGCTGCATCGACCGCGGGCTGTCGCAGGACGGCATCATGCCGGGCGGACTGAAGGTGCGGCGCCGCGCACGCCAATTGCATGACAAGCTGCAGGAACAGTGGCAGCAGAACCGGCCCAACCCCTTGCTCGCCAATGACTGGCTGTCGATCTATGCCATGGCGGTGAACGAGGAGAACGCCGCCGGCGGGCGCGTGGTGACTGCGCCGACCAACGGTGCCGCCGGCACGCTGCCGGCAGTGCTGCGCTACTGGCTGCATTTCCATCCCGAAGCTGACCAGCCGAGCATCCGCGACTTCTTGCTGACGGCCGCCGCCGTCGGCGGCATCATCAAGTCAAACGCTTCGATCTCGGGCGCCGAGGTCGGCTGCCAGGGCGAAGTGGGATCCGCTTCGGCAATGGCGGCGGCCGGGCTTTGCGCGGTCATGGGAGGCACTCCGGAGCAGGTCGAGAACGCCGCCGAAATCGCGCTCGAGCACCACCTCGGCATGACCTGCGATCCGGTCGGCGGCCTGGTGCAGGTGCCCTGCATCGAGCGCAATGCGCTGGGCGCGGTCAAGGCGGTGACAGCCGCCTCGCTCGCCATCAAGGGCGACGGGACGCATTTCGTGCCGCTGGATGCTGCGATCGAGACCATGCGCCAGACCGGTCTCGACATGAACGAGAAATACAAGGAAACCAGCCTCGGCGGACTCGCTGTCAACGTGGTCGAGTGCTGACCTTGCCCTTTCCACCGGCGGGCTTGGTTTGCCGAAGCGATCGAAACGGCCACGCTGGCCTCATGATTTGGCTGCAGTCGGCCTGTGCATAATCCCGCTTGGCGTTGAATGCCTTCGGCGCTGTCGCTAGATTGCGGGCATGTCTCTCAATCTCGTCAAACTCTGCGTCGGCTGCGACAGCGTCGAGGACCTGGAAGAGTGGATCGCCTTCCGTCTCGACGAGCGGTGCCGCGCTGGCGAGCCGGCCGAGCACTGGCACACCACGCGCATGGTGCCGACGCGCGGTGGGGAGATCACCGATGGCGGCTCGCTCTACTGGGTGATCAAGGGCAACGTCCAATGCCGGCAGCTGATTACGGAGATCCGGCCTTTCGTCGATGGCGAAGGCATCGGCCGCTGCCATCTCGTGCTTGATCCCGAAGTGGTGCGCACCGACTGGCAGCCGCGCCGCGCCTTCCAGGGCTGGCGTTATCTTAAGCCCTCCGATGCGCCGGCCGATCTCGGCAAGGGCAGGGCCGCATTGGCCGAGATGCCGCCGAAACTGCGCCTGGAGCTTGCGGAACTCGGCCTGCTGTAGGACTGCAGGTCCTCATCTTTCGCTTGCTGGCCCTTCGACCGGCTCGGTATGGGGCTTGCAAGCGCCGCCCCTGCGCCACATCTTGATTTTGATGCACAATCATTTGGATGGCGGTGCAAACTGATGGGCGTGATCATCGCATTGGCAGCCGTGCTCCTGATGCTTTTCGGCGCCGCGACAATCTTTGTGCGTGCCGACGCAGCGAGGATGGCGGACAGTCTCAGAACGCTTGGGCCCGCGCTGTTGGGCCTGATCGGCGCGACGATGCTCGTGGTCGGCCGCAGCAGCTTTGGCGGCCTGCTGATGATTGCGGGTGCAGGCTGGTATGCCTGGATGCGGGCGAGGCGACCGCCACCGAAGCTTGTCGCGGCCAAACGCTCAACCGTGCGCACCGCGGCTCTCGAAATGGAGCTCGACCACGACAGCGGCAAGCTCGAAGGCCTTGTTCTCGCCGGCCATTACGAGGGGAGAATGCTGAGCGCCATGGGGATCGAGGAGCTGCAGCAACTCCATGTCGAGCTGCGGCCGGACCCGGAGAGCCGCCAGCTGCTAGAGACGTATCTTGACGGCCGTTTTCCCGTCTGGCGCAAGGACGCGCAGCCGGACAGTGGCGAAGGGCTGGGTGTTGCGCCAGGTGCGGGCGCCATGACTAAGGAGGAGGCCTACAAGATCCTTGGTCTTGAAGCGGGGGCTGCCGCGGCGGATATCCGCAAGGCGCACCGCCGCCTGATGCAGCGCCTGAACGCCGATGTCGGCGGCACGTCTGTCCTGGCGGCGCGGATCAATGAAGCCAAGGACGTCTTGCTCTCCAATCACGACTAGTCTCCTTCGACGCGGAACTTCCCGGGAGGTTCAAAAGCCGCCTATTGCTGGACGGCGTAGCACTCGATCTTCTTTCGCTTCAGGGCGTCGCAAGCTTTCCAGGCTGCGTCCTTCGAGCCGAAACCGCCGAAGCGGGCGCGGTAGTAGGTGACGCCGCCCTTGTCGAACGCGACCGTGAAGCCCGATGCGTCGGCCAGCACCTTCGGCGCCTGCTTGGTCGTCTTGTCGAGAAGCGCCTGAGCCCCCGATTGCGTCGGCGAGGACGCGACCTGCACCACCCATCCCGACGGCAGCGAGGCCGTCTTGACCGGATCGATGGCCGGGGCGGCGGCTGCGGCCGGCTCGGCGTAAGCGGCAACCGCCTGCGACGTGGCTTCGGGCTGTGATGCGGTTTCGGTCTCTGAGGTGGTTTCTTGGGGCGCGGGTGCCGGAGCCATGGCGGCCACCGCAACCGTCTTCACCTTCCTGACCTGGATCACCGGCTTGGTTTCCTCAGCGACCGGCGCGCTGTCATCGGCTGACGCGACTTCGGTGTCGTCGACAGCCGGTTTTTCGTCCGGAGTCGGCGCGTCATGCTTGGGCAGGAGGACCTTGGCCAGAGCCTTGATCGGATTGCCGCCGCCCGCCTTGGCGATCAGGTTGCCGCCGCCGCGGGTCGAGGCGCGCGGCAGATAGGTGTTGATCAGTGAAGCCATCTGGTTGTCGCGGCTGCGGCCGGAAGCGCCGCCCATCACCACTGCGACGAGGCGGCGATCGCCATCGGCGACTGAGGAGACCAGGTTGTAGCCGGAGGCGCGCGTGTAGCCGGTTTTGATGCCGTCGACACCCTTGATGCGGCCGAGCAGGCGATTATGGCCGTTGATGCGCTGGCGGCCATAGAGGAACGAGCGCTGCGAGAAATAGCCGTAATATTGCGGGAAGTGCTCGCGGAGCGCGATGCCGAGCATCGCCATGTCGTGCGCCGTGGTGAACTGGCCCGGGTCGGGCAGGCCATTGGCGTTGCGGAAGACAGTGCCGTTCATGCCAAGCTGGCGTGCCTTGGCCGTCATCATGCGGGCAAAATTGTCTTCGCTGCCGCCGAGTAACTCGCCCAGCGCGGTCGCCGAGTCGTTCGCCGACTTCGTCACCATCGACAGGATCGCGGTCTCGACCGGCACCGACCCGCCGGCGCGCACGCCGAGCTTGGTCGGCGGCTCGGACGCGGCATGGGCCGAGAACGGCACCGGCGTGTTCTTGCCGATCCTGCCCTTCGCCAATGCCTCGAAGGTGAGGTAGAGCGTCATCATCTTGGTGAGCGAAGCCGGATAGCGCCGGCCGTTGGCGTCGGCCGAATAAAGCACCCTTCCGGTCTTGGCGTCGACGACAATCGCGGCAGACTTTGCCGCCATCGCGGAGGCGACATCGGCGGCGACAATCGTCACCGCGAGCGCGGCAATCATGATCGCCTTGAAGGAGAATGAAGATTTGGAGACGAAGCCCGACAACGCCTGACGCACCGTTACTTACCCTGAATTTTCGTTGCCCCGGAGGCGGCAGAGGGGTGCCTGCCTCACTTCCGGCCAAGCTATCGCGGTCAGCGTTACCAATCCGTTTATGGTAACCGCCGCGTTCACCATTTTCTGGCGATTTGAGCCTCTGTTTATTCGAACTTTAGCGGTCGCCTGTCGCGCGGAGCCCTTGCGGCCCAAGGCAATCTTGACTTTTGTGCAGCGCACAATATATTCCGGTGCATTGCACAAGGGCGCCCGGGGCTAAATGGGCGTTTCAACCAAGGGAAGGCATGAAATGACCCAGACCTATGAGGACTTCGCGAAATACGGCAAGGAGTTTGCCGACACCGGGCTGAAGAGCTTTGCCTCGCTCACCAAGGGTGCGCAGGCGATCGCGACCGAAGCCGGCGAATACACCAAGAAGAGCTTCGAGGCCGGCAGCGCCGCCTTCGAGAAGCTGTTCTCGGCCAAGTCGATCGAGAAGGCCATCGAGATCCAGACCGACTACGCCAAGCAGAGCTACGAGAGCTTCGTGGCCGAGGCCAGCAAGATCGGCAATCTCTATGCCGAGCTCGCCAAGGAAACCTACAAGCCGTTCGAATCGGTCGTCGCCAAGGCGAAGTAATTTCGTCCGATCACATCGGGCAGGCTAGCCGGCCCGCAAAAACAACCCGGTCGCGGAAGCGCGGCCGGGTTTTTTCATGCGCCGCCGCAACCACCCGCGCCTTGCCGCATTCACGATTGAGAAATTCGCTGAAGTTTGCGTACCTAGCCATATTGTCAGCTAAACAGAAGGGCTTAAAATCGGCCATCGAAGACCTACATGTTGAACTCGCATGAGGATTCGAAAAGGCAGGACTACGTGACGATCGGTTTGACTGCCACGGCAGGCGTGGTGCGAATGCAAGGTGACGGCGACCGCAACGATCCCGGTCGCGGCACGGCGGTCATCACGCGCACCAAAACCAAGACAAAAAAGCCCAGCCTCTACAGGGTCCTCATCCTTAACGACGACTACACTCCCATGGAGTTCGTGGTCCACGTCCTGGAGCGTTTTTTCCAGAAGGACCGCGAGGCCGCCACACGCATCATGCTGCATGTTCATAATCATGGAGTGGGCGAGTGCGGGGTCTACACATTCGAGGTGGCCGAGACCAAAGTGTCTCAGGTCATGGATTTCGCCCGACAGAATCAGCATCCGCTGCAATGCGTGATGGAGAAGAAGTGAGGTAACATGCCGGCTTTCTCCCAAGGCCTGGAAAAGGCGCTACATCAGGCGCTGACATTCGCCAACGAGCGGCATCATGAATATGCAACGCTCGAACACCTGCTGCTGGCGCTCATCGACGACACCGAGGCGGCCGCGGTGATGCGCGCCTGCAATGTCGATCTCGACGAGCTCAAGCACACCGTTCTGACCTATATCGACACCGAGCTTGACAATCTCGTCACCGGTTACGACGAGGATTCGAAACCGACCGCCGGGTTCCAGCGCGTGATCCAGCGCGCCGTCATCCATGTGCAGTCGTCCGGCCGCGAGGAGGTGTCCGGGGCCAATGTGCTCGTCGCAATCTTTGCCGAGCGCGAAAGCCATGCGGCCTACTTCCTGCAGGAACAGCAGATGACCCGCTACGACGCGGTCAACTACATCTCGCACGGCATCGCGAAGCGCCCCGGCGCTTCGGAGTCGCGCACGCCGCGCGGCGCCGACGATGAGCAGGGCGGCCAGAACGGCGCCGAGCCGCAGGAGGACGGCGGCAAGAAGAAGCCGCAGGACGCGCTGACGGCCTACTGCATCAACCTCAACAACAAGGCCAAGGCCGGCAAGATCGATCCGCTGATCGGTCGCGAAAGCGAGATCAATCGCACCATCCAGGTGCTGTGCCGGCGCTCCAAGAACAATCCGCTCTATGTCGGCGACCCCGGCGTCGGCAAGACGGCGATCGCCGAGGGCCTTGCCAAGCGCATCGTCGAAGGAGACGTGCCCGAGGTGCTGCAGGACGCCACCATCTTCGCGCTCGACATGGGCACGCTGTTGGCCGGCACGCGCTATCGCGGCGACTTCGAGGAGCGGCTGAAGCAGGTCGTTAAGGAGCTCGAGGACTATCCGGGCGCGGTGCTGTTCATCGACGAGATCCACACCGTGATCGGGGCAGGGGCCACGTCCGGCGGCGCCATGGATGCCTCGAACCTGTTGAAGCCGGCGCTGTCGTCCGGCGCGATCCGCTGCATCGGCTCGACAACGTACAAGGAGTTCCGCCAGTTCTTCGAGAAGGACCGCGCGCTGGTGCGGCGCTTCCAGAAGATCGACGTCAACGAGCCGACCATCGAGGACGCCATCGAGATCATGAAGGGCCTGAAGCCCTATTTCGAGGAGTTCCACAAGGTCCGCTACACGAGCGAAGCGATCAAGGCTTCGGTGGAGTTGTCGGCCCGCTACATCAGCGACCGCAAGCTGCCGGACAAGGCGATCGACGTGATCGACGAGACCGGCGCCTCGCAGATGCTGGTGCCTGAGGCCAAGCGCAAGAAGACGATCGGCATCAAGGAAATCGAGGCGACGATCGCCACCATGGCGCGCATCCCGCCGAAGACGGTTTCGGCGGACGACGAGAAGGTGCTGCAGGGTCTCGATGTCGAGCTGAAGCGCGTCGTCTACGGTCAGGATACCGCAATCACAGCGCTGACGTCGGCGATCAAGCTGGCGCGGGCGGGCCTGCGCGAGCCGGAGAAGCCGATCGGCTCCTACCTGTTCTCGGGGCCGACCGGCGTCGGCAAGACGGAAGTGGCCAAGCAACTCGCGGCCTCGCTCGGCGTCGAGCTGATCCGCTTCGACATGTCGGAATATATGGAACGCCACACCGTCTCGCGGCTGATCGGCGCACCTCCCGGCTATGTCGGCTTCGACCAGGGTGGACTGTTGACCGACGGTGTCGACCAGCATCCCCATTGCGTGCTGTTGCTCGACGAGGTGGAGAAGGCGCATCCGGATCTGTTCAACATCCTGTTGCAGGTGATGGACCATGGCAAGCTGACCGACCACAACGGCAAGCAGATCGACTTCCGCAACGTCATCCTGATCATGACGACCAATGCGGGCGCATCGGACGCTCAGCGCGCGGCGATCGGCTTCGGCTCGACCAAGCGGGAGGGCGACGACGTCGAGGCTATCAACCGGCTGTTCACGCCCGAATTCCGCAACCGTCTCGACGCGATCATTCCGTTTGGCTCGCTGCCGATACCGGTGATCCATCAGGTGGTGCAGAAATTCGTCATGCAGCTCGAGGCTCAGCTTTCCGAGCGGGGCGTCACCTTCGACCTGTCGCCGGACGCGATCGCCTGGCTGGCCGACAAGGGCTATGACGAGCGCATGGGCGCGCGTCCGCTCGGCCGCGTCATTCAGGAGCACATCAAGAAGCCGCTGGCCGACGAGGTGCTGTTCGGCAAGCTGAAGAAGGGTGGCACGGTGCGCGTCACCGTCGAGAAGAAGGAAACCGGCGAGACCGGCCTGAAGCTCGAATCGTTGGCCGATGAAGCTCCGGTGAAGCCGAAGAAGGAAGAGCCGGAGGACGCGCCGAAGCCGAGGAAGGCGGCGGCGAAGAAGCCTGCCGCCAAGAAGGCCGTGGCGCAGAAGCCGGAGCCGAAGGGCAAGGACGGCGGCAAGCGAAGCCTGGTGCCGCAGCTGCCCCGCAAGGGCTGATCGACCTGAAGCGCGTCCCGCTGAAACGGATTCAGGCGGCGCGCGCTAGGTGCTTGTTACCAAAACGGCCGCCCGTCTTTGGGCGACATGCATTGCAGTCAAAAAGCCCCGGCAACGGGGCTTTTTGATTGGGAGGAACCGGCACGTGACGGCTGGCCAAATCATCCATACGGAATGGCGCGCGGCCCTCCGGAAGTCGAGCATTGCCGCCCCGGGAAATGTTTGCTGGCTGCAGAGTCAAGCAACGCCGTCCGGCGCGAAGCGTGTCAGGAAATATCCGCACGCCTTCCAGATCATGATCGACAAGAGCGCACCCGCGTAGCCGTCGATGGCATAATGCCAGCCAAGCGCGACTGAGCCGACCATTATCATGGCAGCGAATGCCCACATCAGGATACCGGCCGGCCGGGAGCGCCGCGTTGCGTACAAAGAGAAAAGCACCGCCATCGCCACGTGCATGGACGGGAAAGCGGATATGCCGATGCTGCCGACGGTCGCGCCGGTATAGCCGCTCCATAGCATGTCCTGCGTGCTAAGCGCCCAGATCGGATAGATGCGATCGGCGGCGGCGAGTGCCTGCATGAGGGGACGGAAGTCACCGCCGAGTCCCAGTCGCTCGTAAAAGCACGGCCCTGCCGACGACAGCCCCATCGCCAGGAAGAAGCCGCCAAGCGTCCATATCAGCATGAAGCTCATCAGGAACTGATGACGCAGCTTCGTATCTTTGCGCGTGATGCAGGCGGTGAAAACCGTGGCGATGAGCACGATGAACCAGAAATTGTAGGCGAGATTGAGCATCCTCAATGCAAATGGCGACTGGACGACAAACCACAGCCATTCGTCCGGGGCTCTACCGAAATGCAGGATCCGATCGGCGTGGGCCAGCGCCTTGTCCCATGCAAAAGGGGAGAGGATTGCGATGGCTCCTTTCAGAACACCGACGGCGGATACGAAGGCGATGCTGGCGGTCAGGCCGTTGAGGCTGTTGGCCGTGCGTTCGGCGTCGCCGAAAAAGCTGCCCAGCGATTTCAGGAAGGTGCCGAGCGGTTCGGGATCCCGTTTGACCAGCGCAAGGTGGAGAAAAATCCCAAGTGCAAAGACGCAACCGCAGATCCAGAAAGCGATCAAAAGGTACTCAATGTATTCTTTCAATATGCCGAAATCCGGCATGTTTCCGGTGCGCATGCCGATCGCTATTGCCAGAAGCAGAGCGCCGACGGCCAAGGCGTGAAGCAATCTGTGTCGTCGAAAGGCGTGTGCCAGGGCGATCAGAAAAGCCCGTCCGCCAGCCATCCTCGCAAGGGGGGTCGACGCCGCAACCGAATTGTCCATGGTTTGAAACCCAATAGCTCGCCACGCCCCAGCGTTCTACAGCGAGATGGTTCGATATTTCCTAACCAAACGATTCGAGTGCAAACGGTCGCATCCGGGCGCCGCACGCGGCCGGGGAAAACGCGCCGGGGTTGTCGCGGCAAACCGATATAGGATCGTCAGTGCGAGGCTGTCAGTCGGCCTTCAACGGCGACGGGACCGCGCGCTTTAGTTCCCTAGGGCCGCGCGGATCTTGCCGGCGTTCTCGGCCAGCACTTCCGGCTTTTCCATCTGCCCGGAATGGGGCTTCAGCGGCACGCCGTCGAAGCGCGGAATGACGTGGACATGGAGATGATAGACGGTCTGCCCGGAGGCCGGCTCGTTGAATTGCATCAAGGTGACGCCGTCGGCATTGAAGGCCTTTTTCACGGCAACCGCCACCTTCTGCACCACGGCAAACAGCGGACCGAATGTTGCCGGATCGGCGTCGAGGATATTGCGCGACGGCGCCTTCGGCACCACCAGCGTGTGGCCGACTCCTTGCGGCATCACATCCATGAAGGCTACGACCGCATCGTCCTCATAGATGCGGTGCGAGGGGATTTCGCCGCGCAGGATTTTCGCAAAGATGTTGCCGGGATCGTAGGCTTCGGCCATGGCGGGCACTCCGGATTAGGTGTCGTCGTCCGGTGTAGCGAAGCCGCTTCCGAGCGGCAAGACGATTGAGCCGATCTGTCGGCAGCGCGGTCGGCCATCGCTGTTGCATGATCGCAGGTGTTGTCGTCTGATACGTCAATGTCAGGATGGAGCGACTGTGAAGTGGATCGTCGCCGGATGGCTGTTGTTGTTCATTGTGTCGGCGCTGTTCTTCATCGCCGCCGCGTGGCGCGCAGGCGATCTGCTGGCGCTTGGCGGCGGCATTTTCTTCCTGGTTGCCTGCTTTTCGTTCCTCGTTCCGATCGCGGCCCGAAAGCCGCAATGACTGTGGATGGCAAGGCCCGAGCTATTCCTTGAGATCCTTGCGGAACGGGGTGTGCTCTTCGAGATACTCCCCCATCCGCTCCACCTCGCGCCTCTCGCGGCGAAGGTAGTCGGCGACCGCGTTGCGCAGGCCGGGATGGGCGATGTAGTGCGCCGAATGCATGGTCACCGGCTGGTAGCCGCGCGCCAACTTGTGCTCGCCTTGCGCGCCGGCCTCCACCACCTTCAACTTGCGCTCGATCGCGAAGTCGATCGCCTGATGGTAGCAGACCTCGAAATGCAGGAAGGGGTGATCCTCGATGCAGCCCCAGTTGCGGCCGTAAAGCGCGTCGGACCCGATGAAGTTGATGGCGCCCGCAATGTAGCGGCCGCTGCGCTTGGCCATGACCAGGAGAATATCCTCGGCCATGCGCTCGCCGATCAGCGAGAAGAACTGGCGGTTGAGATAAGGGCGGCCCCATTTCCTGCCGCCGGTATCCATGTAGAAAGCGAAGAAATCGTCCCAGACGCGTTCGGTGATGTCCCTGCCGGTCAGCCAATCGATGCTGATGCCGTCGGCCAGCGCCTCGCGACGCTCCTTTTTCATCGCCTTACGCTTGCGTGAAGCGAGCGTGGCGAGGAAGTCATCATAGCTCGAAAAGCCTTCGTTGAAGAAATGGAACTGTTGGTCGGTCCGGTGCAGGAAACCCGCTGCTTCGAGCGTCGCAACGTCGGGCTCGGCGGCGAAGGTGACATGCGCGGAAGACACGCCGAGCTTGTCGGTCACCAATTTCAGGCCGGCGGCGAGGCCGGCCCTCACCGCGCCTTCGTCCTCGCCCCTGCTTACGAGCAGGCGAGGGCCGGTGACGGGCGTGAACGGCACCGAGCATTGCAGCTTCGGATAATAGCGCCCACCTGCGCGCTCGAACGCGTCCGACCAGCCGTGGTCGAAGACATATTCGCCCTGACTGTGCGATTTGAGATAGCAAGGCACGGCGCCCAGCAGCTTGCCTTGCGCCGTCTCGAGCCTGAGGTGATGACCCTGCCAGCCGGTGCGCCGCACGGCACAGCCAGAATCCTCAAGCGCGCTCAGAAAACCGAATGAAACGAGGGGGTTGTAGCCGTTTGCTTTGTCGCCGCGCGTGGTTGCGGCGAAGCCGTTCCATTCATCGCAGGTGAATGCGCCGATGGTCGCCGCGACGCGGACCGAATAGTCCGCATTCGCTGTCGGTCCATCGTCGTCGTCACCCTGATCCATCCGGCTTATTTAAGCGTCCTCAGGGCAGCTACAAGTCACGTTTCAGGCACTGCCTCACAGCATGATGCCGAAAGTGCGAAGCGGTTTTCGGACGGCATCATGCTCTCTCTCAGATTGATTTCGGCGGATCTGATCCAGGTCGTTCGACCTGAAATCATCCAGCTCTAGGCGACCTTAACCAGGTCCGGCTCAAAGCCCTCGAAGGTCATCTGGTCGGCATATTTGAAGGTGAGGTCGACCGCCGGCTGGTCGTGCACGGTCCAGGTGATGACCGGCATCTTGAGCTTTTCGCGCACGAAGCTGACGAACGGGTTCGGCAGATCGCCGGCGGCGTAAGAGGTGAAGGCCAGGTTGTGCGCCAGCATGGCAAAATGCGCCTCGATCAGCTGGTCGTCCTTGCCGTAGGCGGTCAGCCCGCCGGGAATGCCCGGCGCCTCCTTGGCGAAGTCGCGGATCAGCCAATGGTCAAACGACATGATCGCCACCTTGCCAGTGTAGCGCTTGAGCAGCCTGCCGACGCTCGCGACCAATCCGCTGTCGTGGCCGGGAACACCTTTCAGCTCGACCACCAGCGGCACGCGTCCGTCGATCAGGTCGAGCGCCTCCTGCAACGTCGGCACATGATCTTTCGTGCAGCCCACCTTGAGCGCGGTGAGCTCGGCCGCGGTGCGTTGCCAGACGAAGCCATTCTCGCCTGTCAGGCGTTTCAGGTCGCAGTCGTGGATGATGACGGGAACGCCGTCGGACGAGACATGCACGTCGCATTCGATCGCGTAACCGCGGTCGGCTGCCGCGGCGAAGGCCGACAGCGTGTTCTCCCAGCGTGTCTTGTTCATGTCATGGAAGCCGCGATGCGCGACGGGGCGGGCAATCAACCAGGAAAGGTCGGTCATGTCAGGCTCGTTTCACTCGACTTCGAAGATCGCTTCGATCTCGACCGCGGCATTGAGCGGGAGCGACGCAGTGCCGACGGCGGAGCGAGCGTGCTTGCCACGTTCGCCGAGGACCGCGACGAGGAAGTCGGAGGCGCCGTTGGCGACCAGATGCTGCTCGACGAAGTCCGGCGCCGAGGCGACGAAGACCGTGATCTTGACCAGCCGGCGGATTTTTTCGAGATCGCCAAGTGCTGCCTTGGCCTGCGCCAGGATGTTGATGGCGCAGAATTTTGCGCCCTCCTTGCCGGCGGCGGTATCGATGTCGCGGCCAAGCAGCCCGCTTGCCTGCAGCTTGCCGTCCTTCAGCGGCAGCTGCCCGGCGGTGAAGAGCGTGTTGCCGGTCCGGCAGTAGGGCACGTAGTTGGCGGCCGGCGCTGCTGCGGCCGGAATGGCGACGCCGAGATCGCTTAGCCGCTTTTCGATTGTTTCGCTCATTGGTTTTCCCTATTGCTGGAAGGCGCCGCGTTGGCGGGGCCGAAATTGCTATTTTTGCCTCGCTTCCGCCACGACTTTTTTTAAGCTGGACCATCTTTCCCTGCGGCCTGCCATCGGCCGCGACGATCGGAGCACTGCATGCGCTTGACGCGCCTTTTCCTTTCCGCCGCTCTCCTGTCGGCGGCCATCCCGATGGCTCCGGCCCTTGCCGTGCCCGCGCTGCAGGCGCACCGCGCCGTCTATGATCTCACCCTCAACAAGGCGTCCGACCGCTCCGGCATCACGGGCATCTCCGGCCGCATGGTCTATGAGTTCAACGGCTCTCCCTGCGAGGGCTATACGGTGAAGTTCCGTTTCGTCACGCAGATCGTCACCAGCGAGAACACCAGGCTGACCGACCAGCAGACGACGACGTTTGAGGACGCAGAAGGCAAGACCTTCTCCTTCGTGACGAAATCCTTCGTCGACCAGAACCTCGACAAGGAAGTCAAGGGTATGGCGACCAGGGAGCCGAAAGGCCTCAAAGTCAACATCGACAAGCCCGAGAAGAACACGCTCGAGCTCGCCGCCACGCAGTTCCCCACCCAGCACCTCGTGGAGCTGATCGGCAAGGCCGAGAAGGGAGAGAACTTCTATCAGACCAATCTGTTCGACGGCTCCGAGGATGCCAATAAGGTGATGACGACCACCGTCGTCGTCGGCAAAAGAGCCGACGCCGACAAGGCGGACCCGGAAGCGCCGGCGCTCGCCGAGCTTGCCACCGACAAATACTGGCCGGTCGACATCGCCTATTTCGACGACACCGACAAGAGCGGCGAAGAGGTGCCGGAGTACCGGATCAGCTTCAAACTGCATGAGAACGGCATCACGCGCGACCTCGTCATGGATTATGGCGACTTCTCGATGACCGGCAAATTGGTGAACCTGTCGCTGTTCGATCAGGCCAAGCCCTGTCCGGCCTCGAAATAGCGGCGGGTTAACCGCTACGGCGATCCGTCGCCGAGCCTGACTTGAAGACGCCGCAATCCCGTTCCAGCATCCCGTAGGCATTTCGGGGGAAAAGCTTGGGCAGGATCGACGTGTTCGTGGCGCCGCGACCCAATCCGGCGCTGATCAAGGTGATGACGATCGTCAACCGCATCGTCATGTTGCGAGGGGTTCCCGGCTTCCGCGACCTGTTGCCGTTCAATCGGCTCGCCGGCCTGCGCGGCGTCGCCAATATCCGTCACATCGACTTTCCCGTCGCCGACCAGCAGAAGCTGCACGCCTGCTGCGGCGAAGGCCAAGCGACGTTCATCACGCCCAACCATCCGGAATTCTTCACCGACTGGATGATCGACAAGGAGATCGTCTCGCGCGTCAGCCCGCTTGCCGCCTCATGGGCAACACATGGGGTGGTGAACGGGCTCGGTCGGCTGATGCAGAAATTCTGGCTGGCCAACAATCTGATCGCGCAGATTCCCGGCAACAGCGAAGCCGCCAAGGCGCATTCGGTCGATTGGGCGCTGAAAGGCCATGGCGTGCTGCTTCATCCGGAAGGCAGCGTCGGCTGGCACGGCAACCATGTCGCGCCGCTGCTTCCCGGCGCGGTGGAGATGGGGCTGGCGGCGCTGAAGCGCGGGCGCGAAACCAACAAGGATTTCAAGGTCTGGGTGGCTCCTGTTGTCTGGAAGCTCGCCTTCATCGGCAATGTCGAGCGGCCGCTCGCCAGGGAATGCGCCTATGTCGAGAAAAAGCTGAAAATGGAAAGTGTTGCAGCCGGCTCCCTGCCGGAGCGCGTCTACAGCATCTATTCAGGCCTGCTGTCCCTCGACGAGCAGGCCTGCGGCCTGATCGCAGAGGCGGGCGCTTCCTTTGCCAGCCGCCAGCAAAGGGTGCTGGCCGAGCTTGGCCTGCGGCTCGCCGATGCCGTTGCGGCCGAACCCGACCTCGATTTGGCCGAGTTGCTGCGGCGTTCACGCCGCTGGCTGCGCGAGGGCAAGGCTGATGCGGATGAGCAAAAACGCGTGCGAAAACTGGCGGAAACTATCCAGCGCGTCCAGCGCGTCGGCTCCTGGGCCTTCGCCAATCAGACGATAACCCAGGAGGAGATCGCCGAGCATCTGAAGCGCATCCGCAACGACTATTGCAAAGGCGCTTTGCGCGATTCGATCAACCGCTTCATTCCGCAGCCCGCCGGGCCGCGCTGCGCTCACATCCGCGTGCCCGAGCCGTTGGCGCTTCATGCATATGATGGTTCGGTCGAAGAGGCGCTCGCCGTGCTGCGCTCAAGGATGCAGGAAGCGGTGTCGAGGATCGTGACCGAACTTGAAGCCGCCGGCGGCTTCATTTCCTATCCGAATCCCTTCTATCATCGCTGACTTCGCGTCGGCCCGGGGTGATTGTGAGCGGGCCGCCGATGTCGGTTGGAGTGCGGCAAGCTCGATGGCTGTCTATGTCGATGCGGCGATCTGGAAATGGGCCGGCCATCGCTGGTGCCATCTGCTCGCCGACGACACCGACGAGCTCCACCGCTTTGCCGCCGAGCTCGGCCTCAAGCGCTCGTCCTATCAGGGGCCGCCGAAGACTTCGGCGCCGCATTACGATATCACCGGCTTTGAGCGCGACCGCGCCGTGCGGCTTGGCGCGGTCGAATGCAGTCGCGAGGAGATTGTCGCCGTCTTCCGCCGCGTCAGAGTGCCGAACGGCAAGACCCGACGCTGACGGAGTTTTGATGCATGTCGTTGTCCCAGAACCGCCGAACACTTCTGGGCGACATGCATAAGTGCGCGGATCGCCGCAGGTGAGGGCGTTTTCCGGTAGCTCGCTTGCGTTTACGAGACTTCCCCTCTATATGCGCGCTCATTCCACACACGGACTTTGGTGTCTGCCCGGGAGAAATCCGGCTGAAACCTCCGGTGGCATCAGGACATAAGTCCGAAATGCCTGTGTCCGTGGAGGCCAACCGGAAAGGAACTAAAGAATGGCTCTGCCTGATTTCAGCATGCGCCAGCTTCTGGAAGCTGGTGTTCACTTCGGACACCAGACCCACCGCTGGAACCCGAAGATGGCGCCCTACATCTATGGCGCCCGCAACAACATCCACATCATCGACCTGTCGCAGACGGTGCCGCTGCTGCACCAGGCCCTGAAGCAGGTTTCCGACACCGTCGCCAAGGGCGGCCGTGTGCTGTTCGTCGGCACCAAGCGCCAGGCTTCGGACATCGTCGCCGACGCCGCCCAGCGTTCGGCCCAGTATTATGTCAACTCGCGTTGGCTGGGCGGCATGCTGACCAACTGGAAGACGATCTCGAATTCGATCCAACGCCTGCGCAAGCTCGACGAGACGCTGGCCGGCGAGGCCCAGGGCCTCACCAAGAAGGAGCGCCTCAACCTCGACCGTGAGCGCGAGAAGCTCAACAAGGCGCTGGGCGGCATCAAGGACATGGGTTCGACGCCGGACCTGATGTTCGTCATCGACACCAACAAGGAGGCGATCGCCATCCTCGAGGCCAAGCGCCTCGGCATCCCGGTCGTCGCCATCATCGATTCCAACTGCGACCCGGACAAAATCGACTTCCCGATCCCCGGCAATGACGACGCGGCCCGCGCGATCCAGCTTTATTGCGACCTGATCGCCAAGGCTGCGATCGACGGCATCGCCCGGCAGCAGGGCGCGCTCGGCATGGACATCGGCGCGTCGGCCGAGGCTCCGGTCGAACCGGCGCTCGACACTCCGGCCACTGAAGCTCCGGAAGCTTGAAAAACGAAGGCCGGCTTCGGCCTTCATCTTTCCAATAAGTTGGCGCGTTAAAGCGCTTTTGCCGGGCGCATCATCGGGATTCGATGGTGCGTCGGCGCTTTTGAAACAAAGAGGCGACAATGAGCATTTCGGCTGCACAGGTCAAAGAACTCCGCGACTTGACCGGCGCGGGCATGATGGACTGCAAGGCGGCGTTGAACGAAACCAACGGCGACATGGAAGCGGCCGTCGACTGGCTGCGCAAGAAGGGCATCTCCAAGGCCGACAAGAAGGCCGGCCGCACCGCGGCGGAAGGCCTGATCGGCGTCGATTCCGGTGTTCGCGAAGCCGCGGTCGTCGAGGTGAACTCCGAGACCGACTTCGTCGCGCGCAACTCCGCCTTCCAGGAAATCGTCGCCAACGTCGCCAAGGTGGCGCTCGCCTATGGCACGACCGAAGCAGTTGCCGCGGCCAAGTATCCGGGCTCCGACAAGTCAGTCACCGACACCATCAAGGACGCGGTCGGCACCATCGGCGAGAACATGGGCTTCCGCCGCTCGGCCAAGCTCACTGTCCCGCATGGCGCGGTGGCGACCTATGTCCACAATGCCGTCGCGGATGGCCTCGGCAAGCTCGGCGTGCTGGTCGCGGTCGAGACCACCGGCAATGAGCATGCGGCGAACGCCTTCGGCCGCCAGGTCGCCATGCATGTCGCCGCGACCAACCCGGTTGCGCTGACTGCCGAGGAAGTCGACCCGGCCCTGATCGAGCGCGAGAAGGCGATCTTCTCCGACCAGGCCCGCCAGTCCGGCAAGCCGGAAGCGATCATCGAGAAGATGGTCGAGGGCCGGCTGCGTAAGTTCTATGAAGAGGTCGTGCTCCTGAAGCAGGCCTTCGTGCTCAATCCCGACATCACCGTCGAGAAGGCGCTGAAGGATGCCGAGAAGGAGATCGGCGCTCCGGCGAAGATCACCGCCTATCTGCGTTATGCGCTGGGCGAGGGCATCGAGAAGGAAGCGACCGATTTCGCGGCGGAAGTCGCGGCCGCGGTCAAGAAATAGCCCGAAGCAAAAGTAAGGCTACAGAGCTCAGGCAACTCGGCCGGGTGTCCGCATGGATGCCCGGCCGATCTCTTGAGCGGTATCGATAAAGGCTCTGAGCTTCGGCGCCATCGATGCCCTGCGCGGGAAATAGAGGAACAGGCCCGGCTCCTCGATCGCCGTCTTCGGCAGGATCTGAACCAGACGACCCGCGGCGAGATCGGCGCGCACCAGCGGCTCGAATACGTAGGCGAGCCCGACGCCAGCAAGCGCAAGATCGATCGCCGCAAGCGAATCTGTGACGATGGCCGTGCCGCGCGTCTCGACCACGACATCCTTGCCGTTCTCGTTCAGATCCCAACGATAGAGCCCGCCGGAGCGGACAAGCCGGTAGCCGATGCAATTGTGCCTCGCCAGGTCGGCTACGTCGCGCGGCCGGCCGTGCTTTCCGATATAGCCGGGCGAGGCGACAGCCACTGCCTTGACGGGAGGCGTAAGCCGCACGGTGATCATATCCTGTGCGATCATCTCGCCCAGCCTGATGCCGGCATCGAAACCCTCGCCGACGATATCGACCAGGGCCTGGTCGGCGAAGACCTCGACCGTCACCTCCGGATAGCGTTCGGCCATGGCCGCGATCACCGGCGTGACCGCCAGGGGGATCGCGATATTGGACGCATTGATCCTGAGCAGGCCGGAGGGCCTGCCCTTGACGCCGCGGATGCGGTCGATGCGCTCGGAGATGTCCTGCAGGGCAGGGGCCGCGGTCTCCACCAGCGCCTTGCCGGCTTCGGTCAGCGAAACGCTGCGCGTGGTGCGCGCAAACAGCGGCTGGCCGATGCGCTCTTCCACCAGCCGCACCGCATGACTGACCGCCGACGGACTCATGCCGAGCTCGGCCGCGGCAAGCGCGAAGCCGCCGCGCCGAGCCACGGCGACGATCACCGGCAGATGCGTCAGCAGATCTCGATCCATTCATGAATAATATCGCATAGTCCTTGCGAACAATGCAATCTTATCGATGCCGCCAAGCTGGTCCACATTGGCGCCAACACACGGGCGGTGGGGCCGATGCGCAAGGAGAAAAAACATGAATGCTTTGAGACATGTGACCTTCGCGGCAGGACTGGCACTGGCGCCCGTCGATGCCGGCGGAGCCGAACCAATGGGCTGGCAAACGCTCGCCGACGAGCGCGCCGTCATCCGCATCGCGGATGCCATTGACCGCGCCGTCGATGCGCAGGATTGGAAACTCGCCCGCAGCTTCTTCGCCGACCGGGTTACCGCGGACTTCAGCAGCCTTTCCGGACAGCCCGCGGCCAGGGTCGCCTCCGACGATCTGATCGGCGCCTGGGCTGCCAATCTCAAAGGCAGCAAGACGAGCCTGCACCTGCGGACCAACCACCAGGTCGAAATAGAGGCCGATACGGCGACCGTCCGTTCCAACGGCTATGCCTGGAACAGGATGGAAGGCAATGGCGATCCGCTCTGGGAGGTCTGGGGCACCTATGAGCATCGCCTGAGCCGATCGGGTCAAGGCTGGAAGGTGGACGGCTTCACGTTCCGCATGACGCATGAGCGCGGCAATCCCTGGGTGAAAGCGACGCCTGGCCAATAAGCCCATACCAAACACGATCGGAACACGTCATGAGCATGAACTATTACACGCTCGGCAATAGCGGCCTGCGCGTCAGCCGGCTGGCGCTGGGCACCATGACCTTCGGCACCGAATGGGGCTGGGGTGCTGACAGGGAAACCTCCCGCGCCATGTTCGACGCCTATGTCGAGGCTGGCGGCAATTTCTTCGACACGGCCGACCTCTACACCGGCGGGACGGCAGAGACCTGGCTCGGCGAATTCGTCGCCGAGCGCGGCTTGCGCGACAAGGCGGTGATCGCCACCAAATTCACGATGAACAAGGAACCCGGCAATCCGAATGCCGGCGGCAATGGCCGAAAGAACATCATGCGCGCGGTGGACGCTTCGCTGAAGCGGCTCGGAACCGACTATATCGATCTTTACCTCATGCATGTCTGGGACAGGCTCACGCCGGCCGAGGAGGTGTTGCGCACGCTGGACGATTTGGTGCGTGCCGGCAAAGTACGCCATATCGGTCTTTCTGACGTGCCGGCCTGGTATGCCGGGCGGGCGCAGGCGATCGCCGAACTGCGCGGCTATGAGCCGGTCTCGGCCCTGCAGCTCGAATATTCGCTCGTCGAGCGCTCGATCGAACATGAATTCGCGCCTTTCGCCTCGCGTCACGGCGCCGGCATCATGGCGTGGAGCCCGCTGGCCAGCGGCCTGCTAAGCGGCAAATACCGCCCGGCGCAAGCCGGCAATGCCGGCCGGCTCGACGGGTTCCGCAACACCACGCATCCGGGTTTCCAGAAATTCAGCGAACGCAATTGGGCGATCGTTACGGAACTCGAGAAGGTGGCTTCCGAACTCGACCGAAGCATGGCGCAGGTGGCGCTGAACTGGGTTGCGGCGCAGCCGGGTGTGGCCACCGTCATCCTCGGCGCGACGAAACTTGCCCAGTTGCAGGACAATCTGCGGGCGCTCGACTTTTCAATCCCTGCCGAACTTCGCAAGCGGCTCGATTCGGTGAGCCTTGCGCCCGCGCCGTTCCCGCATTCCTTTTTTGGACCCGAGATTCAGGTCAGGGTGGCCGGCGGTGTCGTGACCGGCGACAAGCCGTCCGGCTATTCGCTGCCGGTCCTGATCGAAGGCGAGGCGGTCAGCATCAGCAGCAACTGATCGGAAAAGCCTGGAATTTTGAGCGAGGGCGCGGCGTGACATCGCCGCGCCCTTCGTGTATCGGGTCGAACCATCGTGCCAGCGCCGCCAGGCGAAGCGGGGCGCCTTCGCCTCCAGATTTGCCCGCGCCGAGATTTTTCGAGGAACCAGATGACGGTGAAGCCCCTCTATCGACGTGTCTTGCTGAAAGCTTCGGGCGAAGCCTTGATGGGGGAACAGCATTTCGGCATCGACGTCTCGGTCGTCGACCGTATCGCAGCCGACATTGCCGAGGCGCGGGCGCTTGGCGTCGAAGTCGGAGTCGTGATCGGCGGCGGCAACATCTTCCGCGGCGTGGCCGTCGCCTCCAAGGGCGGCGACCGCGTCACCGGCGATCACATGGGCATGCTCGCCACCGTCATCAACTCGCTGGCGCTGCGCACCTCGCTGAACAAAATCGGCGTCGACGCCGTGGTGCTTTCGGCCATTGCCATGCCGGAACTCTGCGAAAGTTTTTCACAGCGCCAGGCGACCGCCTATATGAATCAAGGCAAGGTGGTGATCTTTGCCGGCGGCACCGGCAATCCGTTCTTCACCACCGATTCGGCCGCAGCGCTGCGCGCCGCCGAGATCGGCGCCGACGCGCTGTTCAAGGGCACGCAGGTCGACGGCGTCTATTCGGCCGACCCGAAGAAGGATCCGGATGCGGTGCGCTTCGACCGCATAAGTCATGCCGAAGTCATCAAACGCGGGCTTACGATCATGGATACGGCCGCGATTGCACTTGCGCGTGAAAACAACATTCCGATAATCGTCTATTCGATCCACGAAAAAGGTGGTTTCGGCGAAATTCTAAGAGGCGGCGGCCGTTGCACGATCGTCGCGGACAATTGACCGGGGCCGAAGACGGCTGAATGATCGCCGGTCCGGTCGAGATTAGAAGACAAGCATTGAACCGGCGAACGGGTCGAGGAGATGATCATGAGTGGCGAGTACGACGACCTCAAGCGGCGCATGGACGGGGCGATCGCGGCCTTCAAGCACGATCTCGCTTCGCTGCGCACCGGCCGCGCTTCTAGCAACCTGCTCGACGCCGTGCAGGTCCATGCCTATGGCACGACGATGCCCATCAATCAGGTGGCCAACGTCACGGTTCCGGAGCCGCGGATGATTTCGGTATCGGTTTGGGACAAATCGATGGTGAGCGCCGTCGACCGCGCTATCCGCGAGGCCAATCTTGGCTTCAATCCGATCGTCGACGGCACCAATCTGAGGATTCCTTTGCCCGAACTCAACGAGCAGCGCCGCAAGGAACTGGTCAAGATCTCGCACGGCTATGCGGAGAACGCCCGCGTCGCGGTTCGCCATGTCCGTCGCGACGGCATGGATTTCCTCAAAAAGGCGGAAAAGGACGGCACGATCAGCGAAGACGATCATCGCAAGCGCTCCGACCAGGTTCAGAAGCTGACCGATGAGATGATCAGCACCATCGATCACCTGCTTTCCGATAAGGAAGCTGAAATCATGCAGGTTTAGGGTCGGTTTCTCACCGGCTCGAAAGCGAGACCATGACAACCCCCGCGCATGTCGCGATCATCATGGACGGAAACGGACGCTGGGCCAAGGCGCGCGGCATGCCGAGGCTCGCCGGCCACCGCGCCGGCGTCGAAGCCTTGCGCAAGACGGTGCGCGCCGCGCCAGAGCTCGGCATCTCCTATCTGACGGTCTACGCCTTCTCCTCTGAAAACTGGTCGCGGCCGAAGTCCGAGGTCAGCGACCTGATGGGCCTCCTGAAGCTCTTCATCCGCCGGGATCTCGCCGAGCTGCACCAAAACGGCGTGCGGGTGAGGGTGATCGGCGACAGGGAAGGGCTGCAGCCGGACATCAGAGGCCTGCTGCAGGAGGCCGAATCGCTGACCGCGGGCAATGAGGCGCTGACCCTGGTCATCGCCTTCAACTATGGCGGGCGCGACGAGATCGTGCGCACCGCGCGCAAGCTCGCCGATGCCGTGGCTCGCGGCGAAATGACAACCGACGCCATCACGATGGAGAGCTTTGCCGGCGCGCTCGACACCGAGGGCATTCCCGATCCGGACCTCGTGATCCGCACCAGCGGCGAGCTCAGGCTGTCGAACTTCCTCTTGTGGCAGGCCGCCTACAGCGAGCTCGTCTTCCTGCCTTGCTACTGGCCGGACTTCAGCCGGGAGCACTTGGCCGACGCCCTGCGCGACTTTGCCGGCCGCGAACGCCGTTTCGGCGGGCTCGCCGCCCGCGACGTCGCCTTGTAGCGCGGCATCGATGAGCAATCTCCAGCAGCGTGTCATCTCGGCCATCGTGATGGCAGCCGCCACACTTGCGCTCACCTGGCTCGGCGGGCTGCCGTTCCGCCTGTTCTGTGCGGCGATCGCGGCGTTGATCTTCTACGAATGGACGCGCATGTCGCGCGCTGAGAACGGTGCGACGCTCGGCTTTCTGCCGGAAGTGCTGATTCTGGTCTTCATCGGCGCGCTGGTCGCCGGCCTGCCGGCACTGTGGCTGCTGCTTCTGGTCGCAGCCATCACTGTTATCGTCGCTGTTGCCGCGCGACTGCGGGGAGCAGCGCAGTGGGAGGCCTCGGGGCTGGCATACGCGTCGCTGTCCGGCTTGTCGCTCGCCTATCTGCGCGGGGACAGCCACTCAGGATTGATCGCCATCCTCTTCCTGTTCGCGGTCGTCTGGGCGACCGACATAGCGGCCTATTTCGTCGGCCGCAGGGTCGGCGGCCCGAAGCTTGCGCCATCGATCTCGCCCGGCAAGACGCAGAGCGGCGCGCTTGGCGGCGCTGTCGGCGGCATCGCTGCCGGATTGGTGCTGGCAATCGCCGCCGGGGCCGGCAATCTCACTATGCTTGGCCTCGTCGCCTTGGCGCTCTCGATCGTCTCGCAGATCGGCGATCTGTTCGAATCCTGGGTCAAGCGCCGGCACGGCTGCAAGGATTCAAGCAATCTCATCCCCGGCCATGGCGGCGTCATGGACAGGGTGGACGGGCTTGTCGCGGCTGCGTTCGCCCTGTACGTCATCGGTTGGATTGCGGCGGGCGCCGACCATCCGGCAATGGGGCTGTTTCCGAACTGACTGGCGTCGCCAATGGGCAAAACGACGCGTGCCACGGATTCGCCCGGATTGATGCCACAGTCGCGGCGGACTGTCGCGCTGGGCGAATTTTGAGGGCATGACTTGAACGAGATTCTTCACGCGCTCTTCAGCACGCAAGGCTTTGTCCTCGGCACCCTTGTGCCGTTCCTGTTCGTGCTCACCGTCGTGGTGTTCGTGCATGAGATGGGCCACTACCTCATCGGCCGCTGGTGCGGCATCGGCGTCAAGGCTTTTGCCATCGGCTTCGGCCCGGAGCTCTTCGGTTTCAACGACCGCCACGGCACCCGCTGGAAGCTTTGCGCCATTCCGCTTGGCGGCTACGTGAAATTCGTCGGCGACATGAACGCGACATCGAGCCAGCCGAGCACCGAAGACCTCGAATCGCTGAGCGAGGCCGAGCGCGAGGTCGCCTTCCACACCCAGCCGATCTGGAAACGCGCGGCGACCGTCGTCGCCGGGCCGCTGTTCAATTTCCTGCTGACGATCGCCGTGTTCGCGGTGCTGTTTTCGCTCTATGGCCGCCCGGTGATGGAGCCGATGGTGGCCGAAGTCAGCGCCGGGAGCCCGGCGGCGCGGGCGGGCATTCAGCCCGGCGATCGATTCGTCAGAGTCGACGGCAACAAGGTGGAGACCTTCGCCGACGTTCAACGCCTGGTTTCGGGCCGCGCCGGCGATGCCATCACCTTCACCATGTTGCGCGACGGCAAGGAAATCACCGTCACCGCGACACCGGAACCGATGGAGCAGCAGGATGCGCTGGGCAACAAGGTCAAGGTCGCGATCATCGGCGTGGCCAACAATGCGGAGCTCGGGCAGCCGCGACTGGTCTCCTACACGCCCGCGGGCGCGCTGGCGGCAGCTGTCGAGGAAACCGGGCATGTGATCGAGCGCACGGGGCAATTTCTGCAACGTTTCGTCGTCGGGCGCGAGGACAAATGTCAACTCGGCGGCCCGATCAAGATCGCGAAAATGTCGGGTCAGGCGGCCAAACTCGGCTTCGAGTGGCTGGTGCAGCTTGTTGCATTCCTGTCAGTCGGGATAGGGATTCTCAATCTGCTACCGATTCCCCCTCTCGACGGCGGCCACCTCTTGTTCTACGGCGTGGAGGCCGTCATAAGGCGGCCCGTGTCGGAGCGGATGATGGAGATGGCCTACCGGACCGGTCTCCTTCTGGTGCTCGGATTTATGGGCTTCGTTTTTTGGAATGATCTGTTTGGGTGCTGAAATCATGAAGGAATTTGGCTTCGGCCCCATCCATATTGAGACGCCGTTTACCATGCGTGGGGATATGCGTGACACGAAAGCCACGCAACAGGGTTAAGTAAATACAAATTAACCGGGAGCCTTGCGTGTAGGGGAAATCCGGTTAATACGGTAAGGGAAAATACCGCACGTCCGGTTTTCTCGCCGTGGGGACTACGAGAAAAAGGTACAAAAGCCCGATGAAGGCAGCATCCAAGTTTCTGAGCGCCGCGTCCGCGGCGGCTTTGTCCGCCGCCCTGGTTTTGCCAGGCGCGCTCGCAGTGCAGTTCGTTGCCACATCGGTAGCCGAAGCAGCAGTGGTCAGCAGGGTCGAGGTCAGCGGCAACCAGCGTGTCGATGCCGAAACCATCCGCAATTACATCGCGATCAAGCCCGGCAAGGCGTTTTCAAGTGCCGATATCGATAGCGCCGTGAAGGCGCTGTTCGGCACCGGGCTGTTCTCGGACGTCCAGATCAATCAGGTCGGCTCGACCCTGGTCGTCAAGGTTTCCGAATACAAGGTCGTCAACCAGGTCCTGTTCCAGGGCAACAAGAAGCTCAAGGACAACGCGCTCCAGGCCGCTGTCCAGCTGAAGCCGCGCGCGACCTTCTCGCAGCAGGCGCTCGACGCCGACGTCGAGGCGGTCAAGGCTGCCTATCGGCGTATCGGCCGCGACGACGCCGCCGTGACCACTCAGATCATGGACCTCGGCGACAATCGCGTGAACGTGGTCTTCAACATTAACGAAGGCGCGCGCACGCAGATCGCGGCGGTCAATTTCGTCGGCAACAGCGCTTTTTCCAGCCGACGCCTGTCGGACGTCATCAACACCAAGCGTTCGTCCTGGCTTTCGTTCGTGCTGCGCGACGACGTCTATGACGAGGACAAACTGCGCGCCGATCAGGAGTTGCTGCGCCGCTTCTACTACAATCACGGTTACGCCGATTTCCAGGTCGTTTCGGCCGTTGGTGAGTTGGACGAAGCCACCAACAAATACACGGTCACCATCACCGTGCAGGAAGGCGAGCGCTACAACTTCGGCGACATCAGTGTCGAGAGCACGATTCCCGAGGTCGACTCAAAGTCGCTGGAATCGGTGGTCGAGACGCACAAGGGCGATGTGTATAACGCCAAGGACGTCGAGGACACGATCGTTGCGCTCACCGAAAAGGTCGCCGGCTCAGGCTATGCGTTTGCCCAGGTAACGCCGCGCGGCGACCGCAATTTCGAGAATCACACGATCTCGGTCGTCTACACAATCGACCAGGGCACCAAGGCCTATATCGAGCGCATCGAAATCCGCGGCAACGACCGCACGCGTGACTATGTCATCCGGCGCGAATTCGACGTCAGCGAAGGCGACGCCTTCAACCAGGTTCTTATCCAGCGCGCGAAGAAGCGGCTGGAAGCCCTGGATTATTTTGAAAAAGTCGACATCTCGACGGTCCCTGGGTCCGCTCCGGACCAGGTCGTCCTAGTGGTTGACGTGGTCGAGAAGTCGACCGGTGAGTTCTCGGTCGGCGCCGGCTATTCGACCGGCGGCGACACGCCGGGCCCGTCCGTCGAAGGCTCGATCACCGAGCGCAACTTCCTCGGCCGCGGCCAGTACATCAAGCTGTCGGCCGGCGGCGGCAAGAACTCGCGCGACTACGCGATCTCCTTCACCGAGCCGTATTTCCTCGGCCGGCGCATCGCCGCGGGCTTCGATATCTACAAGTCGACCCGTGAGTACAACCATTACGATACGGACGTCACCGGCGCGACCATTCGCTTCGGCCTGCCGATCACCGACAGCATTTCGACGCAGCTGGCGTATAATATCTCGCAGGAGAAGTATTCGATCGCCGATGGCTGCTTGACCAGCGGCGTCTACGATCCGTCCAAGTGCACGATCTCCCAGGCCATCCGGGACGGCGTCGCCGAAAGCCCATGGACCAAGTCGTCTGTCAGCCTCGGCCTGGTCTACAATACCATCGACGACATGAAGAATCCGCACGAGGGTCTTTACATCACAGGCACAACGGAAGTCGCCGGTCTCGGCGGTGACGCCAAGTGGGTGAAGTTGACCGGGCGAGCAAGCGTCTACCAGACCTTGTCCGAGCAGTTGGACCTAGTCGGCCTGGTGTCGGGTGGCGCTGGCTATATCGCGGGCTATGGCAATGGCGATCTGCGCATCTTCGACCACTTCCAGAGCAATGACCGCATGATCCGCGGTTTCGCCTATGGCGGCATTGGCCCGATTGCCAGCGACACCAGTGGAGACCATCTCGGCGGCACGACCTATTTCAATGCCTCGGCGGAAGCCCAATTCCCGATGCCGGTTATTCCGGAAAGCTTCGGCTTGCGTGGCGCTGTGTTTGCCGATGCGGCAACGCTTTACGGCAGCAAGCTCGATCCTGCTTTGATCAAGCCGGGGTCGGCTGACATGCATCTGCGCGCTTCGGTCGGTGTCGGCCTAATGTGGGCTTCGCCGTTCGGTCCGATCCGCATCGATTATGCGATTCCGGTCGAGAAGCAGCCGGGCGACGACGTGCAGGAATTCAACTTCGGCATAGCGACCCGTTTCTAATCCGCGGGTTACGATGTTTCCGGGTCGTGTGATGACCCGGAATCGACTGATCCGACCTAGCTGGATAATGTTTGTGGAATGACCGATCCGGTGTTCTTCGCGCCTTCACGCCGGTATACGGCTGGCGAGGTCGCGAATCTGACCGGCGCCAATCTTATTGATTCCTCGCAGGCCGACATCGCCATCGACGCGCTGGCGCCCGCCAATGAGGGTGGCGACGGTGCGCTCGTCTTTGTCGACGGCAAGCGCAATTTCGCCTTGATGCATTCGCTCAAGGCGGCTGCCGTTCTCTGTCCCGCCGACTTCGCCAACAGGGCGCCCCAGGGGATTGCGGTGCTGGCGCATCCGCGCCCGCAGCAGGCCTTCGCCATGGTGGGGCGGCTGCTCTTTCCGCAGGCCGCCACGCCCGGGCCGATGACCGGCGAAACCGGCATTTCGCCGCAAGCGCACATCGATCCGTCCGCGCATGTCGAGGCGGGTGCGATCGTGGAGGCGGGCGCCGTGATCGGTCCCGACGTTTCTATCGGGAGCGGCACGGTCATTGCGCCCCATGCGGTCATTGGCCGCTCCTGCAAGATAGGTCGTGATGGCTATGTCGGTCCGGGTGCCAGCATCCAATATGCGCTGATCGGCAACCGCGTCATCATTCATGGCGGTGCAAGGATCGGTCAGGACGGGTTCGGCTTCGTGGCCGGCGCGAAGGGACCTGAGCGCGTGCCGCAGATCGGCCGCGTCATCATCCAGGACGACGTCGAGATCGGCTCCAACTCGACCGTCGATCGCGGTGCGATGTCCGACACGATCATCGGACAAGGTACCAAGATCGACAATCTGGTGCAGATCGCCCACAATGTTCGTATCGGCCGCAATTGCATTATAGCCGGGCTTTCGGGTATTTCCGGTTCCGTCGTCGTCGGCGACAACGTCACCATGGGTGGCGGCGTCGGCCTCGCCGATCATTTGACCATCGGTCCCGGGGCCAAGCTTGCTGCGAGAAGTGGATTCATGAGCAACGTGCCGGCGGGCGAGGTCTGGGGAGGCTATCCGGCGCAGCCAATGGCGGAAGCCATGCGTGAGATCGCGATGCTGCGCAGGCTGGCCAGGACGCGCAAGCAGGGCGACGGAAATGGCTGACACGGTTGCGACGACACTTGAGGCGGTCGACATAATGGGGCTGATGAAGCTCCTGCCGCACCGTTATCCGTTTCTGCTGATCGACCGCATCGTCGAAATCGACGGCGACGACTCCGCGGTCGGCATCAAGAACGTGACTATCAACGAACCGCATTTCCAGGGCCATTTCCCGCAGCAGCCGGTCATGCCGGGCGTGCTCATCATCGAGGCCATGGCCCAGACCGCCGGCGCGATCTGCATTCGCAGCCTCAATGCGGAAAAGCCGTCGCTGGTTTATTTCATGACCATCGACAACGCGAAGTTCCGCAAGCCGGTCGTCCCCGGCGATCAGCTCAGGATCCACGTCAAGAAGATCAAGAAGCGCGGCAACCTGCTGAAATTTGCCTGCGAGGCGATGGTGGATGGCGCAAAGGCCGCCGAAGCCGAAGTTTCGGCTATGATGGTCACCGGCTGACGGTTTCTAATGCTCATGAAAGTTCAGACATCAATCCACCCTTCCTCGGTCGTCGAAGAAGGCGCCCAGCTCGGCGAAGGTGTGCGTATCGGACCCTTCTGCCATGTCGGCGCCGATGCCGTCATCGGCGATCGCGTCGAGCTGGTCAGCCATGTCTCGGTGATGGGCGCGACCACCGTCGGCGGCTCGACCAAGGTCTATCCAATGTCGACGCTCGGGGCGCCGCCGCAGAACACCAAGCACAAGGGCGGGCGCACGACGCTGGTCATCGGCGGAAATTGCACCATCCGCGAAGGCGTCACCATGCATGTCGGCACCGATTCCAGCCGCGGCGAGACGGCGATCGGCGACAATGGCAATTTCCTGGCCTATGCCCACATTGCCCATGACTGCGTCGTCGGCAAGAATGCCACCTTCGCCAATGGGGCGACGCTCGGCGGGCATTGCGAGATCGGCGACAATGTCTATATCGGCGGCCTGACCGCCGTGCATCAGTTTGTCCGCGTCGGCGACAACGCCTTTATCGGCGGCTGCTCGGCGGTCGTCGGCGACGTCATTCCCTATGCGATCGCGGTCGGCAACCGCGCCAAGCTGCGCGGGCTCAACGTCATCGGCCTGAAGCGCTCCGGCCTGCCGCGCGCCGAAATCTACATGCTGCGAAGGGCTTACAGGGCGATTTTCGACCACTCCCGCACGGTCGGGGAGAATGTCGAGATCGCCAAGGCGGAGTTCGCCTCGTCACCGACGGCCATGAAGATGATCGACTTCATCACCAGTCGCGGCAAGCGGCATTATGCCGTCCCGCCGCTTAAGGGCGGTGGCGGCGATGACGATGGCGATGACGAGGGCTGAGCCCGCCGGGTCAGGGCTTGCACTCGCGCCGGGCTCCAGGGTCGGCATCATCGCCGGTGGCGGCAGCCTGCCGGTCGAAGTGGCGGAAGGTCTGGTCAGACAGGGACATTCGCCTTTCATCATCCTGGCCGAGGGCGAGGTGGATCGCGAAGCGGACTTTGCCGCCTACGAGCAGGCGACGCTTGCGCTCGAAGACATCGGCTTCCTGCTTCCCTTGCTGAAGCGCGAAGGCATTAGCCACCTGGTTCTTGCCGGCGAGATCAAGCGCAGGCCGCGGCTTGCGAAGATACGTCCAACGCTCAGTCTGCTGACGATAATCCCCTCCGTGGCAATGGCGCTGGCCCGCGGCGACGACGGGCTTCTGAAGGTTCTGACGCGCGGGCTGGAAAGGCGCGGTATCACGGTGGTCGGAGCGCATGAGATCGTTCCAGATCTCGCTGCCGGCGAGGGCATGCTGACCAAGGCGGGACCAAAGCAATCGGACTGGCGCGATATCGAGGCGGGCAGCGCGGCGGCCAAGGCAATCGGCGAGCTCGACATCGGCCAGGCGGCGATTGCAATTGGGGGGCGGGTTATCGCGTTGGAAGGCATCGAAGGCACTAAGGGCCTGCTCGAGAGGACGCGCGAATTGCGCGGGCACGGCAGGCTCGCCGGCAAGACGCGCGGCGTACTCGTCAAATGCGCCAAGCCAGGGCAGGAGCTGCGCGCCGACTTGCCCTCGATAGGCCCGCAGACGGTCGAGGCCGCACATGCGGCCGGCCTTGCCGGCATCGCCGTCGAAGCCGGCCGCTCGCTCATTCTCGAAGGCCCGGTGACTCTCGCGCGGGCCGATGCGCTTGGCTTGTTCATCGTCGGATTTACCGCGACGGAGCCGACCGATGGCCAGTGAGAGGCCGCTCAAGATCGCCATCGTCGCGGGCGAGGAATCGGGCGACTTGCTTGGCGCCGACATCGTGCGTGCGCTCGAGAAGACCACCGGCCGTAAGATCCGGCTCGTCGGCATCGGCGGCCGGCATCTGCAGGAACTGGGGCTGACACCGCTCTTCGACGGCAGCGAGATCGCGCTGATGGGCTTCAGCGCCGTCTTGCGCGACCTGCCGCGGCTGATGCGCCGGATCAGCCAAACAGCCGGCACCATCGCGGCGGAGCGGCCGGATTGCCTGATCACCATCGACAGCCCTGATTTTTCGCTGCGGGTCGCCAAAAGGGTCCGCGCCGCCGCGCCCGCCATCCCGATCGTCCATTATGTCTGCCCGAGCGTGTGGGCATGGCGGCCGGGCAGGGCGGCGGCGATGAAGCCCTATGTCGATCACATCCTCTGCATTCTGCCCTTCGAAGTGAAGGCGCTCACCCGACTTGGTGGGCCGCCCGGCACCTATGTCGGCCACCGGCTGACCCAGGATCCCGGCGTGCTTGGCGCCGCCAAGGCGCAGGGCTTGCCGCGGGACCTGTCGGAGGATCGCGTGAAGACGCTGCTCGTGCTGCCCGGCTCGCGCCGCGGCGAGGTGCGCCGGCTGATCGAGCCGTTCGGC
Source organism: Mesorhizobium sp. AA23 (assembly GCF_001672435.1). NCBI lineage: Bacteria > Pseudomonadati > Pseudomonadota > Alphaproteobacteria > Hyphomicrobiales > Phyllobacteriaceae > Mesorhizobium > Mesorhizobium sp. AA23. The sequence goes on from NZ_LYTP01000002.1 coordinate 113,029, forward strand.
AAGGCGATATCGGTCTTGCATCAGCGCGGTCACCGCTTGCGGCTGATGCTGCCGACGGTGCCGCATGTCGCCGACCTGGTGAAGGCGTCCGTCACGCGTTGGGACGAGAAGCCAGAGATCATCACCGATCCGGAGCGCAAATGGTTGGCTTTCGGCAAGGCCGACGCGGCTCTGATCGCCTCCGGAACAGTTTCGCTCGAGCTTGCGCTTTGCGGTGTTCCAATGGTCTCCAGCTACAAGCTCGATCCGATCGCGAGGCAGCTGCTGCGGCATCTGGTGACGACCTGGTCGGCGCTGCTGCCCAATTTGATCGCCGATCGCGCGCTGGTGCCGGAGTTCTACGATCAGTATGTCAGGCCGGAGAACCTGGCGCGTCAGCTGGAAGCCCTGTTTGCCGATACCGGCATGCGCGCCTGGCAGCAGGCAGGCTTCGCCGAAATCGCCAGGCGCATGGCGACCGACAGGCCGTCGGGCGAGATTGCTGCAGAGGTGGTGCTGGGATGTATCAAGAAAGCGAATAGGGAGTAGCGAATAGCGAGCAGGCTAGGCGCGAGCGCCGACGGGTTTCTTTCCCTATTCGCTACTCGCTATTTCGCTATTCGCTCAATCACCGCTTCGCAATCGGCACGTAGTCGCGCTCCGTAGCGCCGGTGTAGAGCTGGCGCGGGCGGCCGATCTTCTGGTGCGGGTCTTCAATCATTTCCTTCCACTGCGCGATCCAGCCGACGGTGCGGGCGACCGCGAACAGCACGGTGAACATGGTGGTGGGGAAGCCCAGCGCCTTCAGCGTGATGCCCGAATAGAAGTCGACGTTCGGATAGAGCTTCTTCTCGATGAAATACTCGTCGGTCAGCGCGATCTTCTCCAGCTCCATCGCGATGTCGAGCAGCGGATCATCCTTGATGCCGAGCTCGCCCAGCACCTCATGCGCTGTCTTCTGCATGATCTTGGCGCGCGGATCGTAGTTCTTGTAGACGCGATGCCCGAAGCCCATCAGGCGGAACGGGTCGTTCTTGTCCTTGGCGCGGGCGATGAATTCCGGGATGTGATCGACATGGCCGATCTCGCCCAGCATGTTGAGGGCCGCCTCGTTGGCGCCGCCATGCGCGGGGCCCCAGAGGCAGGCAATGCCGGCCGCGATGCAGGCGAACGGATTGGCGCCCGAAGAGCCGGCGAGGCGAACCGTCGAAGTCGACGCGTTCTGCTCGTGATCGGCGTGCAGGATGAAAATGCGCTCCATGGCGCGCGCCAGCACCGGATTGATCTTGTACTCCTCGCACGGCACGGCAAAGCACATGTGCAGGAAGTTGGCGGCGAAATTCAGCTCGTTCTTCGGGTAAATGAAGGGTTGGCCGATGTGGTATTTGTAGGCCATCGCCGCGATCGTCGGCATCTTGGCGATCAGCCGCATGGAGGCGACCATGCGCTGATATGGGTCCGAGATGTCGGTCGAGTCGTGATAGAAGGCCGACAGCGCGCCGACCACGCCGCACATGACGGCCATCGGATGCGCGTCGCGGCGGAAGCCGGTGAAGAAGCGCGACATCTGCTCATGCACCATGGTGTGGCGCGTCACGCGATAGTCGAAGTCGTCCTTCTGCGCCTTGGTCGGCAATTCGCCGTAGAGCAGGAGATAACAGACCTCGAGGAAGTCGCCGTGCTCGGCGAGCTGGTCGATCGGGTAGCCGCGATGCAGCAGGATGCCGGCGTCGCCGTCGATGAAGGTGATCGCCGACTCGCAGCTTGCCGTCGAGGTAAAACCGGGATCGTAGGTGAAGGCCCCGGTGGTGCTGTACAGCGCGCCGATGTCGATCACGTCGGGCCCGGTCGAGCCGCTTCGCACCTTGAATTCATGCGTCTTGCCGGCGAACTCGAGCCTTGCGGTCGACTCACGCGCCTTGCCGCCCGATTCCAGTTTTGTCGCAGCTTCGCTCATTGCAAACTCCTTTATGTTTTCTCATGCCGGCAAGGCAGTTCCTGCAAACGACACGTCGAAATCACCGGAATGCGCGAACTTGCCACCGCATTTTAGGAGGTGCGTGCCAGATTGGGCCAAGGCCTAATGTTGCACTGCGAAACACACCTTTCAATGCCAATCTTCTTGGGCCAGTTCGCTCCTAATCGATTTGATCCGCAACCCGCGCCAGGCTCTCCTCACGGCCGAGCACGGCGAGTACATCGAACACGCCGGGCGAGGTGCTGCGGCCGGTGAGCGCGGCTCTCAGCGGTTGGGCCACGGCGCCGAGCTTATGGCCGCCGGCCTGCGCAAAGTCGCGAATAGCGGCTTCCGCGGTTGCGGCGCTCCATTCGCTGGAGATCGCGGCGAGCGCGGCATGGGTACCGCGCAAAATGGCGCGGGCGTCGCTGCCAAGCAACCCCGCAGCCCTTTCGTCGAGCTGCAAGGGCCGCTCGGCGAACAGGAAGCCGGCTCCATCGACGAGTTCGACCAACGTCTTTGCCCGCTCCTTGAGGCCCGGCATGGCAGCAAGCAGCTGTGCCTGGCGCCTGTCGTCGAGCTTGGCCGCAAGCGCCGGGCCACCCTCGAGATAGGGCAGGGTGGCTACGAGAATATCAAATAGCGCCTTGTCGTCCATCTTGCGCATATGGACGCCGTTCAGCGCCTCGAGCTTGGCGAAGTCGAACCGGGCGGCGCCCTTGTTGACGTCGGCGATGTCGAACCAGGAGATCATATCCTTGATCGACATCACCTCGTCGTCGCCGTGGCTCCAGCCGAGCCTGGCCAGATAGTTGAGCAGGGCCTCCGGCAGATAGCCCATGGCGCGATAAGCCTCGACGCCGAGCGCGCCGTGGCGCTTCGACAGCTTGGCGCCGTCGGCACCATGGATCAGCGGGATGTGCGACATCGACGGCACGGTCCAGCCCATGGCGTTGTAGATTACGGTCTGGCGCGCGGCGTTGGTCAGGTGATCGTCGCCGCGGATGATGTGGGTGACGCCCATATCGTGATCGTCGACGACGACGGCATGCATGTAGGTCGGGTTGCCGTCCGAGCGCAGGATGATGAAGTCATCGAGGTCCTTGTTCGGGAATCGCACCTCGCCCTGTACGCGGTCGTGCACGACGGTCTCTCCTTCGGTCGGCGCCTTGATGCGGATGGCGCCCTTGACGCCGGGAGGCGCCTCGGAGGGGTCGCGGTCGCGCCACTGGCCATTGTAGCGCGGCGGCAGCCCCTTGGCCCGCGCCGCCTCGCGCATCGCCTCCAGCTCGGCAGGCGTCTCATAGCTGTAATAGGCCTTGCCCAGTCGTACGAGCTCCTCTGCCACCTCACGGTGGCGCGGCGCTCGCTCGAACTGCGACACGGCCTCGCCGTCCCATGAGAGGCCGAGCCAGGTCAGCCCGTCCAGGATAGCGGCTGTCGCCGCTTCGGTGGAGCGCTCGCGGTCAGTGTCCTCGATGCGCAGCAGCATCGTGCCGCCCGTGTGCCTGGCGTAGAGCCAGTTGAACAGCGCCGTGCGCGCCCCGCCGATGTGCAGATAGCCGGTGGGCGAGGGGGCAAAGCGGGTGACGACCTTGTCGGACATGGAACTCTCGGAAGAAGCTCTGAAGCGGGCATGATTGCGCGGACTTTCGCGCGGTGGGCGTTCATGTAGCATAGGAGGTCTGGGGCGCAAGGGGCAGACCCGATGGCTGGACGTGGCCGGGGTGCGGAGGATGGCGAGAAGACGACGGCTGGCGTGAGCGAGCGCCTGCTGTTTGCCGACACCGTGCCTGCTGAGGCAGTACCGGTTTGGGTTCCCGTGCCGCGTCCGGCCACCGAGATTTCGGACGGCGACGCCGTCGTGAAGCCGCCTCCGCCGGCAGCGATCGACTTGATCCGCAGGCGGTTCCGCCGTGCCTCGTTTTCCGCGATTCGCCGGGGTGTGGCCGAGGCAGCCTCCACCGAGCTCGACCGCGGCATCGGCTTCCTCCTGGTGCCGGTGTTCCTGGCCGCCGGCGTGATACTCTATTATTCCTTGAGCGCCGAGCCGGATCTTTACAGACCGCTGGCGGCGGTGGCGCTGATGGCTCTATGCGCGGCGGTTTCGCGTCCCTGGCTGAAGACACACCTGGTCTTTATGGCGGCGCTGTTTTGCGCGCTGGGCTTCGTCGCCGCGAAGGTCGAGACCTGGCGCGCCGCTACACCGATGCTCGGCTCCGAAATCCAGACGCGGCTGACAGGCCGCGTCGTCATCGCCGAGGAAATGGCCAATGGCCGCGTCAGGCTGACCATCGATCTCCTCTCGACCGCGCATCCAAAGCTGCGCTACGCACCGGATCGCGTCAGGCTCTCGGCACGCAGGATCCCGGCCGGCATGAAGGCCGGATCGCTGGTGACGGGTTACGCGCGGCTCCTGCCGCCGACCGGGCCGGTCCGTCCCGAAAGCTATGATTTTTCCTTCGACAGCTATTTTTCCGGCATCGGCGGCAGCGGATTTTTCCTCGGCGACCCGAAACTCATTCCGCCAACCGACCCGATCGCTCAGACGAGCATCGCCTCAGCCATCGAGAACGCGCGCGAAAATATTGCGGACCACATCAGAAGCACCGTCGGCGGACCCGAAGGCGAGATTGCCGCCGCACTGATCGTCGGCGTGCGCGCCGGCATTCCCGAGGACATCAACGAGGCGATGCGGCGGACCGGCATCTATCACATCATCTCGATTTCGGGCCTGCACATGGCGCTGGTCGCCGGCATGGTCATGCTTCTGCTGCGCGGCGCCTTTGCGCTGTTCCCGGATTTTTCGTCACGCCGGCCGGTGAAGAAATATGCCGCGGCAATCGCGGTTATGTCGATCGCCGCCTACCTCGTCATCTCCGGCGTGGTGGTCGCCGCCGAGCGAAGCTTCATCATGCTGGCCGTGATGCTGATCGCCGTGCTTTTCGACCGCGCCGCGCTGACGATGCGCAATTTGGCGATCTCGGCCATCGCCGTCATCCTGGTGTCGCCGCATGAAGTGGTTGGCCCGAGCTTTCAGATGTCGTTCGCGGCAACCGCCGCCCTTGTCGGCGCCTATGCCGGCTGGTCCGACTACCGCGCCGGCAAGGTGAGAGCGCCGCCGGCAAAGCGTTCGTTCCTGCGGTTCATGTCGCACAAACTGGCAGTCGGAGCAGGTGGCGCCGCGATGACGTCGATCATTGCCGGAAGTGCCACGGCGCTGTTTGCCATCTGGCATTTCCAGCGCGTCTCGCCGCTTAGCCTGCTGGCCAATCTCGCGATCATGCCGATCGTCACGATCGTGATGTTTCTCGCCGTCGCCAGCGCGGTCATGATGCCGTTCGGCTTCGACGGGCCCTTCCTCTATTTGATGGGCAAGGGCCTGGCGGCGATGATCGCGATCTCGGCGTGGATTTCGGAGTGGTCGCCGGTCGATGCCGTGGGCCTGATCTCGATCCATTCGGTGCTGCTGGCGACGATCGCGCTCGTCATCGCCACGATGGCGACTACGTGGCTCAGGCTGGCCGCGATTCCTTTCGCTGCCGCGGCCGTCATGATGATCCCGCAGGTGCGCACGCCCGACCTGCTGATCTCGGAGGACGCGCATCTGGTGGCGATGCCGATCGGCGGCGGCGAACTCGCCATCAATCGTGCCCGCTCGAACGAGTTCACCACCGATAACTGGAAACGCGCGCTCAAGGCCGAAACGATCGTGCCGCCGGAGACATTCGCCAAGGGCACGCTGGACATAGCCGATCCCGTCGACCTGCCGCCTGGATCGCCCTTTTACTGCACGGGCGATCTCTGCATTGGCCGGCATCCATCAGGCGCGATCGTCGCGCTCGCCGAAAAACGCGAAGCTGCCCGGCCTGCCTGCGACTTCGCAGACCTCATCGTCATCAACGACGCCACGGCCTACAATCCCTGCCGCGATCCGCGTGTCCTCGTTGTCACCAAGCGGCAGCTCGCGCGCGACGGCAGTGCCGCCGTCTTCTTCGATCCGCAATCGGCGACGGCGCGAGCAACCATTCAATACGCCGTCGAAAAACCGTACCGCCCTTGGCACGAACAGCGGCGCTACTCGCGTGAGGCGAGGGGGTTGGCGCCTTACAAGAAGCCCGAGAAGCCGAAAGCCAAGCCGCAGCCCCTCAGTAGCGGCGGATGAGCCCGACGAGCTTGCCCTGAACCTTGACGCGATCGGGACCGAAGATGCGCGTCTCATAGGCCGGATTGGCAGCCTCGAGCGCGATGGAGGCGCCCTTGCGGCGGAAGCGCTTCAGCGTCGCCTCCTCGTCATCGACCAGCGCCACGACGATCTCCCCGGGGCTCGCAGTGCTGGCGTTGCGGATGATGACCGTGTCGCCGTCGAAGATGCCGGCCTCGATCATCGAGTCGCCTTTGACCTCGAGCGCGTAGTGCTCGCCGCCCGCGATCATGTCCGGCGGCACTGTGATCGAATGCGTCTGGTGCTGGATGGCGTCGATCGGCACGCCGGCGGCAATGCGACCCATCACCGGGATGGAGACGGCTGAACCGGCGTCGTCGTCATTGCTGGGCGTCGGCGTGCGGGCGGGCGCCGCGGGTTTGATCTGGCGGCCGAGATTGCCTTGGCCGCCCTGGATGACGCTCGGCGAGAATTTCTTCGCCGCATTTAGGCCGGGCGCGATCGAGTCAGGTAGGCGCAGCACTTCAAGGGCACGCGCCCGGTTCGGCAGCCGGCGAATGAAACCGCGCTCCTCCAGCGCCGTGATCAGGCGGTGGATGCCCGATTTCGAGGCAAGGTCGAGCGCTTCCTTCATCTCATCGAAAGACGGCGGAATGCCGCTTTCCTTGAGCCGTTCATGGATGAACATCAGCAGTTCATGTTGTTTGCGCGTCAGCATGGCGGCCCCCATGGGTTCTGAAACCAGAATCAGAAAAACAAACCCAGAACAAACACTATCTGTTCCAGTTGTGTTCCGCAACCGTTTAAAGTTTAGTGAATGTGTTGACGTTTTGTTCAGCGTAACATCAGAACGCTGCATTCCTCGCCGGCTTCAGCCGCCGGTGCGAAGGGTTGGCGCACGATCAGGCCATTGGCATCGGCGAGCATCCTCAACATCGAGGAATCCTGGATGCCGAACGGTGTTGCGATCAACGCCCCCGCATCTTCGCGGACCACGGCGCGCACATAGTCCTGCCTGAGATCGTTGGCGTGCATTGCGACGCCTAACCGGGCCGTGCGGATTTCCTGACGGCAGGACCGGCCGCCCAGCCGCGCCAGAAGCGGCTTCAGGAACAGCTGCGAGCAGACCAGGCTTGCGACCGGATTGCCGGGCAGGCCGATGCAGCGAATGTCGCCGAGCCGGCCAAACATCAGCGGCTTGCCGGGACGCATGGCGATCTTCCAGAAGTCGAGCTGCATGCCTTCGCCGGTCAGCACGTCATGGATCAAGTCGTGGTCGCCGACGGAGGCGCCGCCAAGCGTGACGATGACGTCGGCGCCGGCCTTGACCGCCTTCTTGACCAGGGCCGCGATCGCGTCCTTGCGGTCGGCGGCGATGCCGAGGTCGAGCGCGCGCGCGCCGACCGACTGGGCCGTAGCTGTGACGCCACAGGCATTCGACGAGATGATCTGGTCGGGGCCGAGCGCGCTGCCCGGCGGCAGCAATTCATCGCCGGTGGCGATGATGGCGAGCAGCGGCTGCCGCACCACGTTGAGACTCGGATGGTTGGCCGATGCCGCCAGCGAAAGCGCCGCCGGATCGAGCTGGCGGCCTTTTTCAAGGAGCAGGTCGCCCTCGCAGAAGTCGAGGCCGCGGCGACGGACGTTTCGTCCCTCCACGGTCGGCTCGGTCACTTCGATGCCGCCGCCGCCGAGATCGCGGACATTCTCCTGGATAACGATGGTATCGGCGCCTTCGGGGAGCGGCGCGCCGGTGAAGATGCGCACGGCCTCGCCCTTGCCGACAGAGCCGGTGAAGCCACGCCCGGCGGGCGCCATGCCGATCACGGAGAGCCGGGCCGGCGCCGAGGCTACGTCGGCGGCCCGTACGGCATAGCCGTCCATCGCCGACGCATTGAAGGGCGGCTGGGTGCGCAGAGCCACCACCGGGTCGGCCAGCACCCGGCCGGCTGCTTCGGCCAGCGGCACGCTTTCGCCTGGCAGCGCGGTCGCGCCGTCCAACAGGCGTTGGAGCGCCTCGGCGACCGGAAGCAAAGCCATGCTAAGAACCTGCCTTGTAGTCGCCCGACTTGCCGCCGGTCTTCTCGACCAGCCTGATGCCGGAAATCGCCATGGCGCGGTCCGCTGCCTTGGCCATGTCGTAGATGGTGAGGCAGGCGACCGACGCCGCGGTCAGCGCCTCCATTTCCACCCCGGTCTTGCCGGTAACCCTGGCAAGCGCGCTGACCCTCAGGCCAGGGAGCGCGTGGTCGGGCTCGATCTCGACGGCAACCTTGGTGAGAAGGAGGGGATGGCAAAGCGGGATGAGCTCATGCGTCTTCTTGGCCGCCATGATGCCGGCGATGCGCGCCGTGCCCAGCACGTCGCCTTTCTTGGCGTCACCGGCCAGGATCATCTCCAGCGTTTCCGGCTGCATGGTGACATACCCTTCGGCGATGGCCGTGCGCGTCGTCTCGGCCTTGCCGCCGACATCGACCATGTTGGCTTCGCCCTTGGCGCCGAGATGCGTAAGCGCGGGCATCCTCAAACGGCCTCGGCCGGCGCCTTGCCCGTCAGCAGAAGGGCGGTCGCGGCGGCCACGTCGGCCTGCCGCATCAGGCTTTCGCCAACGAGGAAGGTGCCGATCTTGCTCTTTTCCAGCCGGCGGCAGTCCTGATGGGTGAAGATGCCGCTCTCGCTGACCAGCAGCCGGTCGTCCGGGACCATGGCGGCAAGCCTCTCGGAAACGTCGAGGCTGGTTTCGAAGGTTCTCAAATCGCGGTTGTTGATGCCGATCAGCCGCGACGAGAGGCGAAGCGCGCGTTCCATCTCCTGTTCGTCATGCACCTCGACCAGCGCGTCCATGCCGAGATCGAAGGCCGTGACTTCCAATTCACTGGCCAAGGCGTCGTCGACGCTCGCCATGATGATGAGGATCGCGTCCGCGCCCCAGGCGCGGGCTTCATGAACCTGATACGGGTCGAAGAGGAAATCCTTGCGCAGGGCGGGCAGGCCAACGGCGGCGCGCGCTGCGGTCAGAAAGCCGGGCGCGCCCTGGAAGGACGGTGCGTCGGTCAGCACCGAAAGACAGGCAGCACCGCCTTGCTGATAGGCCCTGGCGAGCGCCGGCGGGTCGAAGTCGGCGCGAATCAAGCCCCTGGAAGGGCTGGCCTTCTTGATCTCCGCAATCAGCGCGAAGCCGCCGGCCTTCCGCTTGGCCTCAAGCGCCGCAAGGAAGCTGCGCGGGGGTTCCGCATCCTTGGCCTTCGCCTTGACCTCGGCAAGCGGCGCGCTGAGCTTTGCGGCGGCGATCTCATCGCGCTTGTAGGCTTCTATCTTGCGCAGGATATCGGACAAAATTCTAACCGTTCGAAATCTCGATGAGCTTGTCGAGCACCGCGAGCGCCCGGCCGCTGTCGATGGCCTGCGCTGCTGCCTCGATGCCATCGCCGAGCGTCGTCGCCTTGCCGGCCACCACCAGCCCGGCGCCGGCATTCATCAGCACGGTGTCGCGATAAGCGCCGGCAGCGCCGCCCAGCATATCGCGCAATGCCTTGGCATTGTAGGCCGCTTCGCCGCCGCGCAGATCCTCTTTGTTATGCCGCTTCAGTCCGACCGCTTCCGGAGTGAGGGTAAAGGTGCGGATCTCGCCGCCGGCGAGCTCTGCGACCTGCGTCTCGCCCGTGGTGGTGATCTCGTCATAACCGTCGCCGTGCACGATCCAGGCATGATCGGTACCCAGCGCCTTCAGCGTCTCAGCCACCGGCATGATCCATTCGGGCAGGAAGACGCCAACCATCTGCCGGCCGACGCCGGCTGGATTCGACAGCGGCCCGAGCAGATTGAAGATGGTGCGCGTGCCGAGCTCGCCCCGGACAGGACCGACATGCTTCATCGCCGGATGATGCGCTGGCGCGAACATGAAGCCGACGCCGGCCTCCTGGATGCAGCGGCCGATCGTCTCCGGTGCGATGTCGACCTTGACGCCGAGGGCCATCAGCACATCCGCCGCGCCGGTCAGCGAGGACAGGCCGCGATTGCCGTGCTTGGCCACCGGAACACCCGCGGCGGCGATGACGAATGCCGATCCGGTCGAAATGTTCACCGAGTGCGAATTGTCGCCGCCGGTGCCGACGATGTCGATGGCGCCGCGCGGGGCTTCGACGCGGAGCATCTTGGCGCGCATCGTGGCGACCGCGCCGGAGATCTCGCTCACGGCTTCGCCGCGCACGCGCAACGCCATCAGGAAGCCACCGATCTGCCCCGGCGTCGCGTCGCCCGACATGATGATGTCGAAGGCCTCGCGCGCTTCCTCGAAGGAGAGCGCGGTGCCGGTCGCGACCTTGGCGATATATGTCTTAAGCGCGCTCATCGTGTCTGTGCTTGGGAAACGGCGGCCGGATCGATACGAACGTCATATTGCGACTGCAGCTGCGCCACCAGCTGATCTAGCAGGTCGTCGGATATGCCGGCGCTGAAAGATTTCTGCGCGTCTTCCGGGACAGAGCTGCCATCGGCACCGGCAGGTTCGAAGACTTCGGCAACCTTGAACAGGATCTGACCGTCGCCGGTGGGCGAGGGGATCAGGCCCGTGCTGCCTTCGCCGACGCCGAACATGGCCGCCGCGCCCTCCTTGCCGAAATCGGCATCGTCGGCTTCGCGCTTCAGGCCGCGCTTGGTCTGCTTCTCGAGCTTAAGCTCGCCCGCGATCACGTCGAGCGTCGCACCGGCCTTGAGGCGCTTTTCCAACTCCCCGGCCTTGGCGGTGAGCCGCTTGTCGGTCTCGGCCGCGGTCCAGTCGGCCACCACCTTCTGGCGAACCTCGTCCAGCGTGCGGTCGCGCGCCGGCGTGATCGACTGGACTTCATAGAAAACGAAGCCGTTGGCGGCAGTGGTCAGGCCTTCATTCTCGGTGTTCGGCTCGGCCTCGAAGACGGCCTTGATGAGGTCCGCCGATTGCGGCAGGTCGTTGACGATCGTGCCGTCCGGCCGCTGGCCGGTACGGTCGATGGCGTCGATGGTGACGACCTTGAGCTTTAGCTTGTCGGCCGCCTGGGCAAGCGAGGCACCGGAAGCGCGGGTGTCCTCGTAGCTGTCGTGGACGTCGAGCAGGACGCGGCTTGCCTCGCCGAGCGCAAGATCCTTGCGGATCTGGTCGGACACTTCCGAAAGCGGCTTCACCACCTGCGGCTTGATCTCGGTGACGCGCAAGAGCACCGGGCCGAAGGCGCCCTGAACCACCGGGCTGACCTCGTTGACGTTGAGCGAGAAGGCTGCGTCGGCCACCGCCTTGTCGGCGATCTTGTCCTTTGCCAGCGTGCCGAGCACGGTGTCGGCCTGCGTCTTGCCCTCTGCGGTGACGATCTTGTCGAAGGTGGCGCCGGCCTTCAGGGAGTCAAATGCCGCCTTGGCCGCGTCCGGCGTCTTGAACACCAGCTGTTCGATGGTGCGCATTTCGGGCGTCGTATAGCGCGCCTTGTTCTTGTTGTAGTCGTCAGCGACCTGCTGATCGGTGACCGCCGTCGGGTCCATGATGTCCTGCGGCTCAAGCCGGATATAGGAGAATTTGCGGTATTCCGGCGCGGCGTAGTTCTTCTTGTTGGCTTCGAAATAGGTTTTCAGCGCGCTGTCGGACGGCGCCTCGATCGGCTGGACGAGTGTCTTCGGCAGGACGAGATAGTCGATCGTGCGGTCCTCTCCGCGATAGAGCGCGACCGCCTTCAGGAAGGTCTGCGGCGCCTTGAGGCCGTCGGAAATCGCCTCGACGATCTGTTGGCGGACCGCCACCTGCGAGCGGTTCTTCAGATAGTCCTCGGGTCGCATGCCGATCTGGCTCAGCAGATATTCGAAGGTCCTGCGGTCGAACTGGCCGCCTGGACCCTTGAAGGCCGGATCCTCGCGCGTCAGCTCGGCCAGCCGGTCCTTGGAAAGGCCAAGCCCGAGCTTGCGAGCCTGCTCGTCGAGAACGGCGCCGGAGACGAGCTGCGCCAGGACCTGGTTGTCGAGGCCGAGCAGCTTAGCCTGTTCATGCGTGATGCGCTGGCCATATTGCTGCGACAGCAGGTTGATCTGGCGATCGTAGGCGAGGCGGTATTCGTTGATCGAAACCGTGGTGCCGCCGGCGGTAATCACCGAATGATGGCCAGCCAAGCTTCCCGACAGGCGCCCGGAAATACCCCAGACGGCAAAGCTCACCACCAGCAAGGACAGCAAAGCTTTCGCGACCCAGGTGCCCGCCGCGCTTCTCAAAATACCAAGCATGCCCACTTCCGATCTTTGCGCATTTTCGCATGCGCCGACTCTGAAACAAGCGCAATAGCGTCCTTCCGGCCCACTGTCGATTGCTTTGTGGCCCGATTTTGGTAGTGAGGGCGCTGCCTTATGTTGCCTGGAGAACTCGACGCCATGACCCCTGGAATCCGTCCGCTCGTTGCCGGCAACTGGAAAATGAACGGCACCAGCGCCTCGCTCAACGAGTTGAGGATGATCGGCAACGGCTTCATGAGCGGCCTCGATGCGGAGACGGAAGCCCTGGTCTGCGTTCCGGCCACCTTGCTTCACCAGGCCGCAGAGATCCTTTCGCGGACACCGGTTCGCGCCGGCGGCGAGGATTGCCACCCCAAGGAGAGCGGCGCCTATACGGGTGAGATTTCGGCCGAGATGCTGAAGGATGCCGGCGCAAGCCATGTCATCGTCGGCCACTCCGAGCGGCGCGAGCAATGCGGCGATGACGATGCGATCGTCAATGCCAAGGCTTCGGCCGCCTGGCGGGCAGGGCTGGTGGCCATCATCTGCATCGGCGAGACGCGCGCCGAGCGTGAAGCCGGCGCGACGCTCGATGTCCTGTCGCGGCAGCTCGACGGTTCCGTGCCGGCGAGCGCCACCGCCGCCAACACCATCATCGCTTACGAGCCCGTCTGGGCCATCGGCACCGGCCTGACGCCGACCGCGGCCGACGTCGCCGAGGCGCATGCCCATATCCGTGGCAAGCTGACGGCGCTGCTCGGCGATGCCGCGGCCAGAATGCGCATTCTCTATGGCGGTTCGGTCAAGCCGTCCAATGCTGTGGAGCTGCTCGGCGTCGAGAATGTCGATGGCGCGCTGGTCGGCGGCGCCAGCCTGAAGGCGGCCGACTTCCTCGCCATTGCCGAAGCCTATATGCACATGTCATAGCCGCAGACGGCGGCAGGGGCGCGGCCCAAATCGTTGCAATGGCCGCATTGCTCCCCATATTCCCGGCCACGGGCTTGGAAATGCCGCCAAAGCATTGTAAGGAGCCGCCTCCAAATCACCGGTCGTATGCGCGGCCGCGCAAGGCCTCGCCAGGATAAATTATGGAAACGGTACTGATCGTCGTTCATCTTATGGTCGTGCTCGCCCTTGTCGGCGTGGTGCTGCTGCAGCGCTCCGAAGGCGGCGGTCTCGGCATTGGTGGCGGTTCCGGTTTCATGACGGCGCGGGGCGCAGCCAACGCGCTTACCCGCGCGACTGCGATCCTGGCCGCGGCTTTCTTCGTGACCTCGCTCGCGCTCTCCATCCTTGCCCGCTACGGTGAGAAGCCGATCGACATCCTCGACAGGGCACCGGCTTCGACCTCGGGCAATGCCGGCAAGGGCGTGCTCAACCAATTGCCGGGCGCCACCGGTCCGGTGGGCAGCTCGCAGCCGGCGGCGCCGGCTGGCGGCACCGCGCCGGCCGCCCCGTCGGGCGGAATGACAACCACGACGCCGCTGTCGAATGGCGGCACCACCACGGCCCCGGCCACTGCTCCCGCAACACCGGCGCCCGCGAATCCGACCACGCCGCCGGCCGCGAACGGCGTTACCTTGCCGGTCACCCCGCAGGTTCCGAACCAGTAGCCGGACAAGCATTGCTGCCGCGATCTGTTGTTCTTTGAACACAGTCGCGGCAAATGCCGCTCGATCACGAAGATTCAACCAAATGTAACGCGTCGCTCAGCTTGAGGGCGCGCTGGCTAATCGATTATAGATTGCGCGCGGCACTTTTCGGCGTCCTTGGGGGGCGCCGGGCGACGCCGTTGGGCAACTAGCATAGAAAATCGGATCTTCGCCATGCAGCTTCGCAGCTTCATCCTTTTGGGATTCTGTGCCGTATTCGGCATGGGCTCCGCGGCCTTTGCCTCACCGGCAAACCTGGCCGCTTCGCCGTCGGTAGAGAAGACCGACGCAATTCCCGTCGCCGCCAAGAGCGACGCATCGCAGCTGAGGCTTCTCAAGAAGAAGAAAAACCCGACTCCGGACGACCTCGCGCAGATCGAAAAGCTCGAGGCCAAGATCGCTGCCGACAAGGATGCGGCCAAGCAAAAGGCGCTCGAAGCCCGCAAGCTGGCAATGCGTGAGGCGGCCAAGGCCAAGGCGGATGCGGCGCGTCAGGAATGGCTCTCCAAAAAGGGTTCGGCCGCGCCGGCCGAAGTGGCTGATGCGAAGCCCGGGAAGAAGACCGTCAAGATCATCGAACCGCTCACGCCCGTGGCGCCGATCGCCTCGCTCCAGGCCGAGGAGCCAATCCCGGCCGAGGCGATGAACATCACGGCCACCGGCAACAACGGTGAGTTGCGAAGCGAACAACCCGGCCAGAAGCGGGCGAGCAGCGGCGGGCTGTTCGCGGGCCTGTTCGGCGGTTCCTCGGTGACCTCGATCAACTATCTGCCGGAGACCCGCGCGCTTGATTCGGCGCTCGCCAAGAAGGATGCCAAGAGGCCGTTCAAGGTGAAGCCGGAGTTCGTGCCGCAGGACGTCGCCTTCACCGGCTATGAGCCCGGGACGATCGTCATCGACACGACTGCTCGCCGCCTCTACCTCGTCGAATCGTTTTCCACCGCGCGCCGCTACGCCATCGCAGTCGGCCGTGAAGGCCTGCAGTTCAAGGGGACGGTGGCCGTCGGCGACAAGCAGGAATGGCCACGCTGGATCCCGACGCTCGACATGCAGAAGCGCGAGCCGAAGCACTATGGCCAGTACAAGGACGGCATGCCCGGTGGCGGCGAAAACCCGCTCGGCGCGCGCGCCATCTACCTCTATGACGGCAAGAAGGACACGCATCTGCGCATCCACGGCACCATTGCACCGCAGTCGATAGGAACCAGCGCTTCCAACGGCTGCTTCCGCATGATCAACGAGCACGTCATGGATCTCTACAGCCGCGTTAAGATCGGCACCAAGGTCGTTATTATCTAACGCGTTGAAGCAAACTGCCGAAAGGGCCGGCACCACCGGCCCTTTTTCTTTGATCAAAGCGCGTCGCGTTGAAAGACGCTGGTGCCGCGCTTTCGAGTTTCTGTTCTGATGCCTGCCGTTCTCCCAAAACCACTGCACAGTTTTGGGCGGCATGCTTCAGAGAAATGCCCGTCCGGACACAGCGCCATCTTGGGAAAAAGCCTTCGCGGCGGTTTTTTCTCTGGCGGAATCAATCACGCCGCGTTAAGCGATGACTCCCATGGCGCGATATGTATTCATCACAGGCGGCGTGGTTTCCTCACTCGGAAAAGGCATCGCTGCAGCAGCTCTTGGGGCTCTTCTGCAGGCGCGTGGCTATCGCGCGCGGATCAAGAAGCTCGATCCCTACCTCAATGTCGACCCCGGAACGATGTCGCCGTATCAGCATGGCGAAGTGTTCGTGACCGACGACGGCGCCGAGACCGATCTCGATCTCGGCCATTATGAGCGTTTTACCGGCCGCTCGGCCAACCAGCAGGACAACATCACCACCGGCCGCATCTACAAGAACATCATCGAGCGCGAGCGGCGTGGCGACTATCTCGGCGCGACCGTGCAGGTGATCCCGCACGTCACCGACGAGATCAAGCATTTCGTCCTTGAAGGCAATGACGATTACGATTTTGTGCTGTGCGAGATCGGCGGCACTGTCGGCGACATCGAGGCGATGCCGTTCCTAGAGGCGATTCGCCAGCTCGGCAACGACCTGCCGCGCAACAACGCGGTCTATGTGCATCTCACCCTGATGCCGTACATCCCTACCGCCGGCGAATTGAAGACCAAGCCGACGCAGCATTCTGTCAAGGAATTGCGCGGCATCGGCATCGCGCCCGACATCCTTCTGGTGCGCGCCGACCGGCCGATCCCCAAGGAAGAGCGCCGCAAGCTTTCGCTGTTCTGCAATGTGCGCGAGAGCGCCGTCATCCAGGCGCTCGACGTGCCGCACATCTACGACGTGCCGATGGCGTATCACAAGGAAGGGCTGGATTCCGAAGTGCTCGCCGCCTTCGGCATCGATCCGGCGCCGAAGCCGCGGATGGAGCCCTGGCAGGCGCTCTCCAGCCGCATCCACAATCCGGAAGGCGAGGTGACGATTGCCGTCGTCGGCAAATACACCGGCCTCAAGGACGCCTACAAATCGCTGATCGAGGCGCTGTCGCATGGCGGGCTTGCCAACCGCGTCAAGGTCAAGCTCGACTGGATCGAGAGCGAGATCTTCGAGAAGGAAGACCCGACGCCGTGGTTGGAGAAGGTGCACGGCATCCTCGTTCCCGGCGGTTTCGGCGAGCGCGGCTCCGAGGGCAAGATCCTGGCCGCGAAGTTCGCGCGCGAGCGCAAGGTGCCTTACTTCGGCATCTGCTTCGGCATGCAGATGGCCTGCATCGAGGCTGCGCGGTCGCTCGCCGGCGTCGAGCATGCCTCTTCCACCGAATTCGGCCCGACCGAGGAGCCGGTGGTCGGCCTGATGACGGAATGGCTGAAGGGCAACATGCTGGAGAAGCGCAGGGCTACCGGCGATCTCGGCGGCACCATGCGCCTCGGCGCTTATCAAGCCGACCTCGCCAAGGGGTCGAAGATCGCCGAGATCTACGGCGACACGCAGATCTCCGAGCGCCACCGGCACCGCTACGAGGTGAACATCGACTACAAGCAGCGGCTTGAGGATTGTGGCCTGGTCTTTGCCGGCATGTCGCCAGACGGGGTGCTGCCGGAGACGGTGGAATATCCCGACCATCCCTGGTTCATCGGCGTGCAGTACCACCCTGAACTGAAGAGCCGCCCGCTCGAGCCGCACCCGCTGTTTGCAAGCTTCATCGAAGCGGCGGTGGAGCAGTCGCGGCTGGTCTGAACGATCGGCCGGCGACCATGCGAACTTACGTCGCGCTGCTCTACAGCATCATCCTGGGCGAGGGGCGGCGCGTTGTCATGTCCGAGCTCAAGGCGATGGCCGAAGCCATCGGGCTGAAAAACGTCCGCACGCTGGTCGCCACGGGTAATCTGGTCTTCGAGGCGCGGACGGCCAGCGTTTCCGGTCTCGAACGGCGGCTGGAAAAGGCCTTCGAAGAGACTTTCGGCCGCCATGTTGACATCATCGTGCGCGGCGCAGAAGACTGGCTGAAGCTTGCTGCCGCCAATCCGTTCCCGGACGAATCGGCAAAAGCCGGCGATCAGGTCGCGGTGCGGGTGATGCGCCGGCCGGCGCCGGAAGAAGCCGCAGCGGCTCTTACAGCCTATGCCGCCGCGGACGAGAAGGTGCTGACGGTCGACGGCGATATTTGGGTCGTCTTTTCGCGCGAGCGGCCAAGCTCGCGGCTGCTCGCCGCAGCAAACCACAAGCGCATGGGAATCGGCACATCGCGCAACTGGAACACGGTGCGCAGACTGTCCGAGATGGTCGCCAAATAGGTTGAAATAAGGGTGGCTTTCGCCGCCCCGACTACTCAAGTCTCAACCCTCCGCGCCGGAGCAGGGCGAATCCGATTCCTCGATCGTTCACCGAAATCTGAGGCAGGCGACCGTTCCGATGAAAGGCCGCTGAGAAACACCTGCACGCAATCTGGAGATGATTCTCGTTTCGAGAAGCTGGCGCAAAACGGGAGATTTGATAAGGTTTGCTCAAGTCTACATGTCAGGGGGCATCGTGAGTTTGTAAGTAAATCTCAGCCACGCTTACAAGTGCCTAGCACGACACGGGCGTGGATTACACCGAAGAAGAACTGGGCTCGGCCGGGGTAGGGATGGCAAGCTTCTTTCGGACAGCACCTCAATGCGGGGGCGATAATCGCAATACCGTTCCAAGACAGCCAAGAGCTGGCCATACCGGCACGCGATTCCTGTTGCAACTCATCGGTTCATATTAGAGCGATGCCGGGAAAGCCCGACACAGAGTTCCGCCGTGCTTCAAACGAGGAGACGGAGCGGCTCACAACGGGTGAGCCGCTGCAAAATTGTCGAGCCGTCTCGGCTCTTATCGGGCATTCAGTGGGGGTTGGGCGGCGTATACGGCTGGCCAAGAGCCTCTGAAACCGCAACAAATACACGCGTTGCAGGCGAAGAGCAGACCGTGTCGCGTGGATCGTCGGTCAGCGTCGGCTCCGCCTTGCAATCGCCGGAAGCAATGTCGCTGTTGGTCTGGACCACGGCGGCTATGTCCGCACCTGCCTTGTAAAACAAGGTCGTGTTGTAGCCTGGCAGTTCGCCCGTATGGCCCACCCAGCCGCCGATGCAACCGACGCCGATCCCGTAGCCGGCCGCGCCCGGGAAGGTCAGCCGCTCCTTCTGCGCAGCTGCCCCCAGCAAGCCGTTCCCGGTGCCCAGTGCCCGAGCATAAACCAGCAAATCGTCGATATTGGAAATCAGTTCCCCTGCAGTCCATCCCCAGGATGGGTTCCAGTTCGTCGCGTTGCTTGGTGCATCCGGCTTGGCAAAATCCCCCTGCAGGGTAAAACCCTGAGCATAGGGCACCGGCATATCCACCGAGTCACCCGGCCAGGACGTGTTCCTGAGCTTCAGCGGATCAAAGATCTGCTCCTTGAAAACCTCGCCGACGGTCTTTCCAGTAACCTGCTCCATGACCATGCCGAGCAGGATAGTGTTGGTGTTCGAATAGTTGAACGAGGCTCCGGGCTCGAAGAGAGGCGATTCAGCCACGCCGATGGCCACCAGCTCCTTGGGCGCGAAGATCGTTTGAGGCTTGGAGAACAAGACATCTTGGAATTTTGCACTTTGGGTATAGCTCGCAATGCCGCTGGTCATATCGGCGAGCTGGCGGAGCGTGATCCGATCGCCATTGGGGATGCCGGGTACGTATTTCTGGATCTTGTCGTCAAGCGACAGCTTCCCAGCTTCGGCCAGCTGCATGATCGCTGTGCCGGTGAATGTCTTGGTAACTGAACCGATGCGCGTGTGCATCCCCACAGCCATGGGTGTGCCGGCGGAAGGGTCGGCCTTGCCATACGCCGCCTTCCATATTCCGGAAGGTGTCACCACGCCGACGATGACACCCGGTGCCGCCGTCTTGGGCAGCGCGGATCGAACCGCAGCGTCAAGCTTCGCGCTGAGCTTCGAGGGCAGCGGCGTTGCCTTGGCCGGAACCGACCCATCGGCAATCACTTTTTCGATGTTCGCAACACATCGCGCGCTATCGGCTGCGAATGCATATTGGGAGGAAAAAGCAAACAGGGCGACGGAACCGATGCAGCGGACGATCAGACGAAACCCATTCTCTTCCATTGCCATTCTCCACATTTAGAAAAAGGTCGAACGAACATCATGGTGAGCAGTCAAGGATCGAAAAGTCGAGAGCAGGGCGTTTTAGAGCTCTTGGGGAGTGCACACCGCCGGCGTTGATTTGCGAGCGCAAGTTCGTATAAACGAACATTTTCAACCCGGACGGGAACTCGCCTCTCCAACCTGCGCCCTCCGCGTAAGCTTCGTTCCGAGGCAAAGATACGATAAGATAAGGTCCGGAGCCAAGGTTTGTCGCTGGGCGTGGAGCGCTTTGGCAGAACTCGCCTGGCCGGCGTTAGTGCCAGCAAAATGGTGCTCCGCGGCTTGGAGAATGGCGATGTTCGACTTCGAAAATATTGGTCCGAAGCGAAAAGCGGGAATCTTCCGAAAGTATCGGAGACTTCCACCGTTCCGGTGACACGAAGGCACGTGCTCGCAAGCTCAACCCTGCCGTTTCTCGTCGCCTTTGCCGGTGTTCGGCGGGCAGCGGGCGGATCGCAGGATCCGGTGTTTCAACTGACCAAAAGCTAAGTTCCTGATCGCAGGGTCGCGCTCCTTCAATGCGTGATCGAGGACAAAGGGTTTTACTCTTCCGATGTTGATGGACTGTTTGGCCCGCACTGGGGACTACGAGGTCGATCTATATGACAACGCGGCTTTGGCAAGGTTGGCTATCGCGTCTTACTCCCACGAATTCGGTTCCTGATATCCTTTCACGGACGACCAGCTTCTGGCGGGCTTTGCTGTTACGGACAGCTATATAGACTCAACAGGCAAGGACGTGGTCGCTGTCTCTCCTGAAGAAATGAATCCTACCATTACATCATTGAGCCCGAGGTCGAACTGCCCTGACGCAACTTTTTCGAGCGCAAAGACGCCCGCATTGGCTGGCCCGAAATGGTAGGCAAGTGAGACGAAGCAAATGGGGCGGCTTTCGCCGCCCCGACTGTGTTAAGCCTTGGCCATGCGTGCGCCGGCGCCGAGCGCCATTGTGCGCAGCACATAGTAGACGGCGCCCGCGATCGCGACCCCGAAGAACCAGCCATAGACGCCCCACCACGACGGCAGCCAGTTGGTGAAGTTGGGCAGGATCGAGGAGAAGATCGCGCCGATGCCGGCGGCGATGAAGGCGTTGACGTGCCAGCCGCCCTGGAAGCGAAACTCGCCATCTTCGCGGTAGAGCGCGTTGACGTCGACCTCGCCTTTACGGATCAGATAATAGTCGACCATCATCACGCCGAAGATCGGCCCCATCGTCGCGCCGATGATGTTGACGAAGGAGGCAGCGCTGCCTTCCCACGGCGCAAACGGATAGAGCACCAGCGCGATCAGCGCCGCGATATAGCCGCCCTTCTTGAAGTCGATCTGACGCGGGAAGACGTTGGAGAAGTCGAAGGCCGGCGAGACGAAGTTCGCCACGACGTTGATGCCCAGGGTCGCCACCGCGAAGGTCAGCGCGGCAAGCGCCGCCAGGAACCAGCTGTCGAATTTGGCCGAGATCTGGTCGGGGTGGAGCAGCACCTCGTGATAGACGTCGTAGGCGGCGATCGTGGTGACGCCGGCGACCAGCGAGAACAGGATCAGGTTGACCGGCAGGCCCCAGATGTTGCCCTTGCGCAGCGCCGCGTTGTTGGGCGCGTAGCGGGCGAAGTCGCAGAAGTTGAGGTAGAGCGCCGAAAAGTAGGTTACCCAGATTGCCGCCACCGCGAACAGCGCGGTCCACGAACCCGGCTCGCCTGGCACGCCGGCATCCTTGGTCTTGTCGAGCAGCACGTCCATCGGAATATCGCTGGTGAAGGCGAAGGTGCCCGACTTGACGCAGAGATAGATCGCCAGGATCAGCATCATCACCCAAACGGCGGGTCCGGCCCAGTCCTGGAAGCGCCGCACCGTTTCCATACCCTTCTGGATGATCAAAAGCTGCAGCGCCCATATGACGACGAAGCAGATCACCTCCAGGGTGGAATGGCCGAGCAGATGCGAGGTCCGGTTGAATTCGTCGAACCACTGCAGCCGCGTCAGCAGCGCGACGATTGCGCCCGACGCGGCGGCCGTCTGGGCGCCATACCAGAAGCAGGCGACGACGGCGCGCACCAGCGCCGGAATGTTGGCACCCCAGATGCCGAAGGAGGCGCGCGCAAGCACGGGGTAGGGAACGCCAGTCTTCACGCCGGCATAGCCGACAAGGTTCATCAGGAAGTAGATGATCAGCGAGCCGATGCCGATGGCGATGATGAAGTTGACGAAGCCGCCGCAGAACAGAAAAAGGCTCGCGGCGAGATAATAGCCCCAGAGGCTGTGGACGTCGGAAGTCCAGACGTTGAAGATTGAAAACGGCCCCCAGTTCCTGACTGTTGCCGGAGCCAGATCCTCGTTGTAGAGGTCCGGCGAAGCGCCTTGTATAGTCATTGCAACTGTCCCCTTTTGCAAAACGCGGCGTCCCCGCGTTAACTGGTGAGGGTAAGCCTGACGCTGGGGAACCTACAAGCAATCCATTTGCCGGCTTTGGCCTTAAAGTCATTCAATGAGAATCGCGCTTCTCGTCGCGCCAAAACAGGAATCGCCTTTACTTGAGTCGGCTTGCCAATCGCGCCCTGTCCGGTTCCGAACTTTTTCGACCAGCAACCAAAATTGTGTGGAACCAAACCCCTGGACATGCGTTTATGCGGGTTCGGCCGCTTTGCGGTCGACCGGGAGGATAGTGATGGATCGCTTGCATTTCTTTACCCCAGTGCGGATCGCGCGTGGGCAGGGATACCCCTTGGAGGAAGTCGACAGCGTCTCTGAAGCGATGGTGTTCCTGCGGAAGTGGCCAACGGGGAGACGCGGCCCCGTTTATCAATGCGCCGTGAATTGCTGCTCGGCAGCTATGGCTGGCAAGATGTCGGCTGAGGAGGCGAGAAAGGCTTTTGTCGGCTTTGCCCGCATCACTCGGATTCTCGACGATGAGATGGCGCTGCCTCTGGGTGGCGTTTCGATGGACAATGTCTACGCTCTGAGGCGCTAGCACGTTCGAATCCTTCGGCAGCATGAGACGTCGGCCTGAGGCCGACGTCTCGGTGGTGTTGTGTGCTTACTGGCACGAGTTGCTTCGTTTCAATTCTCCCTGAAAGAGCGTGTGAGGGAGGCTTCCACCGGGGCCAGCATGTAGTCGAGCAAAGTGTGCTCCCCGGTCAGAATCATCACTTCCGCCGGCATGCCGGGCGATAGACGGACGTCGTGCAGTTCTTCGAGATCGGCCGCGTCGACCTTGACCTTGGCGAGGAAATAGGGCTCGCCGGTCTTCTCATCCGTCAGCCGATCGGCCGACACCGAGGTGAGCAGACCGTGGATCTGCGGCAGATGCCTGCTCGGATAGGCCGTCAACACCACGCGGGCGGGCATGTCTGGATGCACCACATCGATATCCGTGGTCTTGATGCGTGAATCGATGACCAGATTGGGCTCGTTGGGCACGATATCGAGAAGCGGCTGGCCGCTGGCGATCACGCCGGATTCGGTCGTTACGCGAAGATTCATCACCGTTCCCGCAATCGGCGCGACGATGTCGGTCCTGGCCAGCACATCCTGGCGCGAGGGCAATTGGCTGCGCAATTCGGCCAGGTCGATGCGCACCTTGGCGAGATCCTCGTTGGCGCTCTCACTGTCCTGCTGGCGCAGGTTGAGGAGTTGGAACTGGGTTTCGCCGATCTGCTGATCGTTGCGGGCCACTTGAGCCCGGTTTGACGCTTGGTTGGCGCGGATATCGGCCTGGGAGCGCAGCAGCGCCAATATCCGCGGCAAGCGCTCCAGCCCCTTTTTGTAAAGCTCTTGGGCGGAAGCGATCTCCTGGTCGATCAGCCTGAGTTGCTCGGTCTCTGCGGCGATCACGTCTCTTGATCCCGCACTTTGCTCCTCAATCTGCGCGATGCGCTTGTTGAGGATCTGCGTGCGCCCGTCGCGGGTCGCGAGGCGGCTGTCGAGCAGCGCCTGCTCTTCGGCGACCACGTTTCGCCCCAGCTCGCTGTCGATCGAGGTCAGCTCCTTGGGGAAGGCGACCCGATTCTGGCCGGCAAGCTCGGCGACAAGGCGCGCCTCGGTTGCCAGCAGGCGGATATAGCGCCCCTGCAACTCGTCGTAGCGGCCCTGCGCCTCCGTAGTCTTCAAGCTGATGAGGACCTCTCCGACGCCGACCTTATCGCCCTCCTTGACATGAATCGCGCCGATAATGCCGCCTTCAAGGTGCTGGACCGTCTTGCGATAGCCTTCGGGGCTGACGACGCCATCGGCGACGACGGCACTTGCCAGAAGCGCGACGCTGGACCACACGGCGACGCCGCCGACGAAGACGATCGATGAAACATAGCCCAGCATACGCGCCGGCCGGGTCCGTTGATTGAGGTCGCCACTGATTGCCTGGAATGCATGTGACCGCCGCCGGAAGAATCGGGAAATCAGGAGCAGGACGAGCGCGCCGGCGGCCACAGTCAGAGCGATACGCGTCGGCCAACCCAATCCGTCATACCAAATCGAGGCCGCGGCGGTCAGATCCTCGGCCAAGATGCTCAGCGTGCCGGTCAGCTCACGCAGGCTGTCCGCCAGCCCGTTCAGAAGCGTCGAGAAGTCCATGGCTCACTCCACCGCTTTCAGGTTTGCCGGCGCGAAGGCGGCAATCTTGTCCCGCATGGCCCCCGGCATCGGAATGCGCCTGGGCTGGCCTGCCAGCGCGCCGAGCACCTCGTCGCGCGTGCCGAGCATCATGACCGATCCGTCGCGGAGGAGGACGATGTTGTCAGCCGTGCGCAGAAGACTGGTCTGATGGCTGACGATAACGACCGTGCGGCCGCGCTCCTTCAACTGCTGAAGCACGTTGAACAGCGCCGCCTCTCCTTCGCCGTCGAGGCCGGTGTTCGGCTCGTCGAGTACGATCAGCGGCGGGTCGCCGAACAGTGCCCGAGCCAGCGCGATGCGCTGCCGCTGACCGCGCGAGATCCGGACGCCGTGCGGTCCGACCTCGGTCCGATAGCCGTTCGGCAGCCGCAAGATCATCTCGTGAATGCCGGCGAGCTGGGCCGCGGCGATGACGGCTTCGCTGTCGACGTCGCGCAGGCGCGCGATGTTCTCGGCGATTGTTCCCGGGAACAATTGGACCTGTTGCGGCAGGTAGCCGATATGCTGGCCGAGCTCGTTCGACGGCCAATTCCAGACCTCCGCACCATCCAGCCTGACATGGCCCAGCGAGGGTCGCATCGTGCCGACGATGAGACGGCAGAGCGTGGTCTTGCCGGAGCCGGACGAGCCGATCACGCCGCAGTTCTGGCCGGGCTCGACACCGAAGCTTATCGCGTTCAGCAGGGCCTGCGGGGTTCCCGGCGCGTAATAGTGCAGGTTCTCTAACTTCAGCCGGCCTTGCGGGCGCGGCAAGGTGACGCCGACGTTCTGCGACGACCCGGTGGCGGCAAAGAGCTTGATCAGGTTCTGGCGCGCGGCCCGAGCGTTGACCAGGCTGCGCCAGGCGCCGATGGAGCGTTCGATCGGCGCCAGCGCGCGGCTGAGCAGGATGGAAGCCGCAATCATCGACCCGCCCGTGAGTTCGCGGTGCAGGACGAAATAGGCGCCGAGCCCCAGCACGGCCACCTGGAGGGCGAGGCGCAGGGAGCGCGACAGGCTGCCGATGACGGTGGTGCGCTGGAAAATCCGGGACTGCAGAGCTGTGAGAGCTTGCTGGTTTTGCTCCCAGCGCAGCAGCGCCGGCTCGGACATGCCGAGCGAGCGCAATGTTTCGGCGCCATCGACAAATTGACCGACGGCGGCCTGGCTGCGGCGCAACCCTGCGGCTGCTTCCTGGTTTTTGCGGCGAGTGAGGAAATCGTTGGCTAGAGCGCAGCAGAACAGAAGCACCGCGCCGGCAAGGCCGAGCACCCCCAATGCCGGGTGCAGAAACCACATGAACGCCATGAATACCGGCGTCCATGGCGCGTCGAGAAAGGTCAGAATGCCGTCGCCGGCAATGAAGCTGCGAAGATCGCTAACGTCCTTCAGGCCGGCTTCGACGTTGCTGCCGGCCAGGCGCGCCGCCATGGCGCGTTCGATCACCGGGACGCTGAGCTGGTCGTCCAGCCATTGGCTGATATGTCCCAGCATCATCCGGCGGGCATGTTCCAAGAGGCCATAGACGGCAATGGCGCCGATGACGGCAAGGGTGAGCCACAGCAGCGTGTCGATCGAGCCGCTCGACAGCACCCTGTCATAGATCTGCAGCATGTAGATGGTGCTGGCAAGCAGAAGAAGATTGGTTAGCAAGCTGAAGAGGAAAAGGGCCGGCGCCTGGCGGCGCGCCAGACGCATCACCTCCTGGAATTGCGGCCTTGGCTGCATCATGGAACCCCCCGTTTCGATGCCTTACTGCCGAGTTCCAACGGGGGCAGCACTTGGCCGCCCCCGCTGCTTCTGTTTCAGGCGATGTCGACGAGTATGTGCTGGACGGTGGTCATATCGCCGTCCGCGTCCGCGATTTGGACGCCGAAGTCGAGGTGCGCGTCCGGCGTCGTGGTCTGCGTCGTGGTGAAGCCGATGTCCACGATCTTGATGACGTCGTTGTCGGCGACGGCTGTATCCACACCGTTCACCTTGGCGACGTCGTTGTCCCAAATCACCAACGGGGCGGAAAGGCTGCCACCATTCGCGCCGACCGCGCTATTCAGGTCGATCGCGGTAGCACCGCCGAGAGCGGCGTTGGTACCGGCCGGCGCACTACCGGCCCCGACCAGACCGTTGCCGGACTGCATGATCTGGACGCCTTGGAGCACCCAGTTCTCACCGGCACCGTTGTAGTCGTTTCGCTCTATGATCACTAGGCCGTCGTTGTTATCAAGCTGGAAGTCGGCGGCGTATGCGGAAGGTACCTGACCCGTCTTGTAGATGTCGGCGTTCGAGATGTAGATCGCCTTTGTCGTCGTAAGCGCCGGGTTGGCAGTAGACACGAGATTAACGATGACCATCAGGTCCTCGTTGCCGATACCGTCAAACTTGATGGCCATGTCGTTAGCCGCCTGGGTCGGCACGTGATTGGCACCGTTGTCGGTCGAGATACCCGGTGAGGTGTCGAAGAACCGAAGCGTCAGTGCCTCGCCCTTCTGGATAGTGTCGCCAGCGACCCCGTTCGTGGTCTGGGTTGCAGAAACCCAGTCTTCGTTGTTGTTGGTGACGAACTGGCCGGGGTTCCACACCTTGTCACCAGCAACCGGCGCGCCGTCGTCATCGCCGAGACCTAAGGGGATGCTCGAAGTTGCCGAGTTCGCCGTGAACTGCACGAAGAAGTCCCGATCGGTCGTTTCGGGTGTGCTGTCCGCCTCGAAGAGCTTCTCCACCACGATCAACGGGTGACCGGTATTGCTCGTGGGCTGCTTGGAGAGAAGCTCACTGGTGTGCAGGATGTCCCTGGTGAAGCCCTCCACCGCGTCGTTCAAGGTGATGGTGTAGGTGTCACTGTCCTTGTTGAAGACAAGGGTACCGCCCGCCGTGGCCATCTGATTGCCGGCCGTGTTCGGGTCGCTATCGTAGGAGATTTGCCAATTGAACGAAGCTTCGGTGGCGCTTTCCGACTGTAGCGTCGCGAACGAGCTGATGAATGGGGTCGGCGTGCCAGGGACAAGACCGGTGAGATTGCCATCAAGGCTGAGCTGGATGCCGGGAAGCACGCCATCCTGGTCGACGAAGTCCGAGTGCGTGGCGTCGTAGTAGGAAGCCGGGCGGCCGTCCGAACCGATGTCGTAGCCAAAAGCACCAGATGCCGTTTGACCGACTGCGTTGCCCAAGGTCTCGTGAGTACCATTGCTTCCACCCCCGGATGCGTCACCGTCGAACGGCACCGTGATCGTCGGGCCGTCGTCCTTGAAGGTGAGGTTTTGGCCGATGTTGAGTGTGGTCGATGTATGATCACCGTCCTTGTCGGTAATGGTCGCGGTGAGCGTAACTAGGTTATCCGCGTCCAGTGTCTTGCTTTCGTCCGGGTCGCTGGTCGGATGGACCACTGCCCGGAGTTGATCCAGGGTGACGCTGCCGGTGCCGCTAACAGAGACCGTGAAGACAAGGTCATTGCTCGTGGCGGTGCGACCTTCGATCACAGTGCCATTGAGCGAGAGGACGACGGCCTGACCGGTTAAGGTGTCGGTAAGGCCGGTCGAACCAGCAGTAAAGCCGAGTGCGTAGGTGACCGTGCCTGCGCCGTCCGCACCGAAGGCCGTGCTGAAGTTCGCCGCAAAGCTCTTCGTGTCGTTAGTCGTAAGAACCGTGTCGTCGACAGTGAGCGTAGGCTCGGTGCCGGTCGTCGAGATGCTCGGGCCGTCGTCCTTGAAGTTGAGGTTCTGGCCGATGTCGAGGGTGGCCGGTGCGTGGTCGCCGTCCTTGTCGGTAACCGTCGCGGTCAGTTTGATCAAATTGTCGGCGGCCAGAGTCGTGCTCTCGTCCGGGTCGCTGGTAGGATGGACCACCGCGCGGATCTGATCGAGGGTGACGTTGCCCGAGGCATCGACAGAGACCGTGAACACGAGGTCGTTGCTCGTGGCGGTTCGACCTTGGATGACGCCGCCATTCAGCGAGAGGACGACCGCTTGCCCGGTCGCGGTGTCGACAAGTCCGGTCGAACCGGCAGTAAAGCCGAGTGCGTAGGTCACCGTGCCGGCCCCGTCAGCACCGAAGGCCGAGCTGAAGTTCGCCGCGAAGCTCTTGGTGTCGTTGGTGCCAAGAACCGTCTCGTCGACAGTCAGTGTCGGTTCGGTGCCTGTCGTTGAAATACTTGGACCGTCGTCGTTGAAGTTGATGAAGGAGCCGACTTGTTCGTTGTGGGCATTAGCAACGTTCCCAGCGAAATGCACCTCTTTGACGTCGAAATAATCTTTCTCACCGTCAATATTCGTGATGGTGAATCGGTCAAAAGTTCCGCCCGAGCCGCCCGCCGTAGTAAAATCAACCGTAACGCCTTCGCCGACGTTGTGGAGGATCATTCCGGTGCCGTTGAGATCAACTGTGATGCCAAGGGCAGAGGCCGTCGTGGCGACGCCATTCAACTTGAACGTTACTCCGGTGATATTGATCTCGGTATCGTTGTCGTCACCCGGCAACGCGGCGCCTTTTGCGTTGTCGTCGTTGTTGTAGGCGTGGACCTCGATGTCAGCTACTGTGTTAGTAGGCGTGGACTGCGAAATCGAGAAACCGGCGCCGGAGACGTTCTCGATGTGGCCTGTGTAGTTGGGCGCCAGCGGCGAGTTGGTAAAGTTCTTGCCTGCACTTTGGGTGCCGCCACTGATCAGGTCGATCTGAAGTTCACGGCCGAAGCGCACGTCCTGAGAAGAGACACCCAGACCTTGCGTGCTGACATTGACTTCAGCCTGTGTAGTGCCGTCGTGAGCCGTGACCAGAATTTTCTGTGTGCTCGCCGTGTCGGCGTCGAGGATATACCAATTGTTGTGTCCGGGAGGGGCGTCGCCGAGCTGGCTGAAATTGAGCACGGTGGTGCCGGTGACCGATGCGTACACCTTGTTGAGCAGATCGATCTGGTCGTTCGGGTCGTTCGCGTCCGGATGGAGCAACGGCACATACTGGACTAGGTACAAATCTGCGTTTGTTGCGCTGGTGCTGACCAGTCCAAACGAGAAGGCGAGATCCCCGGTCGCGGCGGGCATAGTGGCCGCACTGGAAGTGCCGATGACGCCGATCACGACGTTTGAATGCGTCGGGTCCTGGAACAGCCAAACATAGTTGCCATCCACCGTTCTAATGCCGCTGTTGACGCCAACGGTGGTGGAAAACGGCGTTCCTGAGGAATTCTGGGTAAGAACGACCGAGGTGATGGTTTCCCCTGCGTTCGCCGTGGCTACCACGAAATTGGATTGGAAGGCGACCTCCGGTGAGGTCAGTCCGCCCGAACTGTCGCGACTTAGGAGATAGGCCAAAGTGGGGTCATTGTTGCCGATGGGATTGATGTCGTCACCCTGAAGACCCGTGGTCTCGTCGATGATGATGTCTTGAGCAGTGATGTCGAGTGCCATTGAAACTCTCCCTGGTTTCAATGCGACAGGCGCGAAATCAGCCCCAACGCTGGCAGCCGGCCGCATGGGCGCGCATCCACCAGCGGAGCCGGTGCCGCGCGTCATCGTTGAACGAAACTGGAGTTATCGGCTTAACCCGGGGTAGAGGGTGTTGAGGGGACCGCCGCTTCCCCGCTCCTTGCCCCGTCAGGCAATTCTGGGCGGATGCGTCCTATGCGCATCGGTAACCCACCAACAGCGGGCACCAAGGATTGATGATAAGGGCATACTCAACCCGCCCCTCTTCAACAGGCTATTGACTGCCTGTAACGCCTCCCGCTCAGAACATGAGCACGAAAAGTTTACTCTTATTTGTGGAAACTTAAACTCGTACTGTTGCTTTTTTGGAAAAATTGTGAAGCAAAAATGGTCCAACCGAGTGTGGGACCTTTGTCCCTGCTCTTTTCAACTATTTGAAGAATGTTGTCGCCAGCATCTACCGAATCTGGATGAAGGTAGAGCGGAAACACCTGAAAAAGGCTTTGCAACCAATGCTTGCGACGCACACCATTGGTGGATGGGGCGGTCGCGCGGTCCTTTCACCGTCAGCTGACGCGCCGCGCGCCGCTCTACACCGAGTGTGGTCGCGACGGCGTCATCCAGGGCGAGGCGGGCCTGCTTGGATTCGAGGATTCCGAGCATCCCGTTGCGCAGCAATAAAACTCGGAGCCGCGAAAGCTTGTCGAAGCGAGGGTGATCACAACGCGTTCGGTTGCGACGGAAGTCAAACCTCGGCGTCGGCTAAGTACGCGGCAGTGCTGGACGCGATGGCCGCTACGCAGCGCGTTCGGATCGTGAATGGTGGGCGCTGGTTGTGCCACACGCCATATACATGTTCGGACTGTTTCCACGGCCTATCGCCGGCGGCGCTCTACCGGCAGATTGTCCACCGGATGCCATGCCGGCTGGAATATCGTGCAGCGGAACTAAAAATCCCACCGCCCCTTTAGGTATGCAGCGTTGGACCGAGAGGCGTGTTGGCGAGGGATGCCGGCACGACGCGGATGCCATCCGGGCGGTTGGAGGCGGATTTGGCAGTTGATGTGGCGCGTGCGAAGAGCGGCATTCGCCTCACGGTGATCGCGGTGGCGGCAGTGCCGCTGCTGTTTTTGTTGAGCGGTCTTGTCATCCGCTACGCCGCATTCGCATCGGTGTCGCCGGATCCGAGCCTAGCGGCCTATGCCCGCGCCTTCTGCAAATGGGATTGCTCCTGGTATGTCGGCATTTCCGAACAGGGCTATGAGCGCTTTCCCATTCCTGGCCGCAGCAATGTCGGGCGCTGGGGGTTCTTTCCGCTTTATCCGATGCTGGTGGCGGCGGTCCGCACGATTCTGCCCTTCTCCACGATCGCGATTGCGACGGCGGCATCGCTGGCGTGCGGCTACCTCTCGTGCCTGGTGGCATGGCCGCTCATGGACAGGAACATGCGGGCCTATGTGCTTTATTGCGCCTTCCTGCTGAGCGGCCCGTTCTCGTTCTATTTTGCCACCTTCCTCACCGAGCCGCTCTTCGTGCTTTTGACGTCCTGCCTCTTCCTGGCGCTCAAACGCTCGAACCATCTCGCCGCGGGGTTGTCTTGCGCGCTGCTCTCGGCAACGCGGGTCGTCGGCGTGCTGGCCGTGTTCGCGATCGTCATTCGCATGTTCGAGGAGCATCGCGCCAAGGGCGGGTCGGCCATCGGCTTCCCACGCTGGCTGCTCGGCCGGCCGGATCTCATCATCGCCATACTCATCTCGCCCGCCGGCCTGTTCGCCTACATGCTCTACCTTTACGTCACGGTCGGGGACGGCTTTGCCTTCGTGCATGTCCAGCGCGCGTTCGGGCGCGTGGCCGGCAACCCGCTGCTGTTCCTTTGGGCGGGGCTGTCCTATCACCCCGGGGCCGGTTGGTGGCCCAGTGCGCCGCAATGGAGCGCGTCGACGGCAATCGTGGGACTGGCGCTGGCGGCGGTGCTCGCGGCGCGCAGGCAAATTGGCGCGGCCCTGTTCTGCGCCATGGCCATCATCCTGCCTTTGACCTCGAATCTGGCTTCGATGGTCCGCTATGTCGTCGGCCTCGCGCCGCTGACGATGCTGACGGCGGTGCTGCTGTCGGGCTCGAAGGCGACATTGGTCGCTGCGCTGATTGTCTTCCTCTTCACCTGCTACTTCATGACCGTGGCCTGGCTTGGAGGCTATCTTGCGCTGGTCTGAGCTGACGGAATCGACCAGGCCGGTAATCCTGGGTGCCGGCTACGCGCTGGCGGGCGCGCTTGCGGCAGCCGAGATCGCCATCCTGGCGCTTGCCCTCAGCCCGAATGTCAACGACGATTACCGCGCCTATTACATCGACAAGACCACCACATGCCTCAACCGGGACGCCGTGGGGCGCTACACGCTAGGCCGGACCGTATCGTTCCGCTCCGACGGCGCCCGGGAAGCAACCACCATGATGGTCTGCGGCTGGTCGGGGCCAGTGGCGGACGGCACCCATTCGCTGGGCGAGAGCTCTCGCCTGCGCCTTACCCTGCCGCCGCTCCGCGACGGGCTTCGGGCAACGCTGGAAGTGGCCGCCGTTATTCGCCCGCCGCAGACCTGGCAGAGGATCGTCGTGTCGGCCAATGGGACCGAGGTGTATCGGGGGACGCTGTCGGGCGATGTGGCGACAACTGTGTCCTTCGTCATTCCGCACGCCGTGCTGGCTGGCAAGGCGACACTGGACATGGCCATCGAGTATCCCGACGGCATTCCGCAAAGCGCCGATGCGAGCAACATCTACAACCGCGCCATCAAGCTGAGATCTTTCCGGCTGGACACGCTTTGATCCTCAGGACGGCCCGTCATCGCGCAGGCGGCGCTCTGCAAAGACCCAGCGATCGAGCACAAGAAGGTTAAGCGCTGGGATGGCCAAGGAAGTGAGGAGAACGGGAACGGCGAGCGGCAGGCCGAATGTCACCGTCAGCAGGTACGGTGCCGCGTAAGCCATAGCGAGGCCGGCAATCGTCAGCAATACGAAACGCGGCGCCTGCGACCGGTGCGAGCCGGCCGACATGAAGGTGAAGGATTTGTGCGCCAGATAGGAAAACAGGGCGGCGGCCGCGTAAGCGGCGAGCGAGGCTTCGACGGGCGCGAGGCCGAGCCAATCCGATCGGGCAAAGATTGCGGTCAGGACGGCATAGAGGATTGTGGCGACAAGGCCGACTGAAGCGAAGCGCCCCAGGAGCTTCGCGCCGGCGACGGGACGATTCTCAGGCGCGGGCGACACAGGCATACTGCGCTCCGAGCGGCAGCCAAGCGAGCGCGCTTTCCAGTTTCCGGGCAAGCGGCTTGGCCGACGGCAGGAGCAGAAAATGCTCGCAGTGCGCGTCGCGGAAGCCCGCCTGCTCAAGCAGCGATGCCGCCTTGCCAGCGCGGAGCAGGACGGCGTCCTTGTCGAACGGGCATCTCAACACCGCCATACGGGTCAGCGGGTTGTAGGGATTGTGCTCGATGATGCAGCCAAGTCCGCCTCGCCGAACGACGCGCCGCATCTCGCGGAAGAAATCCAGCCACGACTGAGGCGGCACGTGGTGGACGACGCAACTGGCGAACGCCAGGTCGAACATGCCATCCGCGTAAGGCAGGCGTGAGGTGGTGCACACGCTGTATGCGACGTGCGGGTTCTCAGCGCTGGCACGCGCGAGTGACTCCTTCGACACGTCGCAGCCCTCGAGTCGATCGAAGACATCGGCGAGATGCGGATGAAGCGAGCCCACGCCGCAACCGACATCGAGCGCGCGCACGCCTGCGCCGCCCCGCCGGAGGTCCTGCTCGAGGACCAGTCGTCGCAGAAGCTCGGCCTTGGCACGCAGGAAGAAATCATGGCGCAGCCCGGAGAACCGGATCGAGCCCTCGACTGCCTCACTGTAGCTGGACCTATAGCTGTCGAAGAGTTCGGACATCCGCCGTGACCCCGTTCCTGGACTTGCGAAACGAAGCGCGCTTGTCGCGGGAGGCGACGCGCATCGGCCGGTCGAAGCCACTCAGCCTTTCGATAACGTAGAGCGGGCGCCGTTTGACCTCGGCATGGATGCTGCCGACGTAAAGGCCCATCACGCCGGTCATGAAAAGATTGATGCCGATTAGCAGCGACACGATCACCACCGTGGATGTCCAGCCGGCAATCACGCCGGTTTCGAGGATCCAGGCCGCGATGGCGTAAGCGCCGAACGCCAGGGCGAGAGCGGAGATGGCCAACCCGGTCAACAGCACCAGTTGCAGAGGCCGCTCCGAAAAGCCGATGATGCCATGGATGGCAAGCCGCATCATCTTCCAGAACGGGTATTTGGTTTCACCAAGCGTCCGCGCCGGGCGCTCGAACGGCACCGCCGCCTGCTTGAAACCCATCCAGCCGAACATGCCCCTGACGAAGCGGTCGTGCTCCGGCATGCGCTTGAACGTGTCCAGCGCCTTCCGGCCGACGAGGCGGAAGTCGCCGACATCGCGCGGGATCTCGACCGGTGTCATCCTCTCCAGTAGCCGATAGAACAGGCTGGCGGTAAAGCGCTTGAACCAGGTTTCGCCCTTGCGGCTGACGCGCCTTGCGTAGACGACTTCGAAGCCGTCCTTCCACTTCGCCACCAGGTCGAGAACGACCTCGGGCGGATCCTGCAGGTCAGCGTCCATGACGATGACGGCCTCGCCGGAGGCCGCTTCCATGCCGGCGCTGATGGCGATCTGGTGGCCGAAGTTGCGGGAGAGCTCGATCAGGCGGAAGCTCGGTTCGGCGGCGACCATGCCGCGCAAATAGCTCACGCTTCGATCGCTGCTTCCGTCGTCGACGAAGATGACTTCGGTGTCTCCGTCCAGTTTTGCGGTCAGTGCGCTGATCCGCTCGACCAGCCGGGGCAACACCTCCTCCTCATTGTATATCGGCAGCACCAATGAGTAGCGTAGGGACGGTGCCCGCGTCCGGATCCGCTGGACAGATTCTTGCATGGGATTGCAATGGAACACCGGCCAGAAAGTTCCATAAGCAGGCGCTAATTGCGGAAGAAATGGCGCTGTTCCTCGCCAAAAAAGGCGCGCAACGTTCGGTTGAAATCTAACCCGGTACCGACAGAAGTCCTTGGATCGAGGATTTTGATGCCCATCTTTTTCAGGCCGGGCGGATGGAGCGCCACCAGATCGCGAAAGATCGGCGCTGCATCGTGCGCCGATCTCGGCGTTCCTGCGGCGCAAAACCTTTCTTGAGATGCCCCGTGACGAACCTGGGCTCTCCAAGAGCCGGATTTTAGTTTAGGGAAGGTGTCCAATTCGTCTGCGCCCCGTGTGCACGGACGCATCGGAAACCGGAAAAACGGCCCGTCCCGTGGGGGAAAAGACCACACACGACGTGGCCCAACATTTTTGAAACAACAAAAAAATGTCGAAGTATCAAGATTTCAGAATAGCCATAGCACCAATGATGGACTGGACGGACCGGCATTGCCGGTTCTTTCACCGTCAGCTGACGCGTCGCACGTTGCTCTACACGGAAATGGTGGTGGCGGACGCAGTCATCCATGGCGCACGCGAGCGCCTGCTCGGCTTCGACGGTGCCGAGCATCCGGTTGCGCTTCAGCTTGGCGGTTCGGATCCGCGAAAGCTTGCCGAAGCGGCGGTGATCGGCGAGGCGTTCGGTTACGACGAAATCAATCTTAATGTCGGCTGTCCGTCCGACCGCGTCCAGTCGGGCACTTTCGGCGCCTGCCTGATGAAGACGCCGGTGCTGGTCGCCGAATGCATCGCGGCGATTAAGGCGGCGGTGAGAATCCCCGTTACGGTCAAATGCCGCATCGGCGTCGATGACCAGGACCCCGAACCCGCTCTCGACACGCTCGCAGACGGCATGCTGACGGCCGGCGCCGATGCGCTCTGGGTGCACGCCCGCAAGGCGTGGCTGGAGGGGCTTAGTCCCAAGGAAAACCGCGAGATCCCGCCGCTCGACTATCCGCGCGTCTATCGGCTCAAGACCAGGAAGGCCAACCAATTCATCGGCATCAACGGCGGCATTCAATCCCTTGACGAGGCAGAGGCGCACCTCGCTTATGTCGACGGCGTCATGCTCGGCCGCGCGGCCTATCATTCGCCCGGCATCCTCACCGGCATCGATGCCGCATTTTACGGCGAGGCGCCGGTCGCTTTCGACTACGCGGCGCTGATGGACGCCATGGCCGCTTACGCCGCGCGTCACATCGAGAAGGGCGGACGGCTCGGCCATGTCACGCGCCATATGGTCGGGCTGTTCCACGGTCTCCCGGGCGCGCGCCGCTACCGGCAGATTTTGTCCACCGACGCCAACAGACCCGGCGCCGGGCCAGAGGTGCTGAATACGGCGTTCGCGGCAATAGATTTCGTGGCGGCGGAAACCGAAGCCGCTTGAGGCGGATCGGCGGCAGAGCATTTCACCGTTCCACAGAAACGGCGAACCGCTCCATCTGTTTGTCTAGACGAAATTCGGGGCGGATAAGCGGGAATCTAGTCGCGCAGGATCATCCGGTCACCCCGCACCTCGAAACCCGACAGCGAGCCGATGAAGTTCATGCCGAGCAGGCTTTGCTCGAGCATGCCGGGCGCCGCGACCATCACCGGCATATCCTTGCGCACGATGCCGCCGATCGCCATCTCGTCGGTCCTGACCGTTGCCGCACGCGCCATGCCGTTGGCGGTCGAGACGTCCACGGTGTAGCTGAGCGCCGCTGGGTTGAAGCCGGCCGCCTGGGCGTCCTCCGCCGTCAGCACCGTGCTGGTCGCGCCGGTGTCGACCACCGTGCGCACCGGCCTGCCGTTGACGAGGATTCGCGCCTCGAAATGGCCATTGCCGGCCTTGTCGAGCGTCACGGTGGCACGGCCACTATCGACGCCAAGCGCCAAGGGGCTTCCCGGAACAAGGCCGGCGGTGACGCGGCTGACAACATCCTGCAGCTCGTAGCGGTACTGGTAGCCGGCGATCAGCGCCAGCACGATTGCCGCCCAGACGCCGAAGTTGCGCGCCATGTCACCGAGCGGCCGGCCAGAGCGAATAAGGCTGGCGCCGATTACCGCCACCAGGACTCCAACCCAGATCAGCCTGCTGAAATCGTTGTTCTCGATGCCGAAGGTGCGGCCGGCGGAATCATTCATCATCAGCAGGATCAAGCCGGCGCCGATCACCAGCATGACGACCCAGAACAGACGATTCATGGCCAGCCCTTTCTTACAGCCAGCTCTTTCACAGCACGCCGCGCTCGCGCGCCATGCGGGCGCGCCGCGTCTCGCGGCGGGGCCGGCGTTCGACCGTCTCCAGCCGCGCCGGCAACTCGGCCATGACTGCACGCCGGACTTCCGGCGTCATCGCGATCCACCCGGCGATCTCATCGCGCGTGCGGCCGCAACCGAAACAGAAGCCGGTTTTCATGTCGATGGAACAGACGAGTATGCAGGGAGACTCGATGGCGGTCATGCTGTTCTCTTGCCTTCACTCCACATGGTGCAACCGCAACGCCAATGCAAGCCCTTCGCGATGCGCCGTCGACCGGCGCTTTCGCGGCATTGCCGGGCGGTTGTGCCAGGCGGTGAAGGCGGCTATGCCGCTGGCTGTTCCTGCAAAGAGACCGCATTCGATATGACCGCAAAGCCTTTCGATGATTTCCGCACTCTGCTGGCAACGCTGCCGCCGGCCGACGCCGCCGCCGAAACCCGCGTTCGCACCCTGTTTGCCAAGGCCGACAAGCCGAAAGCTTCGCTTGGCCGGATTGAAGATGTCGCGGCATGGCTCGCCGCTTGGAGCGGGCGTGCGCCGCCGGCCGTCAATCGTCCGCTTGTGGCGATCTTTGCCGGCAACCACGGTGCCGTTCGGCATGGCATTTCGCCGCGGCCGGTTTCGGCGACCGCCAATGCCGTCGAACTCTGCGCCGCCGGAGGTGCAGCGATCAATCAGATCTGCATCGCCAACGATCTCGGCCTGAAGGTCTTCGACCTGGCGCTGGATATTACGACCGGGGACATCACGGAAGAAGCGGCCCTCGACGAGCGCGGCTGCGCCGCCACCATGGCCTTCGGCATGGAAGCGGTCGCGGGCGGCGCCGATCTTCTTTGCCTTGGCGATCTGGGCGTCGGCAATTCAACCATCGCGGCCGCGCTCAGCGCTGCCCTCTTCGGCGGCAAGGGGTCCGACTGGGTTGGACCTGGATCGGGGGCGGACACGGCGATGATGGCGCGCAAGGCCGAAGCGGTCGACCGGGCGCTTGCTTTCCACGGCGCCGGTCTCGGCGATCCGCTCGAAGCCTTGCGCCGCGTCGGCGGGCGCGAGTTCGCGGCAATCTGCGGCGCCATTCTCGCAGCCCGCATGCAGAAGATTCCTGTGCTGCTCGACGGGTTCGTCGCGACGGCTGCTGCCGCGGTTCTGCACAAAGCCTATCCTTCCGCGATCGACCACTGCCTGCTCGCCAGCCTGTCGCCGGAGCCGGGCCAAGCCAAAGTCGCCGAACGGCTTGGGCTCGAGCCACTGCTCGATCTTGCTGTCAGTCACGGCGAAGGAGTTGGGGCTGGACTTGCCGCCGGTCTCGTCAAGGCCGCGGCGCTCACGAGCTCCGGTATGGCGGCGGCGGTTCGGGTCCAACCGGCGTCCCGGAGCTAACGCCGGCGGGCGGCGACAGCCTTGGTCGGCAGCGCGGGCAATTCCTCCATCACTCGGCTCAGCGGGAAGATGGCGATGGCCTCGGTGCCTTCGCGCAGCTTGGAGTGCAGCTCGAACTCGCCGCCATGCATGTCGAGCAGACCCTGCACGATCGGCAGTCCGAGGCCCGTTCCCTGTTCGGCGCTCTTGATGGCGATCGAGCCCTGGCCGAAGGCGGAAAGAACCACTGGGATTTCCTCTTCCGGAATGCCGGGACCGTTGTCCTTGACCGAGATGTACTGACCGCCGCCCGCCGTCCAGCCGACGCGCACACGCACTTCGCCACCCGACGGCGTGAACTTGATGGCGTTGGACAGCAGATTGAGCGCGATCTGCCGGATGGCACGCTCGTCGCCGAACAGGCGCGGCAGCGCGGTCTCGAACTCCTGGATGACGCGGATGTCCTTGTTGCGGGCTCTCAGTTCCATCATATGGCAGCAATCCTCAACGATCGTCACCAGCACCACCGGCTCCTCGTTGAGCTGGTAGCGGCCGGCCTCGATGCGCGACAGGTCGAGGATCTCATTGATCAGATCGAGCAGATGCTGGCCAGATTCGTGCACATCATGCGCGTAATCGCGATAGGTCGGGTTGTTCATCGGCCCGAGCACTTCATTGGCCATCACTTCGGAGAAACCGAGGATGGCGTTGAGCGGCGTCCGGAGCTCATGGCTCATCGAGGCGAGGAAGCGCGACTTCGCCAGATTGGCGTCCTCGGCGCGCCGCCTGGCCTCGTCGGACATGGATTTGGCAGTCTCCACCTCGGCGATCAGCGCGTCCTTCTCGGAGCGGAAGGAGAGCAGCATCCAGGATGACTGGTTGAGATGGCGCGCGACGTAGCCGAAGAAGGGCAGGGCAGCGACCAGAAGCGCCGCCATGATCCCTTCGATCGGCATCCACAGGCGCAGGACGGCATAGACATAGACCGCGACGGGAACGGCGAAGGTCGCCAATAGCGCGCCGCCCAGGGACGATGCCATCACCGCAGTCGTCGCCATGGCGACCAGGAGCACCATGGCCTTGACGACATGGAACTGGTCGACCTGGCATGTGGAGCACCCCAGCCAGGCGAACCAGGCCCAGCCGAGGCCGCAAAGCGAATGGCCGATCAGGAAATCGCGGCGCGTCTGCACAGGGTCGAGCTCGGCCGCTTCCGCGCGCTCGACGCGCCGCGCCATGAAAGTGACGATGGCGTAGCAAAGCAGCATGAAGAGAGCCCAGACGGCGACCTGGTTGCCCAGGCCCGCGAAGCGGCCGATGGCCGCTACCACAAGCACAAGCAGAGGAATCGCGGCCGCACTGACCACCATGGCGCGTGCATGGAGCTTGAGCAGCTCGCGGTCGAAATCGAGGCTGCCGGCCTGCTGCGAAAGACGGTCACGCGTCCTGCGCACCGCGCGAGCCACATCGCTGTTGCGATGCGGTTTCCTGCGGTCCACAATGAATTTGTCCGCTGTGTCCGAGCGTAGCAAAGGCATGCAAGTTCAATTTCTGCGCGCAGCGATTTTCAGTTCGTTAAGCTACGTTCGAATGATTAAGAGACTGTTTGCCATATGAGCCGTTCCTGGTCGCGAAGACCGCGCCGGCGCTATGTTCCGCGGCCTCCGCGAAGCCTTTTGCGCAGGCTTCTGGATTACGGGCTGGCCGTGGTCCTGCTTGGCCTGTCCATCCTGGTGGCGGCGCGGCTCGACCGGTTCGAGACGCGACAGGAGCAAGGCACGGCCATCGTCAGAGACGGCGATTCGATCACGCTTGGCGCCGAGCGCATCCGCATGCGCGGCATCGACGCGCCGGAATACACACAGACGTGCCGCAAGGACGGGGCCGATTATGCCTGCGGCAGGCTTGCGCGGCAGTCGCTGGTGCGGCTGATCGCCGACAGGCCGGTCTCCTGCAGCGGCTGGCAGCGCGACCGCTACGGCCGGTTGCTCGGCGACTGCAAGGCGGGCGACACGGACCTCAACCGCGCGCAGGTACAGTCCGGATGGGCCGTCGCCTTCGGCGACTTCGAAACCGGGGAGGCCGTCGCGCGGGCTGCCAAGGTGGGCATCTGGGCTGGCTCCTTCGATCAGCCGCAGGACTGGCGCGACAGCCATCACAATCAACCCGTCGAAAGGAAGCACGGCGCACTGGCTTCGCTCGGCGATGCGTTGCGTGAGCTTGTTCGTTTCTGGTGATGCCCGCTTCGGGGGATGCTCTGTTTGCCAACATGTGGTCTTGCCAAACCGCTATGCAGTTTTGGGCGACATGCATTGCAGCGCGCCCTAAGATTGGCATGAAGATCGGAGACTAGAATGAAGCTGTTCGATGGCGGCCGGGCGCCCAACCCCAGGCGGGTTCGGGTTTTCCTGGCTGAAAAGGGGCTAGCCGTCCCTTTGGTGCCCGTGGACATGGGCGCGCTGGAGCATCGCAAGGAGCCGGTGGCGTCGCGCAATGCGCTGCGGCGGCTGCCCGTGCTCGAACTCGACGACGGGACCATCATCACCGAATCCATCGCCATTTGCCGTTATTTCGAGGAGTTGCATCCCGAGCCCGCCCTGTTCGGAACAGGCGCGCTCGGCAAGGCCATGGTGGAGATGTGGCAAAGGCGTCTGGAGCTAAACCTGATGAGCTGCGTGGCCGCCGCGTTCCGGCACATCCATCCGGCAATGAAGGAATGGGAGGTGCCGCAGATCCCGGAATGGGGCGAGGCCAACAAGCCGAAGGCCATCGAGTTCCTGCATCTCCTCGACCGGGAGTTGGCGGATAGGGAATTTGCCGCCGGCGACACCTATTCGGTCGCCGACATCACCGGGCTGATCGCCATCGATTTCATGAAGCCGGCACGCATCAAGGTGCCTGAGGAATGCGGGAATGTGCTGCGCTGGCACTCAGCGCTCTCCAGCCGGCCAAGCGCTGCTGCTTGAGGCTTGTTTTTGGAGAACCCGCCGGACATGAGCGAAGCGCTGGAGAGCCTTGCCGCCAAGGTGCGGGCTTGCCGCATCTGTGTCGAGCAGCCGCGCGGCGGGCCCCTGCCGCATCAGCCGCGCCCGGTGCTTGTGCCTTCGTCGAAGGCCCGCATCCTGCTTGCCGGCCAGGCGCCGGGCACGAAAGTCCACATCTCGGGCATGCCGTTCACCGACGCTTCCGGGGATCGCTTGAGGAACTGGCTCGGCGTCACCCCCGACGAGTTCTACGACACGGAAAAATTCGCCATCGTGCCGATGGGTTTCTGCTTTCCGGGCCAGGACACCAAGGGCGCCGACCTGCCGCCGCGGCGCGAATGCGCCACCGCCTGGCGCGCCGATCTGATGGCGCTGATGCCGCAGATCGATCTGGTGCTGACGATCGGCGGTTATGCGCAGTCCTGGCACATGGGCACGGCGCGTGGGCCGTCGCTGACGGAAACGGTCAGAAACTGGCGCGCTGTCTGGGATGCTGCAGCCGGGCCGAAAGTGCTGCCGCTGCCGCATCCGTCATGGCGAAACACCGGCTGGCTGAAGAAGAATCCGTGGTTTGAAATGGATTTGCTGCCATTCCTGCGCTCGGAAATCCGCTATCGCCTCAATTAGGCATCTTGCAAGAAATCACTCGCTTTTGCCGGCATTGGCAGAATTTCTTTCTTGTGAAAGGGCCTGATAAAAAGGATTATAGCCAAACTATTCCGCTGGAGCCTTCCCATGGACCGCCTAGACAGAAAAATTCTTCGCCTCCTGCAGGAGGACGCGACGCTTGCGGTCGCCGATGTCGCCAAGAAAGTCGGCCTGTCGACCACGCCGTGCTGGCGGCGCATCCAGAAGCTCGAGGAAGAGGGCGTCATCCAGCGGCGCGTGGCCATTCTCGACCATGAGAAGGTCAATGTGCGCGTCACCGTCTTCGTTTCGATCCGCACCAATTCGCACAGCCATGAATGGCTGCGGCGCTTCTCCGAGGTCATCCAGGAATTTCCGGAGGTGGTCGAGTTCTACCGCATGAGCGGCGACGTCGATTACCTCTTGCGCGTCGTGGTGCCCGACATTGCCGCCTACGACGCCTTCTACAAGCGGCTGATCGCCAAGATCGAGATCCGCGACGTGTCGTCCTCGTTTGCCATGGAGCAGATCAAGTACACGACCGAGATCCCGCTCGACTACATGATCCTGGACAAGGAGTCGGGGGCCAACGCGGCCTGAGCACGGCGCTCGCGCTTCCCGCTATGCGCGAAGTTGCGAGACCTAGTTCTTCTTTTTGTTGAGGAAATTCCACGGCGAGTTGACC
This sequence comes from Mesorhizobium sp. AA23, assembly GCF_001672435.1. Lineage (NCBI taxonomy): Bacteria > Pseudomonadati > Pseudomonadota > Alphaproteobacteria > Hyphomicrobiales > Phyllobacteriaceae > Mesorhizobium > Mesorhizobium sp. AA23. The sequence continues at coordinate 155,533 of NZ_LYTP01000002.1, forward strand.
GGGAGCGTGACGGCGTCCGGCACGCTGTCGACATCAGCCACCTCGGCCTTGCGCACGGTATAGCCGGACTGCACGATCAAGACGCCGTCCAGGATGAAGAGTTGGCTCTTCTCCATGCCGGGCTTCAGCACGCCGGTGACGGAGACCGGCTGGTATGCCTCCGCCATCCTGTAAGGATGCGCCGGCGTTACCAGCACGATCTGGTTCGGCGGCGGCGTCGGCATGTGGCTGCAGGCGCCGGTCCAAGGCACCAGCAGGAACTGGTAGACGAGGTCGCCCTCGCGATCGACCGGCAAGGCGTAGCCGGACAATTGAACGGTCTTGTCCTGCAGATTGAGCGACAGTGTCTCACCGTGATCGGGCAGTTTTGCCGCGATCATCGGCAGGTTGGCGTCCTCGGCGACCGCCTGCGTCGCCGGGCGCAAGTCTTTCCAGAAGATATGCGCGACGTCGGCCGCGGCGTCGGCTCTCGCGGTGGCGAGCATAAGCACGATCGCCAGCGTCGCGCTTGATCTGAAACGCCTGCTCATGGTGGTCATCCTCCGCCAGTCCCATTTCGGAAGCGAGTAAAAGCGTCGTGAGCTTACTTCGCTGAGATCACAGTCGTGTGGTCGCGAGCCGTTCGAGCTGTTTGACATCGGAAAGCTCCTTCACCGCGTCCTTGCCGATCCAGCGTGCCGTCTTGTCGGACGACGCCGCCAGTTTCTCGGCCAGCGCAAGGGCAGGGGCGTGCAGCGCCCTCGACCGCTTGCCGATCTGCCGCAGTGCCCAGTTCACCGCCTTGCGCACGAAGTTGCGCGGATCGCCCGCATGCCTTTCGATCAGCGGCAGAGCAGCGAGGAAGCTCGCGTCCGGCTCCTTCTTCAGATGCACCGCCGCCCAGGCCAGCATGGCAAAGGCGGTGCGGCGGACAAACTCGCGCTCGTCCTTGGCGAATTCCTCGACCAGCTCACGCCAGAACGGTGTTTCGGCGAACAGGTCGGCAACGGTATCGACAATCTCCCAACTGTCGAAATCGGCGGCCCAGCGCCGGCATTGACCGATGTCGAGCTTCTTCGGCTCGCCGGTGAAAGCGGCCATCAATCGCGCTTCGCGAATGTCGGTGTCCCACAAGAGCAGCGACCGTTCCTGGTTCTTCTTCAGCTTGCGCGCCAGCGGCCGCAGATCGGAATTGCCGACGCCCAGCGCGGTTCTCGTGTTGATGCCGAATCGCGCCATGCCGGCGCGGTTTTTCTCGCTGCCGATCGAACGCAGATGGGCGACGATCTCGTCGGCGCTCCAGCTCGGATCGGGCAGGACCATCGCCGTCTATTTTTCCAGGCGGGCGAGCAGCGAGGACGTGTCCCAGCGCCTGCCGCCCATGTCCTGCACGTCCTTGTAGAACTGGTCGACCAGCGCGGTCACTGGCAGCTTGGCGCCGTTGCGGTTGGCCTCGGCGAGGCAGATGCCGAGATCCTTGCGCATCCAGTCGACGGCGAAGCCGAAATCATATTTTCCGGCGTTCATCGTCTTGTGGCGGTTCTCCATCTGCCAGGAGCCGGCAGCGCCCTTGGAGATCACCTCGATGACCTTCTCAATGTCGAGCCCGGCCTTCTTGCCGAAATGGATGCCTTCGGCCAGCCCTTGGACGAGGCCGGCAATGGCAATCTGGTTGATCATCTTGGTGAGCTGGCCGGCGCCCGCGGGTCCCATCAGCCCGACCATGCGGGCATAGGCATCGATGACTGGCCTGGCCTTGTCGAAGGCGGCCTGCTCGCCGCCAACCATGACGGTCAGCACGCCATTCTCGGCGCCCGCCTGGCCGCCCGACACCGGCGCGTCGAGGAAGGAAAAGCCGGCCTTTCCGGCGGCTTCGGCCAGTTCGCGCGCGACTTCGGCCGAGGCTGTCGTGTTGTCGATGAAGACGGAGCCCTTCTTCATCGCGGCGAAGGCGCCGCTGGCGCCTGTCGTCACCGAGCGCAGGTCGTCGTCATTGCCGACGCAGGAGAAGACGAGATCCTTGCCTTCGGCCGCCTCGGCCGGTGTCAGCGCAAGTCTGCCGCCATGCTGGGCGACCCATTGTTCGGCCTTGGCGGTCGTGCGGTTATAGACGGTGATGTCGTGGCCGCCCTTGTTCCTGAGGTGCCCGGCCATCGGATAGCCCATGACGCCAAGACCGAGAAATGCAACCGATGCCATAAGCCTGCCTTCCAACAAAACAGAGGTTTCAGTGGCGGAAGGTCTAGGCTATGCGAAATTTTCGTCAAGGCGCGCAAAGCCGCATCGACTGGTGCAGGCCTGTCCGCTGACGACGCTCTATCGTTTGAGGTGAATGGTGATCCGGCGTTCGATCCATTCGACGCCGTGACGCAGGATTTCGACCAGCACCAGGTAGACGATCGCCACCCAGATATAGGCCTGGATGTCGAAAGATTTTGCGTAGGCGAGCTTCGCGTTGCCCATCAGGTCGTAGACGGTGATGATGGCGACAATCGCGGAAGCCTTGATCATCAGGATGAGCTCGTTGCCGTAAGGCCGCAGCGCCACGATGATCGCCTGCGGCATGATCACCTTGCGCAGCGTCTGCAGCTTGTGCAGGCCGAGCGAGGCCGCGCCTTCCCACTGGCCCCGCGGAACGCTTTCGATGGCGCCGCGCAGGATCTCTGCCTGATAGGCGGCGGTGTTGAGCGAAAAGGCAAAGACGCCGCAGTAGAACGCCTCACGGAAGAACCACCATAGTCCGACGGTTTGCAGCTCGGGGCGGAACGAGCCGATGCCGTAATAGACGAGGTAGGTCTGCACGAGCAGCGGGGTGCCGCGGAAGAAGTACACGTAGCAATAAGCCAATCCGGAAAGGATGCGGTTCTTGGACATCCGGCCGTAGGCAACCGGCAACGAGAGAATAGCGCCCGCCACCATCGAAACGGAGACCAGCGACAGGGTGGTTGCGAGCCCCTGCAGATAGGCCGGCGCGTATCTGGCGAAGAAATCGGCGTTCCAGGCGTGGACCAGATAGGCCACGATGCCGATGCCGAAAAGGCCCCAGAGGCAGACCAGCGCGTAGCCTATGATGCGCACGCGCGGCCAGCCGCGAGCCCGGGGCGGTGGCCTGTCAACCGCAATAGCCTGGCTGACGCTCATCGAGCCTCCCTCCGCCCGAGCGAGCGCTGGATATAGCCGGTGGCGACCGAGGACAGGATGGCCAGCACAAGGAAGACCAGCGCCGCGACACTGTAAAAGAGGAAGGAATGCTTGGTGACGCGCGCCGCGACACCGGCATTGCGCAGGGTTTCCGCTAGGTTGACGACCGACACCAGCGAGGTGTCCTTGAGCAGGCTGAGCCAGCAATTCTCCAGACCGGGGAAGGCGATGCGCAGCAGTTGCGGCAGGATCACCAGGCGCATCGTCTGCCATTTCGAAAGGCCAATGGCGTAGCCGCCCTCATACTGGCCCTTGGGAATGGCGCGAAAGGCGGAGAGAAAGACTTCGCTGGCGTAGGAGGAGAAGATCAGCGCCAGCACGATCATGCCGGCAATGAAGCTGTTCACGTCGATTGTCGCCTCGGGCTCGAACAGGCGGACGACATATTGCAGCAGCAGCGGCATGCCGAAGAAGAACAGGAACAGCGTCACCAGCTCGGGCAGGCCGCGAAAAACAGTGGTGTAGATGTTGGCTGCGAGCCGGAGCGCGGGCTCTTCGTGTTGCTTGGCGAAGGCGACGAAGAACCCGATCGCCAGGCCTATCGGCAATGTCGCAAGCGCCAGCGCGACCGTGACCAGCACACCAGACGCAATGTCGTCACTCCAGCCATCCGGTCCCCAACTGAGAAGTGTCCAAATGCTTTGGGCTGGCATTGGCGGGGCGTGTCTCCGTGGCGATCCCGGAATGGAGGCAGGGCGGCGAGGTGATCCTCACCGCCCTGGGCGCAAATGATCAGGACTCGGCGCCGTAGACGTCGAACTTGAAGTACTTGTCGTTGATTTCCTTGTACTTTCCGCTCTTGCGGATAGCGTCGATAGCGGAATTCAGCTTGTTGACCAGGTCGGTCTCGCCCTTGCGCACGGCAATGCCGGCGCCCGGTCCGAAGATCTCGACCGGCTGCGGCGAGGGCTGGCCGAGGATCTTGCAGCAGGCGCCGTCGGGCGAATCCAGCCACTGCTGCAGCACGACGATGTCGTCCTCGATGGCGTCGAGACGGCCATTGGCGAGATCGGCCTGTTCCTCGGGGCTGCTCGGATAGCCCTTGATCGTGCTGTCGGTGTAGGTCTTCGAGGCATAGTTGAAGTGGGTCGTCGTGGTGGCGACGCCGATCGTCTTGCCGGCGAGGTCCTCCTTGGTGACGCCCTTGAGCGGCGAATCCTTCGGCACGGCGATCGCCGACGGCGTGTTGTAATATTTGTGGGTGAAGTCGACCTTTTCCTGGCGCTCTGGCGTGATCGACATGGAAGCGACGATGGCGTCGAACTTGCCGGCCTGGAGCGCCGGGATGATGCCGTCCCAATCCTGCGCGACGAAGGTGCACTTCACCTTCATTTCGTCGCAGAGGGCCTTGGCGATGTCGATGTCGAAGCCGACCAGCTGGCCGTCCGAGGTCAGGTTGTTGAAGGGCGGGTACGCGCCTTCGGTGCCGATCCTCAGGGTCTTTTCCTGAGCCTGGGCAACGCCAAGTGTCAGCAGCGCGGCCGAAGCGGCAAGCGCGATACGCAGTGCAATACGCATGATAATCCTCTCATATTGTCATGGCCGCTGTCCCGTGCGGCTCTTGTGGGCGGAGCCTTTTTGACCGCCCGCTGCGCGGGATACTCCCACTCTTTGCAAGAAAAAAGCAACTGCAAAACAACAGCAAACGGCAATCGCCGTGTGCCGCTGCGTTACTTGGCTGGACTGACGAGACCGGTCGCGCGCTCGATAAAATCGGCTATCGATTTCGTATCGTCGAGGTTGAAGACGGGCAGCTTTTCGCCTTCGACCGGAAAGTCGGCGGCGACAGCCACGATGTTCGGGTCGTTGATCGAAAGCGGCGTCCGGTCCTTGGCCTCCAGCCGTCTCGCTTCGATCTTTTGGTGTGCTTCGCGCTTGTAGCCTTCGACCAGCACGATGTCCGAGGGCGCCAGCCGCGCCAGGATGTCGTCCAGCGTCGGCTCGTCCTCGTTGCGCAGTTCGTGCATCAATGCCCAGCGCCGGCCGGAGACGACCGCGACCTCCATCGCGCCGGCCTGGCGGTGGCGGAAACTGTCTGTGCCGGGCTTGTCGATGTCGAAGTCATGATGGGCATGCTTGACCGTCGAGACCGTCCAGCCGCGCCGAACCAGTTCGGCGACCAGCTTCTCGGTCAGGGTCGTCTTGCCGGAGTTCTTCCAGCCGGTGATGCCGAACACGCGTCTCATGGCTCAAGTCTTTGCAACAGACGCTCGGCCTCCGCAAGATCGTCGGGCGTGTTGATATTGAAGAACGGGTCGATCCGCTCGCCTCCGGCTTCGAGCATCGGAAACTCCACCTCGACAAAACCATGCCGATCCATGAAGGCCGAGACCCGTCGATTGTCCTCCTCAACCAGGAAATGGCGCAGGGCATCGCGCAGGCCGAGCGGCCAGAGTGCGAAGGTCGGGTGCCACCTGCCGTCGGAACTGGCGACCGCGATCGCGCCCGGCCGTGCCCGAGCGGCAACGGCCAATCGCTCGACGAGATCGCCAGGGAAGAACGGCGTGTCGCCGGCCGCGCTGACCAGCGACCGGTAGCCCGTGTCCGCTGCCGCCCATTCGAGGCCGGTGAGGATGCCGGCGAGCGGGCCGGCATGGTCCTCTATCGTATCGGCAAGCACCGGAAGGTTGGTGCCGGCAAACCGTGCCGGATCGCCGTTGGCGTTGAGCACCAGCGTGGCGACCTGCAGTGTGAGACGCGCGGCGACATGCTCGATCAGCCTGACCTTGCCCAGCGAAAGCAGCGTCTTGTCGCCGCCGCCCATGCGGCGCGATTGGCCTCCCGCCAGGATGATGCCTGCAACGCTTCGATCCATCGGGCCTATATGCCGTCCGGCGCCATGTCGGGTCCAGCGCTTTCGGCGGCAGGCTGGCGCCTGCCGACGAGGCGCTCGCGGTAGAGCGCGTAGAGGCCGGAGCCGATGATGATCGCGGCGCCGACGATCATCGGCAGGTCGGGGATATCGCCGAAGATGACGAGGCCGAGCACTATCGACCACAGCAGCGCCGTATAGCGGAAGGGCGCGATGAAGGAGATGTCGCCCGAGCGCATCGCCATGATGATGAACTGATAGCCGATGAGCACGAGCACGGCGGCCAGCGCCAGCAGCGCCGTCGCCTCGGCGGTCATTGGCGTCCAGCCGCCCATCGGCGGGAGCAGCAGCGCACCCAGGATCGTCATGGCCAGCGCAGTCGCGGTCGATACCAGCATGGTCGGGATCGCTTGCGGGATGCGCTTGGTGGCGAGATCGCGCACCGCGCAGCAGCCGACGCTCGCCAGCGCCAGCAACGAATAGGCGCTGAAACCCTCGAAGCCCGGCCGCACGATGATCAGCACGCCGGCAAAGCCGACGGCAATGGCGAGCCAGCGGCGCCAGCCGACGCCCTCGCCGAAGAACAGTGCGGCGCCCATCGTCACGGCCAGCGGCAGCGCCTGCAGAACGGCGGAGACGTTGGCGATCGGCAAATGGGCAAGGGCGATCAGGAACGACACGGTCGCGCCGGCTTCGCCGGCGACGCGCAACGCGACCATCGGCTGCAGCATGGCGCGCGGATCAGCAAGCGCGCCGCGCCGCCAGGCGAGCAGACCGACGAAGAGCGAGGCGAAGGCGCCACGCACCAGCATTACCTGCGCCATGTTCATCGATTCGGATGAGAATTTGGTGATCGCGTCGTTCAAGGTGAAGCCGATCATGGCCACGACCATGAACAGTGCGCCGCGAAGATTTGGCGAAAGAGGCAAGGGCGCTTCCGGGTTATGTTCTCTCGCAAGCGTCTAACAGCCAGCGGCAAGACAGCAACGTCAAAGAAATGGGCCACAGGAGGTTCCTGCGGCCCTCAATATCGGCTGCAATCCCGGAGCGATTATTTCGGTGTCAGCGTCTCGGTGCCGTTGCCGTTCTGGCCGGCGATGGTCCACAGCCCGTGCAACGAGCCGTCCTTCTCCACCTTGTAGACGACGAGGCCGATTTCCTTGCCCATCACATAGCCGGCGGAAAAGGCATCATCGTTGCGCATGCAAATGCCGTCGGAGGACGAGCCGCCGGTTTCCCAATGGATCGTGCAGGTTGTGTCGCTGGTCAGTGTGATGGTTGCCTCGCCGCCATATTTCGATCCGTCGAAATTGGTGCCGGCGACAGTGTAGGTGCCACCGATCGACTGAGCGGCCGCAGGCACCAAGGCAATCCCGAGCATTGCAAGCGAAGCCAAGAATTTGCGCATGAGAATTCCCCCTGAATGCGAAAATCGCTTCATGAGGCTAGGCCGGAACAAGTCGGCGGTAAATCGGGTGGAAGTCGGCGCGGATGGTTTATTTCCAGTGCGCCGAGCGCAGCTCAAGGGCCGCGCAGGCTGGCGGCGATCGCCCCGGTCAGCGGATCGTATTTCGCCTTAAGCGAGGAAGGATACTCGATCCAGACGGTGCGGATGACACCATCCTTTCCGAACAGGCGCCGTTCGTAGAAGACCTTGTCGCCCTTGACGCCAGAAACCACCGCCCAATTCTTCCCGGACTTGCTGTAAGTGATCTTGTAGCCCGGCCCGGTGTTTGCCTTTTCGTCGGCGACGAAGCCCTTCGGAGTGTCGTTGTCGATGTTATAAACGCCCGAGCAGGTCAGGCTGGCGCCGTCGGGCGCGCTCCATTGCTGCCCATCGCCGTTTTCTGGCTCGGGCAAGCGGTCGCTGAAAATCTCGTCGGGAAAGGTGCAGGACGTGCCGAAGCGCGCATTGACGTAGGTGAACGGCTTTGCGATTGCCGCTGTCGTCGCAATCGTCAGCAATGAGAAGGCGATCACCAAAGGCGCGCCCTGGACGAGATGAACACACTTCATGATGCCCCCAAGGTCCGTGACCGAGGGTGATCCTGCACCAAATCGGAGAAAAAATCAGCCGCCGGTGACGCTCATATGGCGCGATACCGAGGGTCGGCTGGTGCGGCGGTCGATGACGAAATCATGGCCCTTCGGCTTGCGCCCGATCGCCTCGTCTATGGCCTCGCCGACCAGCTCATTGCCTTCGGAGGCGCGCAGCGGCGCTCTCAGGTCGGCGGCGTCCTCCTGGCCGAGGCACATATAGAGCGTGCCGGTGCAAGTCAGCCGGACGCGGTTGCAGCTTTCGCAGAAATTATGCGTCATCGGGGTGATGAAACCGAGCCGACCGCCGGTCTCGGCGACCTGGACATAGCGGGCAGGGCCCCCGGTCTTATAAGGAATGTCGGTCAGCGTGAACTGGCGCTCAAGCGAGGCGCGCAGCAGCGACAGCGGCAGATACTGGTCCGTGCGGTCGGCGTCGATCTCGCCCATCGGCATGGTCTCTATGACCGTCAGATCCATGCCGCGACCATGCGCCCAGCGCAGCATCTCCGGTATTTCAGCGTCGTTGAAGTCGCGCAGCGCCACGGCATTGAGCTTGACCTTCAGGCCTGCCGCTTGCGCGGCGTCGATGCCTTCCATGACCTTGCCGAGATTGCCCCAGCGGGTGATCTGGCGGAATTTGTCGGCATCGAACGTGTCGAGCGAGACATTGATGCGCTTCACGCCGCAGTCGGCGAGCTCGGCGGCAAAGCGCGACAGCTGCGAGCCGTTGGTGGTGAGCGTCAGCTCTTCCAGCGCGCCGCTCTCAAGATGCCGCGACAGCTGGCGAACTAGGTGCATGATGTTCTTGCGCACCAGCGGCTCGCCGCCGGTCAGCCTCAGCTTCCTGACGCCCTTTTCGATGAAGACGCTGCAGAGCCGGTCGAGCTCCTCGAGCGAGAGCAGATCCTTCTTGGGCAAAAAGGTCATGTCCTCGGCCATGCAATAGGTGCAACGGAAATCGCAGCGGTCGGTAACCGACACGCGCAGATAGCTGATCGTGCGACCGAAGGGGTCGATCATGTCCATTGCAAGCGCTTCCGTGGCCTGAGCAGCGTCGTTATATACGGCTATGTGATACGATCCAACCGCGCATTCAAGATAGAAGCTCTCGATCTTTGGTAACATTCCCCGACCGACATTCTCTGTCGGCTGCCTTCTATCACCTTTTCGCACTGCGCGAACCGGCGTAGGGAAGGGCGCAACGCATATAGGAAGAAACATGACGGCGCCGAAGGAACTCAGGGTCTCGAAGGACCGCAAGCTGCTCACCGTGACCTTTGCCGGGCATCAGCCGTTCGAACTGCCGGCGGAGTTCTTGCGCGTGGCCTCGCCTTCTGCCGAGGTGCAGGGCCATTCGCCGGATCAGCGCGTGACTGTGCCCGGCAAGCGCAATGTCGCGATTCTTAAGATCGAGCCGGTCGGCAACTACGCGGTGCGCATCACCTTCGACGATTTCCACGACACCGGGATCTTCACCTGGAACTATCTTCACACGCTCGGGCATGAAAAGGACGAGCGCTGGAACGCCTACCTTGCCGAGCTGGCCGAGAAGGGCCTCAGCCGCGACCGCTAGCCTGGCGCCAAGACGTTCGATTGGGTGTCGTCAAAGCGTCATGGACATAGGTAGCGCCGGCAAAAGGTCAGGAGGCGAAAAGATGTCGCTCATCACATCGGTCGAACAGCTCGAAGCCCTCTACGGCCTGCCTGGTGAGGCCTCGGTCGTCAAGGAGCTCGACCATGTGATCCCCGAATATGCAGCCTTCATTGAAGCCTCGCCTTTCGTGGCGCTGGCGACCTGCGGGCCGGAGGGGCTGGACTGCTCGCCGCGCGGCGATCTCGCCGGCTTCGTGCGCCTCCTGGACGAAAAAACGCTGATGATGCCCGACAGGCGCGGCAACAACCGCGCCGATTCGCTGAAGAACATTATTCGCGATCCGCGCGTCGGGCTGCTCTTCCTTGTGCCGGGCTCCGGCACGACGCTGCGCGTCAACGGCCGCGCCCATATCACAGCCGATGCCGAGCTTTGCGCGTCCTTCATGGTCGATGGCAAGCCGGCACGGTCGATCACCGTTGTCGCCGTCGACGCGGTCTATTTCCAGTGCGCACGCGCCATCGTGCGCTCGGAGCTGTGGAACCCGGCAAAGCATGCCGACCCTAAGTCGCTGCCGACGCCCGGCCAGATCCTCGAGCTCACCAGCCGCAGGAATATCAATGGCGCCGCATATGACAAGGAATGGCCGGAGCGGGCAAAGAAGACCATGTGGTAGCGGCATCGAGAGCGCCGGTCAGGCCTCCTTCAGGACATCGGCGATCTTGCGCATCTGCTCGCCGATCATGTCGCACTGCTCCGGCGTCGACTGGCTCATCGCCTTCTCGATGAGCGCCATATGTACTTTCAGCGCCCGCATCAGCAGGGCCTCGCCGGCTTCGGTGAGGTTCAACCGCAGCACGCGTTTGTCCTTTTCGTCACCCTCTCGACGCAGCAGGCCGCGGGCTTCCAGTTGCGGCAATAGCATCGTGATGTTGGAGCGGCCGACCAAGAGCTTGCGAGCAAGGTCGTGCTGCGACATCCCGGGATGACGGTAGAGGTTCATCAGCACGTCGAGCTGCGCCGGTTTGAGGTCGAGCGGCGCCAGCTTCACCGCCAGCGTGCGCTCCAGCACATGACAGGCGCGCGCCACCGCAACCCAGTTGCGGAAGCGCGGATTGTCCCAGGGCAGCTCTTGCTTAATGTTCATGTTTGAACTATTATGTTCATGCTTGAACGAATGGTTGGACCGACACTATGGCATCATTTGGATTGAAGGTCATCCGAGGCGTCTTCGGCGCGGCCGAGCATGTCGCGCCGCGTCTCAGTGGCCGCGCCGCGTTCGAATTGTTCTGCCGCACGGCAAACGTCAAGGCCTTGAGCGATGGCGAGCGCCGCGCAGTCGAGCGCGCTGCGGGTTTCATGGCCGAGGCGCGCCATCACCGGCTGAAGACGAAGGCGGATTGCGTTGCGGTGCATGAGTTCCGGCCGGGGCCGGGCAGGGGCTCCCGCGGCACCGTGCTTGTCATCCATGGCTGGCGCTCGCGCACCGAATATATGCGAACTCTGATCGATGGGTTTCGCGACGCCGGCTACAAGGTGGTCTCGCTTGACCTGCCGGGCCACGGCCATTCGCTCGGGCGACATCTCAATATGGTGACCGCGGTCGACGCCGTGCGAGTCGCAGGCGAATGGTTCGGCCCGTTTGCCGCTGCCGTCGGCCATTCCTTCGGCGGCGCCGTCGCCGCCAATGCGGTTGCCGCTTCGGTGAAAGGCATGCCGCCGCTTGCGGCCGAGAAACTGGTTCTAATCGCGGCGCCGAGCTCGCTGCCGGCGATCTTCGACGATTTCAGCCACCGGCTCAATGTCGGGCCGCGCTCCCGGGTCGCCATGGCGGATCGGGTGAAGCATTTGTCGGGACGGCCGCTCAGCGATTTCACGGGCGACCGCCAGCTCGCTGAGGCTCCGGTGCCGACGCTGATCATCCATGCGCCGGACGACCGCGAAGTCCATGCCGATCACGCAAAACGATATGCGGGAGCCGGCGATCATGTGAGCTTGCATTGGGCCGAAGGGCTTGGCCACCGCCGCATCCTTGCCGACAAGGATGTCGTCGCGCGCGCCGTGGGCTTCGTCGCCGAGGAACGGCAACCGACGCTGCATTGAAAATGACTGCGGGAGACGCCTGCTGGCGTCTTCCGTCCGTAGTTGCGAATGGCTCAGTCGGCCTTCTTCTTCTGCCCTGGCTCGACCGGCAGGCCGGCAGCCTTCCAGGCTGTGTAGCCGCCAAGGATGTGTTTGACCGGGGCGAGACCCATGTCCTGCGCCGTCTTGGTCGCCAGCGCCGACCGCCAGCCGCCGGCGCAGAAGAAGACGAAGGTCTTGCCGGAGGCGAAGAACGGCTTGTGGTAAGGGCTTTCGGGGTCGATCCAGAATTCGAGCATACCGCGCGTCACATGCTTGGCGCCGGGAATCTTGCCGTCGCGCTCGACCTCGCGGGGGTCACGTAGGTCGACGAAGATGGTGCCGTCATCCTCCAGCAGCCCGGCAGCTTCCTCAGGCGAAACCACCTCGATCTCGGCATTCGCTTCGTCGAGAAGTTCGCGATATCCCTTCTTCACTGCGCATCCTCCAGGCCATGGCTCGCGCCCGCCGGAATTTCGATCACAAAGACTGCTGTTTGTCACGGGCCGATGTTTGTCAGGAGGGAAGGTCGGCCATGATCGCCAAGGCCGCACAGCGCCAACGCCTGATTGTTACCGAGGCGTCTGAAACCGGGAGCCGCCCTGCCGCATTGTGTCTCACACGGATGTGAAACTGTTCTGCAACACGGTCGCGAAAATTTATGGAAGCTTAACGGAATCAGTATGAATCGGTACAGTCGCGCATTACATCCGCCATGCGGAGGGCGGGACCGTCTAGCGGCGCGGAACGGGAAACCGGTTTCAACCGGTGCGGGTGAAGCATGAAAATCCTCGGGAACAAAATGGCCGTCATGCCGATCGCGATCGCGACGGCGCTTGCCTTCGGCCAGCAGCCGGCGAGCGCGCAGGGGCTGTTCGACATGCTGTTCGGCGGCGGCATCCGGCACAATTCCCAAGGAGAATTTCCGCCGCCGCCGAAGCCGCGCAAGGTGCAGCCTGGCACAGGCGGTAGCGTCAGGATCAGCAGCCCGACCTACAATACCTACAGGGCCGACAAGCTTGTGCGCGTCGACTTCAAGTCGCTGCTGCCCGCTCCGCCGCCCGCGACCGCGCAAGATGCTGCCTTTGTGCCCTCCGTAACCGGAAGCGCGTTCCGCGACGCGCTGGCGGGCCTGAGCGATTATGAACTCTTTGCCGAGCCCGATATCGCCAAGGCGCTCATCGCCTACTATTCGGCCAATCCGGATTTCATCTGGGTGACAGGGGATGCACCCAACAGCAGGGCGCAGGATGCCGTGCGGGTGCTTGGCGGAGCGGCGAGCTATGGCCTGACGCCTGCCGATTATTCCGTCGATGTTCCTGCGGCGGCCACGAATGCCGCCTTGCCCGAAGCGCGGACCAAGGAACTGGTTCGCTTCGAGATGGCGCTATCGGCGCGCGTGCTGCGCTACGCCCATGACGCCCAGAGCGGCCGAGTCGATCCGAACCGCATGACCGGCTATTACGATTTTCCGGGCAAGCCGCTCGATCTCGAAGGCGTGCTGAAGACGCTGGCGCACACGCAAGAGGTGCGCACCTATCTCGAATCGCGGCACCCGCAGAACCCTGAATATCAGGCGCTGCGCGTCGAGTTGGAGTCGCTCCAGGCAAGCGAGGAGAACGAGATCGTCGTCGATCCGAAGCTGCTCCTGAAGCCCGGTGAAAGCAGCCCGGAACTGCCCAAGCTTTTGACTTTGATCGCGCGCAATCTCGATGACGAGATGGGCGGTGACTTTGGCGAGACCCTCGCCCGGCTCGGCAAGAGCGAGCTTTACGGTCCTGACCTGGTGCCGGTGATCAAGGCGGTGCAGAAGCGGGCCGGCATGAAGGGCGACGGCGTCATCGGCCCGCGCACCGTCGCCTCGCTCGCCGGAACGTCCAAGGCGGACAAGGTCGAGAAGGTCATGGCGGCGCTTGAAGAGCTGCGCTGGCTCCCCTCCGATCTTGGCAGCCCGCGCGTCTTCATCAACCAGCCGGCCTTCACCGCAAGCTACATCGACAACGGCGAGGAGAAGCTGAAGACCCGCGTGGTCATCGGCAAGGTCACCAACCAGACCGCATTTTTCTACAACCAGATCAAGCAGGTCGACTTCCACCCCTATTGGGGCGTGCCGCAGTCGATCATCGTCAACGAGATGCTGCCGAGGCTGCGCAGCGATCCGGGCTATCTGGACCGCGCCGGCTATGAGGTGACGGATTCCAGCGGCAGGCGAGTTCCCTCTGCGGCGGTGGACTGGGGCGCCTACGGTGCCAAAATCCCGTTCAGCGTGCGCCAGCAGCCGAGCGAGGCCAATGCGCTTGGCGAGTTGAAGATCCTCTTCCCCAACAAGCACGCCATCTACATGCACGACACGCCGCAGAAGTCGTTCTTCGGGCGCGACATGCGCGCGCTGAGCCATGGCTGCATACGCCTGCAGGATCCGCGCGGCATGGCGGCCGCTGTGCTCGGCACGTCGGTCGACGACATCGCCGAGAAGCTGAAGCATGGTCATTCGACCGAGAATGTCACGCGCGTCATCCCGGTCTATGTCGCCTATTTCACCGCTTGGCCGGACATGTCCGGCAAGGTCGAATATTTCGACGACGTCTACGATCGCGATTCGAAGCTGATGCAGGCGCTGGATGCGACCGAAGCGGTGCGCGCACCGTCAACCTAAGCGCTCGATGAGCGGCCGCCTGAAACCGGCATCACGTCCGGCAATGAGCCAATAAACGAAACCGGCCACCAGCCCGGCCGCGACGATGATGCCAAGGTCGGCCCAGCGTTCCGGATCGTGCGGCGCGCCCGGCGAGAGCAGCATGAAACCGGCGGCCGCAACCACGCCGCCGAACAGCATATGCAGCCAGAAGCTCCGCAACGAGAAGACCTCGGCAATAAGCGCAAAGATCAGAGTCTGCATGCCGGTCGCCACGATCGTCAGGAAATAGACGAACATGCCAAGCGGCGGCACGACCAGCACGGCGACGGGCGTGAACTGCATCAGCTCGAAATAGCTTGGGGCGTTGGGCAGCGAGCTCAGCGCTGCATAGATCGCGACCAACGCGACCAATCCGACGAGCACCGCGATCAGATAGCCGGCGAGCACCATCAGGATGCGCTTTAGAACGTAGCCAACCATTCCCATGCACCCCCGTGCCCGCAATCATGGCGCGCAGTCAGCCATCAAACGTGCATCGACGCAAGTCTCGGATAGGGAGGCGCCGGCCCAGCTGCGGGCGGCCGTATCAGGCGTTACTTCGGTTCGCCGGTGACCGGATCGTAGGTGATTTCGACCTTGGCCTTGTCGGTCGTGTAATAGGTAACGGTATAGCCGTCGCTGCTCCAGCCGACCTCCTTGATATATTGGAAGTCGCTCCGCTTCTCGACCTTGGTCAGGATTTCCGAGAGCTTCTTGGCATTTTGCGGCGGCAGCGCTTGCGCTTCGGCCGCGAAAGCCGACCCGCCGACAAGGAAAAACGCGATACCGCTTGCCAAAAGAACACCGCGCATGACTGCCCTCAATCTCTCGTGGTGGCATGAACGCGCTGACAACTCGAATCCGGGCCCGTTGGTTCCGCCAACGGACCGCAACGCCTTGCTCCACAGTTGGTCCGTCACGGCCGGCGCGACTTCTATTCGCGAAAGCTTAAATAAGTAAAACGGCGTGAATCCAACAAGTAAGGAGGCTTCTGCAACATCGGACTTCAGGTAACGAACGACTAACCATGGCTTGCGCCGAAACCGCCTTCCATTAGCTGTTCGTGGTAGAGCTTTTGGCCAGACCCTGTTAGAGTCCCGGACCAACAGGGTGGCAACGGCGCGCCGAGCCTGCCGGGGATCTTCCATCGGCAAACGGCGAAGGTTTTTTGGAGCGGAAGTCGCCTGTTCTGAACCGAAAACAGGGACCGGGGGCTCAACCATGGCTGAACGGAACTATACCCGTCAGCTTGCGACAATCATTTCTATCGACGCCGTTGGTTTTTCGCGGCTGATGGGCATCGACGACGAGCGCGCCGTCGCGGCCTTCGAGGAAAGGCGCGATATCATCACCGACAGTTGCGGCGCCTTTGGCGGCCGCACGTTTGGCGTTGCCGGCGACAGCATCATGGCCGAATTCGGCAATCCAATCGAAGCCTTGCGCGCGGCGTTCGATTTCCAGGACCGGATCATGGCGCTCAATGCCTCGGCCGCGGATGAGATGCGCATGCCGTTCCGGGCCGGGATCAACACCGGAGACGTCATCGTCCGCGAGGGCCGCCTCTATGGCGACGACGTCAACATTGCCGCGCGCCTGCAGGAATTCGCTCCACATGACGGTCTAGCCATCTCAGAGACGACCTGGCACCACGTGAAGGACAAGACGGCCGCGGTTTTCACCGACCTTGGCGAGTTCATGCTCAAGAACATCGCCCTGCCTGTACGTGTGCTGATCGCCGGACGCGGCGGCAACGGCGCGGCGATTGCTGCGCCCCTGGCCGCCATCCCTACCGCTCCCGTCCATGACAGACTCGCATCGAAGGGCCCGCCGGCAATCGCGGTGCTGCCGTTTCACGGCAGCAACGGAGGCGAGCCTGACGTCGGCTACATGGCCGACGGCATTGCGGAAGACATCATCTACGGCCTGTCCAACACCCGCTGGCTCTCGGTAATCGCGAAGGGCTCCAGCTTCCAGTTTCGCGACGACCAGCTCGGAACCAGGCTCATCGGCAATGCGCTTGGCGCGCGCTACATCGTCGGCGGCACGCTGGCGCGCCACAGCGGGCAGATACGCCTCAACGCCTCGCTGACCGACACGTCGAACGGGCGCCTGGTCTGGTCGCAGCGCTTCGACCGCGACCTCATCGACATCTTCAGGCTGCGCGACCAGATCGGCAGCGAGATCGTTTCGATCCTCGACAAGGAGGTCGACCGAGCCGAGCAGGTGCGCACCTTCCAGGTGCCGTGGGAAAGCCTCGAGACCTGGCAGCTGGTGCGGCGAGGCCGCTGGCACATGAACAGGCGCACGCGCAAAGACACCGAGATCGCGCTCGAATTCTTCGAGAAGGCTTACCAAGAAGATCCGAATTCCAGCGCCGTGCTGAACGAGCTGGCATGGTGGTATTTCTGGCGGGCATGGCTGCGCTTCGGCGACAGCGACGACCTGGCCAAGGTCGAAGAATTTGCGCGCAAGTCGCTCTTGATGGACAGCCTCGACGCGCGGCCGCACGCCTATCTCGGGGCGGCCGACATCATGCGCGGCCAGCCGGCATCGGCGGCGGAGCATCTGGCCGAGGCGATCCACATCAATCCGAGCTTTGCCTTCGCCCGCTCGGCAATGGGCAGCGCGCGGCTGCTGCTTGGCGATGCCGCCGGCGCGATCCCGTTCTTCCTGG
Source organism: Mesorhizobium sp. AA23 (assembly GCF_001672435.1). Classification (NCBI taxonomy): domain Bacteria; kingdom Pseudomonadati; phylum Pseudomonadota; class Alphaproteobacteria; order Hyphomicrobiales; family Phyllobacteriaceae; genus Mesorhizobium; species Mesorhizobium sp. AA23. The sequence goes on from NZ_LYTP01000002.1 coordinate 172,628, forward strand.
ATACCGAGCGGCTGAGCCCGTTCGACCTCTACCGCTTTCACAATCTGGGCGAGCTGGCTGCCGCATACTGTTTGGTCGAGGACTGGCCGGCCGCAATTGCGGTTGCCGATCGCTCGCTCAACCTTTCGCCGGGCTATTTCTACGCCAGGTTCCTCAAAATCGGCGCCTTGATGCGGAGCGGCCGTCTTGAGGAGGCCGAACGCGAACGCGCCATTCTGGCAACCAGGCATCCCGATTTTTCTGAGCAGCGGATTCGCTGGATACCGTTCGTCGATCCTGCGAAGAACAACTTCCTGATCGCGAATTTCGGCCAGGCCAAGTCCATCGCATGATTGCTGGAACCGAACACCGATGATTGTGAAAAAAATCACATACGCCGGACCGAACCAAACCTAGGCCAGACAATAGCCGGCATCGCAGTGACGTGGACAGCCGGGGGGCTCGAACGCGCATGATCAAGTTGAAGTATTTCGCTGCTGTCCGCGCTGCCCAGAAGAGCCAGCGCCCTGTCGCCGAAATGCCGCCCTTCGATATCGACCGGCTCCGCGCCAAGGGGCTTGCGTCCCGTATCGCCGGCTTCCTTTTCAACGACCCGCGCTGGCTGCTGGCGCTGCTGCGCCGCTTCTGGCCGAACCTGGCCTTCGGCAATTTCCTGCTTGTCACCAAAGGCGTCGATGTGCGCGACATTTTGGAGCGCGGCGACGAGTTCGAGACGCCGTACGGACCGGAAATGGCGGAACTGGCCAGGGGATCGAACTTCATCCTCGGCATGCAGGACGGGGCCGCCTACCGGCAAATGAAATCGGCCGTGCTGAGCGCCTTTCCGCCGGCGGAAGTCGAAGCCGCCGTCAGGCCGATCGCCGAGCGTCATTCGCGCGACATCATGACCCGGGCCAGCCCCGGCTTCGACGCCATCGGCGGGCTGATGAAGATCGTTCCGGTACGCATCTGTCGCGACTATTTCGGCCTCGAGATCGACGATGAAACCGAATTCGCCGACTGGTCGATCGCGCTCAGCGCGCTGTTCTTTTCCGATCCGACAGCGAGCCCAACGACACGTCAGCTCGCGATCGTCGGCGGCGATCGTCTGATCAAGGTCATCGACCGCTCGATTGCCGCGATCAGGGACAGGGGAGGGAAGGACGAACGGCCGCTGGCGCGCCTCGTCGCGCTCATGGATCAAGGGCGCCTATCGCAGCCCGACATCCATTCGATCATGCTCGGCATGATTGCCGGCTTCGTTCCGACCAATGTGCTTGCCGGCGGCAATTGCCTGGACGTCATCCTGTCGCGGTCAGATGCAAGGCAGGCTGTCGACGCAGCCATTGCAGCGGGCGGTACCGGCAAACTCGATCGGGCGATCCTGGAAGCCATGCGCTTCAAGCCGATCTGGGTCGGTCCGTGGCGCTACACCGCCCGTGACGCGGTCATCGGCCAAGGCACGCGGCGAGAGCGCCTTGTGAAGGCCGGAACGGTCGTCATGCCGGCGACGCTTTCCGCTATGTTCGATCCGGAAATCGTGCAAAGGCCAAACGAATTCGACACCTCGCGGCCTTCTCGCGATTACATGGTGTTCGGCCACGGCATTCATCTGTGCATCGGGGCCGAGATCGCCCGCATTCAGATCGGCGAATGCGTTCGCGCCCTGTTCAGCAAGCCCAAGCTCCGCCGCGCGCGCGGCAGAGCCGGCAAGATGGTCAATGTCGGCGCCTATCCGGCCAGCCTCAAGGTCGATTTCGAGCGCTCGCCGCTTTGCCGCACAGTCGACCAGTCGATGGTCACCGTGGTTTGCCCGATCAGGCGTGCGGTGCCGCTGGATGCCGTGCGCGACAAGGTCGGCGCACTTGGCAACCCGGCGATCGACGAGGTGGGCAATGCGCTCGACAATGTCGGCACGGTCCACTTCGCCAGCCTGGCTGTCGCCGCCACCGGCAGGGACGAGAAATCGGACCTCGAGACGGGCGCGCTCGTACTCGAAATCTCCGGCGACGGCAGCACCGACGATGTCATCGGTGCCATCACGCAGGCCATAGGCCACCGCCTGCGGCCGATCTTAAGGGCCGTGTGCGGTCTGCCCGACGACTCTTCGCTGCAGGACTTCCTGAAGAAGCATCACATCGAGATCTCGCCGTCCTTCGGCAGCACGGCAGGGCTGGTTTTTTCCGGAACGCCTGGCCATTCGGTGCGCCGCATCCTGGCCGAGGCAGAGCTCGCCGACAGCGTGCGCGAGATCGTCGAAAAGCCGCGAGCGGGTATTGGCAACGCCCTTGCTGTGCTCACCGAGGCGCGCCGGCATGCCCAGTCGCTAGGACAGTTCGGCTGGGCCTTCGAGCCGGCTGAGAGCCTGCTGGAGCGGCCTCCGGGCCGCTGGTGGCGAGCCTTGACGACGACGCTGCTTGCGCCGGCTGTGCTCGCCACCGTCGCGATCGTCATACTTGCCTGCTGGCGCATGACCTATGTGCTCGTGTTCGGCAATCCGCACGGTGTCACCTTCACCAACGTCGCAATTGCCGGCACCGCGCTTCTGCTGGCGGTGCTGGGGCTGCTCGCGATAGCCCTGCTGTTCATCGGCTTGTGCTTCCTCAGCCTGCGGCGCCTCGAGGACAAGGACCGGCCGCAGAACACGCCGGTCGATCTCGGCGCGCTGGACAGGATACTCGCCAATGAGGACCACTGCGCGCAAAACCATCTCACCGCGATATCGACGATGAAGGCCGGCACCTTGCGGCGACTGGCGCTGAGGCTTTCCTTCTATCTGATCTCGATATCGGCGCAGAAAGTGTTCAAGCCGGGGTTCCTCGCCACCATAAACACCATTCACTTCGCCCGCTGGGTGCTGCTGCCGGGCACCGACAAGCTGATGTTCTTCTCCAACTATGGCGGCAGCTGGGAAAGCTATCTCGAGGACTTCATCGCCAAGGCCTCAGAGGGCCTGACCGGCGTATGGAGCAACACGGAAGGCTACCCGCGCACGCGTTGGCTCTTCCTCGACGGCGCGCGCGACGGGGACCGCTTCAAGCGCTGGGCGCGGCGTCAGCAGGTGCCGACGCTGTTCTGGTACTCTGCCTATCCGCATCTCAACACCGCGCGCATCCGTATCAACTCGAAGATCCGGCGCGGCATTGCTTCCGCCACCGGCAGCGAGGCCCGCAACTGGGTGAGCCTGTTCGGCTCGCTGCAGCGGCCGCAGGCAAGGCCGGCTGCAACCGTCGGCCGTGAACCGGCGCCTTCGCCCGTGGAAGAACTGGAAGCCGGCGAGATCCAATCCATTTTCTTCGGCCCGTTCGGCGCGCTTGGCCACGCGCATATGCTGGCGATCCGGGTGCCGGAAGAACTGCCGGCCATGCAACGCAGAGCGTGGCTGGACTTCGTCATCGACAAGACCAGTTTCGGCGACGGCGTGCCGGCCGGACGCGCCATGACGGTGGCCTTCGGTCCCGACGGTTTGCGCCGTCTTGGGCTGAAGGGCGGCGTCGACGACGATCCGCTGGACACATTCCCAGCTGCCTTTCGCCACGGCATGGGCAATCCAGAGCGCAGCCGCATCCTCGACGACACCGGCCCCGATGCGCCTGACAAATGGCAGTGGGGTTCGGCCACGGCGCCGGTCGACGCAGTCGTCATCTGCTACGCCGCGGAGCCGGCGGTACTGAAGGGGGAGGTTGCGGCCGCGAAGCGAAAGACGACAGGCGCGGGGATGAAGATCGTTGCCGAATTGCCGCTTGTCGTGAACCGCGAGCCAAAGAAGGACGGTGGGACAACGCAACATGCCGGCAACGACGGCAAGCCGGAGCGCGCCCGCGCCTACGAGCATTTCGGCTTTGCCGACGGCGTCTCGCAGCCGATCGTCAGGGGTACGTCGCGCGCCAGCAAGGGTGCCGCGCCGATGCACCTGGTCGCGCCGGGCGAGTTCCTGTTCGGCTATCGCGACGAGCATGGGTTCTATCCAGCCTCGCCCTCCGTCCGGGCAGCACAGGATCGGACCGGCATCCTGTCTCAGGTGCGGCGCAACCGGCAGATCCCCGGTCAGCCCCCGCCGCCGCGCGATTTCGGCCGCAACGGCTCGTTCCTGGTCGTGCGCCATTTCGAGCAGCATGTCGAGTTATTCGATGACTATTGCAAGCATGCCGCCGCGCGGGCTGCGCGCGAGACCGGCGACAACGCCATCACGCCGCGCTGGGTCGCGGCCAAGATGCTCGGCCGCTGGCAGGACGGCAGTTCGCTGGTGCGCAACCCCGATGGCCGCCCGGGTCGTGGCGTCGACAACGACTTCGCGCTCGGCGCCGAGGACCCGCAGGGGCATCGCTGTCCGCTCGGCTCGCACATACGCCGTTCCAATCCGCGCGACTCGCTTGGCGAGGATCGCGAGACGCAGATCAGGATCGGCAAGCGCCACCGCATCCTGCGCGTCGGCCGCACCTATGAGAAGAAGGACCGCAGCGGGAAGGTCGAGAAGGGGCTTCTCTTCATGTGCCTCAACGCCGACATCGAACGCCAATACGAGTTCATTCAGCAGACCTGGGTCTCGTCGAGCTCGTTCCAAGGCCTTGTCGGCGAAAAGGATCCGACGATCGGCGCGCGCGACGGCGGCGGCCGATTCTCGATTCCGTCCTGGGAAAAGGTGACGGTGCTCAGGGACATGCCGCAATTCGTCACCACGAAAGGCGGCGGCTACTTCTTCATGCCGAGCCGGTCCGCGCTGCGCTACCTGATTTCGCGGCTCTGATTCGGGTCAGAATCGTTCAGTCGTCGTCCTGCGAAGCGGCGATGTGGTTCAGCGCGGCGGCATTTGTGATGCGCAGCCCGCCGCGTTTGATGTCGATCATGTGCCGGTTGCGCCAGTCGTTGAGCGTCTTGTTGACCGACTCGCGCGTCGCGCCGAGGAATTCGCCGAGTTCCGATTGCGAAATCGGGATCCAGCCGGCGGGGTCGGCCATGACGCCGCTGAGGAACACCAGCCGTTTCGCCAGCCGGGCCTCGATGCCGAAGAAGGCCTGGTCGCCAAGCTCGCCGCTGACCCAGCGCAGCCGCGTGCACAGCAGCTCGATCATGGCGCGCGCTAGCGGTGGATTTTTTTCAATGCGATCAAAGAGTTGCGTGCGACTGAGAGAAACTAGCTCGCATGCGGTGAGGCAAATGGCGGTTGCCGTGCGCGGGCGTCCGTCGAGCGCGCCGATCTCGCCGATCAGGCTGCGCGACAGCTCGATATTGGCCACCAGCTTCTGCCCGCCCGGTGAATAGAGCGAAATCTCGACCGTGCCGCTCATCACGCCGTAGATGCGGTCGGATGCGTCCTCCTGGACGAACAGGTGCTGACCGGCGGCATAACGTTCGACCTTGCAGCCGCCGAACAGCAAATCGAACTGGCGCGGATCGATCCGCGCCAGACGCGGCAGGGTGCTCCTGTCGTCTGCGCTGGCTGTGGACATGATGCGGTTCCGCCTCTCGTTGAGCGGAAATTGTATGACAAGTGCATGCTCGATCAAGGCCTGTCTCCTTTGGTGCGATTGCGGCAACACACGACGGCCTTTGTAGATCGGGCGCCAGACGTGCGCTGCCGGCATCAAATTGTCCGGCAACTGTCCCTTGCAGCGGGAAACCGGAGCGCGCTGGCGGACGCGAACCGAACTACGAAACGCCGTTCGCGCGCGTGGCGGGAGGTGACCGACGCGCGCGAACAGCAAATCTGAAAATGGCTAGTGATCGAAACTCCCTGCCGAGCTTTCAGGTCCGGAGGCCGTTGGAGCCCATGCATCAGTGCCACCCGGTGCGATATCTGTGCGCGACGCCTCCGCGGCGTATGTGAAGGCGATCACAGAAGCGTCGCCTGTCCAGCAGCGGCTTGCCGCCGCCCTGCATGGACCAGTCCGACGACCCCGACCGACGAACTCAGCGCCTTCGAACGAAATGTCGGCGACAAGGGCAGCGGCCCGGTTGTCGGCACCCGCCGCAGCAGGCACCATATTGCGGCAGTGCTTCAAAAGGCAATTGCGGAAAATCGAAAACCGATCTATGGAGCGCGCGGCTGATTGAGGGCGGCCATCATCCTATTTGCATAGGTTCGCTGCCCCATGCCCGATAACTTCTCGCGTGTAATCGCATTTCTTGCCGTGGTTATGGCCCTGCTGTTTGCCGGGCTGCATTTCCAACAGGGCAACATCATAGCCACGCTCTACTTCATGACCGGCGCCATTCTGGTGACGGGAGTAACGCATTTGAATGTGCGCCGAGGCCTGATCTAAGCGGCCTCCCGGACGCGAGCTGCCCCGCTGCACGAAATCGAAGAGGTTCATCGCGGCCGGATCATCCAACTTTCGGTAAGTTGGATGGTGGGCGATGCAGGGATTGAACCTGCGACCCCACCCGTGTGAAGGGTGTGCTCTCCCGCTGAGCTAATCGCCCGCTCGTTGCCCGAAGGCCGAAGCGAGCCGCGATATAAGGGAGGCGCGTGCGCGAAGTCAAGGCAATGTGCCGACGTTATCCTGCGGACCGATTTCGGGTTCCTGCCGGCTCGATCTGGGCAGGCGCTCAGCGCGCCGCAGCGATCAGACGCTGGGCCAATTCCGGCGTCAGCGTGTCGAAATGCGAGATCACCAGCGTCGGTTCGAACTCGCGCACATGACGATCCGTATAGCCGAAATCGACCGCCACCACCGGAATACCGGCCGCCTTGGCGGTGTCGATGTCGGTCTGCGAATCGCCGACCATCAGGGCGTTGTGCGGATCGCCGCCAGCCAGTTTGATGGTTTCGGTCAGATGGCGCGGGTCGGGTTTGCGGAAGGCAAAAGTGTCCTGGCCGCAGATCGCGGCAAAGTATTTGTCGAGACGGAGCGCGCCGATCAGCGTCGCCGAATTCGCTTCATACTTGTTGGTGCAAACCGCCATCAGATAACCGGCGGCCTGGAAGTGGTCGAGAGCCGCGACCACGCCGGGATAGGGGCGGGACTTGCCTGGAATGTTGATCGTGTAGTGGTCGAGGAAAAGCTTCAGCAGCCGGTCGTGCTCTTCCGCCATCAGCGCCTTGTTTTGCGCCGCATGCGCGCGTTCGATCATCACGCGGCCGCCATGGCCGACGTAGCGCTTGAAGCCGGCTTGGTCGACCGCGGCAAGCTCCGCGGCCGCCAGGCTGTGGTTGAGGCTGTCGAGCAGATCCGGCGCAGTGTCGATGAGCGTCCCGTCGAGGTCGAACACGATGATCGGTCGGGTCATGGCCAGTCCTGAATAATTGAGGTTCCGCAGCCGATACAAGCTGGGCGGTGGTCAAGCAAGCCGCCTCCATCGGTCCACAGGCAGAGCCTTTGACGGGACAGGCAAAAATGCTAGGAGGCGCGCCAAACCATGGAAATCGGGGACAGGAGCGGCATGGACGCAAGGCAGATGAAGGTCGAGGCCGCGCGTGCAGCGCTCGCCCATGTCAGCAGCGGCATGCGGCTCGGCATCGGCACGGGCACGACCGCCGACGAGTTCGTCCGGCTGCTCGCCGAAAAGGTCGCGACCGGCCTCAGCGTCATCGGCGTGCCCACATCCGAGCGCACCGCGGCACTCTGCCGCGAGCTTGGCGTGCCGCTGTCGACGCTCGAGGAAACGCCGGAGCTCGACCTCACCATCGACGGCGCCGACGAGATCGATCCCGCGCTGACGTTGATCAAGGGCGGCGGCGGGGCGCTGCTGCGCGAGAAGATCGTCGCGGCGGCGTCGCAGCGCATGATCGTGATTGCCGACCAGTCCAAGATGGTCGAGACGCTCGGCCGTTTCCCGCTGCCGATCGAGGTCAACAAGTTCGGCCTGCGCGCCACCGAGATCGCGGTCGGCGCGGCGGCGGCAAGCCTCGGCCTTGCCGGCCCGGTGACATTGAGGATGACGGGGGAGCAGCCATTTGTTACAGACGGCGGCCACTTTATCCTCGATGCATCTTTTGGCCGCATTCCGGATACAAGAGCGCTTTCGAATGCTCTCTTCGCCATTCCAGGCGTCGTCGAGCACGGTCTATTCATCGGGCTGGCGTCAACCGCCGTCATCGCCGGCGGCGACGGCATCCAAACCGTCCATGCCGCCCGAAAACCAGGGAGTTCTATCTACCATGATGTTGCATAAACGGGTTCGCCGCTTTTCGACCATTCTGGCGGCCTCAGCGGTGCTTGCGCTGTCCTCGCCGGCGTTTTCGCAGGATATCAGCGAATCGCATCTGAAGGCCGCACGGGCCGCAGTTGCGGCTATCCACGCCACCGACCCGTTCGACAATATCCTGCCGCAGGCGGCGGCCGCGCTTGAGAACCAGCTGATCCAGAAGAATCCCGACATGCAGGAACTGATCGGCAAGACGGTCACCGAAAAGGCGATGGGCTTGGCGGCGCGCCGCGCCGACCTGGAGAAGGAGGCGGCGCTCGCCTACGCCAAGGTGTTTTCCGAAAAGGACCTCAACGATATCGCCACTTTCTACAGCTCGGAAGCCGGCAAGAAGCTGCTCGACAGCGGCCCGGCGGTCACGCGCGACCTGGTGAAGGCGGCCGACATTTGGCAGAACGGGGTCGCCCGCGACCTCGCCCAGCAGGTCGGCGAAACGCTCGCCGCCGCCGCAAAGGCCGCGGCTCCGGCCAAGCCTGCGAAGGATGCGACCGCTCCTGCCGACGGCTCCGCACCTGCCGATAATTCGGCGCCTGCAGACGACCAGGCTCCTGCCGACAACTCGGCTCCTGCCGACAATTCGCAGAACTGATCCGCATCAAGCGGCCGACGGCCGACTGGACCAGAAGAGCCCGGATTTCCGGGCTTTTCTTTTGCCTGCTGTCCGCCTACCTGTGACACACTTCCATTGCGCAGGAGTCCTTTCGATGGCCGGTTACGACTACGATCTCTTCGTCATCGGCGGCGGCTCCGGCGGGGTGAGGGCGGCCCGTGTGGCTGCCTCGCTCGGCAAGCGCGTCGCCATTGCCGAGGAGTATCGCTATGGCGGTACTTGCGTCATCCGCGGCTGCGTGCCGAAGAAACTTTATGTCTATGCCTCGCAATTCCCCGAACATTTCGCCGATGCCGCCGGCTATGGCTGGATGGTGCCCGAGGCAAGCTTCGACTGGCCGACGCTGGTCGCCAACAAGGACAAGGAGATCGCCAGGCTGGAGGCGATCTACAAGAGGAATGTCGAAGGTGCGGGCGGCGAGGCCTTCCACTCGCGCGCCGTGCTGGTCGATCCGCATTCCGTCTATCTCACTGCCGAAGACCGCACCGTCAGCGCCGACCAGATCCTGATCGCCACGGGCGGCCGTCCGGCTCCGCACCCGGCGCTTTCCGGCCACGAATATTGCATCTTCTCCAACGAAGCCTTCGATCTCAAGGAATTGCCGAAGGCGATCATGATCGAGGGCGGCGGCTATATCGCCGTCGAATTCGCCAACATCTTTCATGGACTGGGCGTCGACACCACGCTGGTCTACCGTGGCCAAGAAATTCTTTCGCGCTTCGATATGGACCTTCGCCGCTCGCTGCACGAGACAATGGAGAAGAAGGGGATCAGGATCCTCTGCCGTTCGATCTCGGAATGGGTGCGCAAGACCGCTGAGGGCAGACTGGACGTGCTGCTCTCCAGTGGTCAGACGCTGACCGTCGACCAGGTCATGCTGGCGATCGGCCGCATCCCGAACACGGAGAATATGGGCCTCGAAGGCGTCGGCGTTGAGCTCGGCAAGACCGGCGCGATCATCGTCGATGAATTTTCCCGCACCAGCATCGACAATATCTGGGCGATCGGCGACGTCACCCACCGCGTGCAACTGACGCCGGTGGCCATCCACGAAGCGATGTGTTTCATCGAGACAGCCTTCAAAGGCAATCCGACAGCGCCAGACCATGATACCATTCCGACGGCCGTGTTTTCGCAGCCCGAGATCGGCACCGTTGGCCTATCCGAGGACGAGGCGGTCAAGCGCTTCCCCGACATCGAGATCTATCGCGCGTCTTTCCGTCCCATGCGGCACACGCTGTCGGGCCGTGACGAAAAGATGCTGATGAAGCTGGTGGTCGACGGCGCGTCGCGGAAAGTGCTCGGCGCCCATATCCTGGGACCGGACGCCGGCGAGATGGCGCAGCTGCTCGGCATTCCGCTGAAGGCGGGGCTGAGCAAGGACGATTTCGACCGCACCATGGCCGTCCACCCGACAGCGGCGGAGGAGCTGGTCACCATGTACAAGCCGACCTATCGCGTGAAGAACGGCGAGCGCGTTTGAAGCCAAGCCGGGAAGGCGCCGCCGGCCATGCCGGCGGCGCGAAGTTTCTTGGCTAGAGGAGCGTGCCGCGCAGGATCACCAGAGCCACCGAGAAATAGATCACCAGCCCGGTGACATCGACCAGCGTGGCGACGAACGGTGCCGAGGCGCTTGCCGGATCGAAGCCGATGCGCTTCAGCGCGAAAGGCAGCATCGATCCCGACAGCGAGCCGAAGGTCACGATGCCGACCAGCGCCGCGCCCACCGTTGCCGCGATCAGCATCCAATGCGGGCCATAGTCGTAGAAGCCGAAATACTGCCAGAGCGCGATGCGGCAGATGCCGACTATGCCGAGGATCGAGCCGAGCACCAAACCGGTCGGCAGCTCGCGCAAGGCGACACGCCACCAGTCGCGAAGGCCGATCTCGCGCAGTGCCAGCGCGCGGATGACGAGCGAGGTCGCCTGCGAGCCGGAATTGCCGCCCGAGCTCATGATCAGCGGGATGAAGAGGGTGAGCACGATCGCCTTCTCCAACTCGCCCTCGTAGCTCTGCATGGCGTTCGCCGTGAGCATCTCGCTGAGGAACAGTGCGCATAGCCAGCCGGCCCGCTTCTGGATCATGGCGAGAAAGCCCATCTTCATATAGGGCTCGTCCAGCGCCTCCATGCCGCCGAAACGATGAACGTCTTCGGTCGTTTCCTCGACCATGGTGTCGATGATGTCGTCGATGGTGACGATGCCGAGGATCTTGCCGTGATCCACAACCGGCAGGGCGAGCAGATCGTATTTGGAGATCGTCTGCGCCAGCGTTTCGCGATCGGTCAGCGGCGTGACCGTGACCGGCATGCGATCCGGCGCCACCGACAGGATCGAGTCCTGAGGCTCGCCGGTGATCAGCCGGCGCAAGCCCGTCGCCCGCAGCAGGAGCTGCGTCTCCTTGTCGGTGATGTAAATCGCATAGACGGTCTCGCGCGTGCGCTCGACTTTGCGGATGTAGTCGAGTGTGCGGCCGACGGTCCAGTCCGAAGGCACGCTGACGAACTCGGTCGTCATGATCGAGGCGGCGCTGCCTTCGGGATAACCGAGAATCGAAAGCAGCGTCGCGCGCAGCGGTGGGGCAAGCGCGCCAAGCAGTTCCGAGCGCGCAGGCTCATCGAGCTCGCGCAGGATGTCGGCTGCGCGGTCGACCGACATGGCGGTGAGCAGCTTGCCTGCTTTCGCGCGCGGCAGGGCTGCGGCGAGTTCCGGCGCGCTTTCGAGCTCCGGCTGGTCGAAGATTTCGACCAACCGCTCGAACGGCACCGCGCAGAGCAGCTCGATGGCCGTCTCGCGAGGTTCGCGGTTGAGGGCTTCGACGACGTCGGCGACGTGGTCGTTGGCAAGAACACGGGCAACGGCGACCGCTTCGTCGTCCAATACGGATGCGAATTCATTCATGGCTCACTCCTTGCCGTCCGGCACGACGTGAGCCGTCAGGTCACGTCAAGGCGGACGGCGGTTGCGTTCGACTGTGACTGTCGCCAGGCATGGCGGGTTTGACCTTTCTGCTCGCGGGGTAGCGCATGACTCCCCGAAAAATCGGCTCCGATTTTCGGAAAGGATCATGCGCAATTCTAAGATTCTACAGCGTCCTTTACGCGTCCGAAGGGCGCGTGGCGGTGTAGGTTTTAAATCTGCGAGCGGGCGCAACATAGGAGCGCGTTTTGCCGAGTCAATCGCGAAGAGCGCTGAAAATGAGCGAAGCATTGCCGGATCGCGAGACTGTGATCGACAGTGGCCGCTGCCGAGGCGACGGACCAGGGCTGGGCTGATTGCTATTTCTGCTTGAGCCGCCGGAAGCGCAACCATTTGTCCTCGGCCGGCCGGGGCTGCGCGAGGATCGTCGTGAGCTCGCGCGGCAGAGCGGGAGCGAGCGGCTTCTTGGTCGCGACGCCATCGGAGATCGCCACGACGCTATGATAGAATTCCTCTCCGGAAAGCGACCGCGGCGGAACGGCCTCGTGCATCACGCTGATCACGGTTACATCGGGGCAATTGACCTTGATCGCTTCGTGGAAGGCGATCTTGCCTTCGGGGTCGAGAGCGCCGGTCGCTTCGTCGAGGAAGAGCAGTCCCGGCTGCTGCAGGATGATGCGGGCTACCACCAGCTTCTGCTTCTGCCCGCCTGACAGGACCTGATCCCAGAGCTTGCCTTCGCGGCTCTCATCGGCCAGGTGGCCGATGAATTCGCCGAGTCCGGCCTTGTGCAGCGCGGCCGCCACCAGCACGTCGGTGTGATCGTTTTCCGAACCCGGCAGACAGACGAGCTGCTTCAGCGAGACCTGCTGCAGCTTGACCTCCTGGGCGGCATAGAAGCTCGTCACCCCTTCCGGGAACACGATGGTGCCGCGACCATAGGGCCACAGACCATTGATTGCCTTGATCAGCGAGGTCTTGCCGCAGCCGGACTCACCCTTGAGGAATGTCCACTCGCCGCGGCGGAAGCGCAGGTTGGCGGCGCTCAGGAAGGGCGTCGCATCCTCGCCCTGATGCGCCAGCTCCAGCTTCTGGATGGTCAGGCCGAAGACGGGATTTTGCGTGGCATAGCTGAAGTCCGAGCGGCCGGTCTGGCGATAGAACTCCTGCGGCTGCTGGACGTTCTCGATGGCGCTGGCGAGCTCGGTCACACGCTGGCTGTTGGCTCTAAGCGTGGCGATCGCGGGCATGACATGGATGAACCACGAACACTGGCTGATCAGCTGCGCGACCATTTCGGAGCCGGTTATGTAGCCCTTGAGATCGAAGCCGTTGTGAATGAAGGGCACGAGACCGGGTCCGTAGGAAACGATGCGGGCGCCGATGAAATTGTAGATCAGCTCGAACGACATGTAGCTGGTGTTGACGACGTTCAGCCGCCCCCAGGTCTTGTCGATGTCGACATAGAGCTTGTCGTGCATCGTCTTCTGCACATCCTCGCCGTGTGAGGCGGCGACGTGGAAGCTGCGGCGCAGGAAGGTCGTCAATTCGCTGCGATAGCTGCCCTCGGCCTGTTGCATGCGGATGTTGAGACGTTCGAGTAGGCCGCCGAGCTTCACCGCAATCCAGGTGTTGAGCGGCACGTAGGTCGCGACCGCCAGGAAGGCGAGCACGGCGCTGCCATAGCTGCCGAGGAACTCCAGCCCTTTGACCTCCACCGAGGCCCCGATCAAATTCTCGCCGACGAAATAAAGCGAGGTCGCCACACCCAGCACGCCCATGGCGAGGCCGATGGCGCCGCCCGTCATGTCCTTGATCGATTCCTGGATGCGCTGGTCCATGTTGTCGGGAGCGACGATACCGCCTGCAACCGAGCCATGCTGGGCATGGAAATGGGTATGGTTGCCGTCGAGCAGCGCCCGGTTGAATTGGCTGTTCAGCCAGCCCCGCCATTTGCGATGCAAGGTTGCGGAAACGAGATTGCGCACTCCGGTGAAGCCGGCGTCCTTGAGCACGACCAACAGCACCAACATGCCGGCATTGGTCAGAAGCGTCTGGAGCGGATTGATATTGGCGGCGTCGTGGAAGAAGGCGATCGAATTCACCAGCTCGCCCGATGCCACGGCAAACCACACGCCGGCCTTGCTGGAGAGCGCTGTCAGCAGCGCGATGACGAGGGTGAGGGTCCAGGCTTCCTTCCACCGGTCGGAGAACCAGTAGGCTCGCATCAGCCCCCAGAATGTGCGCATCGACGATACCGGCGTCAGAGGCGAGGGCCTTGCCGCCTCGCTGGATGTTTGCTCCGGTATTGTACGTCGCGGTCTACCGACCCGAATCACGATCCCGCCCGAACCTTTCCTGTTTTGTTACACATGGTAACACCAATTGATCATTTTCCATTAATTTTCTTCCTCCGAATGGGAACAGGGTTACCGGCCGTGGCATGAAGGCAACAGAAAAGCTTTGCCGGCTGATATCTATCGGAGGGGAATTCGTGTTTTGGTTCAGCCGGTTGGGAACAGAGTTTCGGCTGGAAAGGACTTTCCCCAGGGGAAGCCAAAAACACGGTTTTGTGAAGGAATATTCAGCCCGATGCGCGGCCGGTCCATGGTTGAAGGGCTCGAAAAGTCCCTTCAGGAGACCTGGGGTTACCTCGAATCAACCACCGTAGACCGCGGGAATCTCTCTCAGCAGTCATCACGGGCTTCCGCGTCGGCTAGCGAAGGGGTGATGCGAACTTGGTCTAGCCCGCCGTTTCGAGCTCACCGCGCGCCTTGGCCGCAGCGACCTGGCGGATAGCATCGGCCAGCGTGTCGGCGTCCTGCGCGCCCATAACGGCATATTTGGCTTCGAGCAGGAAACAGGGCACGCCGGTGATGCCCATGCGCGAGGCGGTGGCGATCTCGTTGCGCACCGCCTCGACATCGGCATCCGTGGGCAGCAGCGTCTCGACCACGGAACCGTCCATGCCGGCTTCGCGGGCGGCTTCGGTTAGGACGGCATGGTCGCCGAGATTGGCGCCTTCCTCGAAATTCAGCTGGAAGAGGCGTCGCACCAGCCGGTTCTGCACGTCCTCGCCGGCAGGCCCCGCCCAACGGATAACGCGGTGGGCGTCCAGCGTGTTGGGAGCGACCTTGATGGCGCTGAAGGCGAAATGGATCCCTTCCGCCTCGCCGAGCGGCTCAATGCGCGCATGGATCTGCTGGATGCGTTCCTCGCTGCCGAATTTGCCCAGCATGTATTCGCGGCGATCCATGCCGCCTTGCGGAATGGTCGGATCGAGCTGGAACGGCCGCCAGCGCACGTGCACGTCGATATCGCCGGCAGCGGCGATCGCCCTGTCCAGCCGCTTCTGGCCGATGAAGCACCAGGGACAGACGACATCCGACACCACATCGATGGTGATCGAGTTCTCCGCGCTCATGCTCGTCTCCTTGCTTGGTCCGTGTCAGGCGGGGGATCGCGTCAGTTGGGCTTTCGCCACCATGTCGGCAGCTGATAGCCGAATATGGGCGTCTTTTGCGGATGTTCCAGGTAGCTCCAGTAAGCCAGCCACTGCTGCGTGTTGTATTGCATGGGCACCATGTAGTTGCCCGATATCAGCAGCCGATCGAGAACGCGAACCGCGGCGACATAGTCTTCCTTCGTGCGGGCATTCAGCATCGCGTTGATCGCCGCATCGACCGCGGGATCGGCGACGCCGGCCAGGTTGAATGAACCCTCCTGCTTGGCGGCGACGGATCCCCAGCGTCCCACCTGCTCGCTGCCGGGCGAGAGCGAATTGTTGAAACCGCTTGTGCCGATCAGCACCTCGAAGTCGAAGCGCTGCTTGCGCGACTGGATCTGATCGCCGTCGAGGCCGCGGATGGTTACATCGATGCCGATCTTCTCCAGCGTGCGCTGATAGAGAGCCGCAAGCCGCTCCTCGTCCTGCGATGACGTCATGATCTCGAAGCCGAAGGGATTGCCTTCAGGGTCGAGCATCCGGCCGTCCTCTACGTGATAGCCAGCGCTTTTCAGGAGCTCGAAAGCCGCTCGCAGCACCTTGCGGTCCTGGCCGGAGCCGTCGGTGACCGGCGGCCGCCAGGTTCCGTCCATCACCTCGGCAGGGACGCGGCCGGGGTAGGGGGCAAGCAGCGCCTTCTCCCGGTCGTCGGCGGGATGGCCGAGCGCGGACAGCTCGGAGTTCTGCCAGAAGCTCATGGTGCGATTGAACTTGCCGGCGAACAGGTTTTTGTTGGCCCATTCGAAGTCGTAGAGCATGCCGAGCGCACGCCGCACGACCGGATTGGAAAACTTCGGCAGCCTGGTGTTGAACAGGAATCCCGTCACCACGGGCGGAATACCGGTGTCGAAATATTCCTGCTTCACATCACCCTTGCGAAAGGCCGGGAAGTCGATATCGCGGTCGCGCTTGACCGGATCGGTCTCGTCGTCGAGGGCGCAGATGCCTTTCTTGAACGCTTCCGTCTTCGCGTTGGCGTTGAGGAAATACTCGATGGTGATCTGGTCGAAATTGTCGAAGCCGCGCTTCGATGGGATGTCCTTGCCCCAATAATTGGGATTGCGCTTGAACACGATGCGCTGCCCAGGCTGCACCTTGTCCACGGTATAGGGGCCGCTGCCGGTCAGCGGCTTCAGCGTGGTCTTGTCGAAAGTCTCCTTGTCGAAGGCGTGCTTGGGGATGATCGGCGTCAGCGCGACGATCAGCGGAAATTCGCGATTGGCCTTTTCGTTGAAGGTGAACTTCACGCTGTGGTCGCCGGTCTTCTCCAGCCTGGCAATCATGCTCATGCGATCGCTGTAAGGCGGGCGGCCCTTGTCCTTGAAGACATCGTAGGTGAACAGCACGTCCTCCGGCGTCACAGGCTGGCCGTCCGACCATTTGGCCTTGGGATTGAGGTGGAACTCGATGCTCTTGCGACCCGGGTCCATGTCGGCGCTGTCGGCGAGCAGGCCGTAGAGGCTGAAGGGCTCGTTGTAGTTGCGCTGCATCAACGGCTCGAAGACCAGGTTGCCGTAGACCGTGTCGATCATGCCGCGCGCGGTGGTGCGCAGGCTCTTCAGGATGAAGGGGTTGAGATTGTCGAAACTGCCGACGACGCAATAGGTGACGCTGCCGCCCTTCGGCGCGTCGGGATTGACGTAGTCGAAATGCGTATAGTCCGCAGGCAGCGCCGGCTCGCCCTGCATGGCGATGCCGTGCTTCGGTTCCGACAAAGCCGGAAGCAGCGAGAGGGCCAGAAACGAGGTCGCGGCGATCAGCCGAACGAGAACGCGGTCCATGACCGTCTCCTTGCCGGGCAGCTTGGTGATTCGACATGCACCCTAGAGCATTTCGCTCCCCGATTGAATCGGCGCGCGCCGGTCGCTTGGGTTCAGTCGACGCATCGCCGATGAGGCTCGTCCAGGGCAGGAGAACGCGGCAAGAAAACGCGGAAACCGGGCTGGATTCGGCGCCGCTGGCAGTGTAACACGCGCTCCGAAGTCATGCTGTTGCCTCATTTGGGCAACAGGTAGCGGGACCACACGGCAGGAAGAAGCCGGTCCCCGGGATCATTTGAGAGGAAAGTGCACCATATGACGAGCAACGCGTATCGCCTTTCGGTGCTGGCCGCAGGCGTGGTCGGCGTTCTGGGCGCCGGGCTTTTCACCGCTTCCGCGCAGCAGCCGCCGCAGATTCCGCAGGGCTGGTTCAAGGCCTGCACCAAGCAGGAAGACGTCGATATCTGCAACGTGCAGAACATCGTCACAGCCGGCAATGGCCAGCTCGTCACCGGCGTCAGCCTGATCGAGCTCAAGGGCAAAGTGAACCGTAAGGTGTTCCAGGTGACGGTGCCGACCGGCCGTCTCGTTCCTCCGGGCATCGGCCTGCAGATCGATTCCGGCAAGGCGCAGAAGCTCGACTATGTGATCTGCTTCCCGGATCGCTGCGTGGCCGAAGTGCCGCTGACCGACCAGCTTGTCGCGTCCTTCAAGAAGGGCCAGCAGATCACGCTCACCTCGGTCAATTTCCAGAACCAGCCGAACCCGATCAAGGTTGCGCTGACGGGCTTCAGCGGCGCCTATGACGGCCCGCCGCTGCAGCAGTCGGACATCGAGGACCGCCAAAAGAAGCTGCAGGACTTCGTCGCCAAGAACAACCAGGACTTCGCCAAGAAGCTTAAGGAAGAGCAGGACAAGGCGAAGACCGCCAACTGATTGTTGGAGCGTTTCTCCAGCATGCTAAAAAGCGAGCGGGGCAGGCGCCCCGCTTTTTTATTGTCGCTTGTTCAGCCCTCAGTGTTTCGAGTGACCTTTCGGCTCGTAGCGCCCGTCGGGCAGCTTGTCGAACATCTCGCCGATCTGCGGGTGCCGCACCGGCTCGCCCGACCGGTCCTCGAGCAGGTTCTGCTCGGATACATAAGCGATGTACTCTGTCTCGGAGTTCTCGGCGAGAAGGTGATAGAAAGGCTGGTCCTTGCTTGGACGCATGTCCGCCGGGATCGCTTCATACCATTCTTCGGTGTTGGCGAATTGCGGATCGACGTCGAAGATCACGCCACGGAACGGAAACAGCCGGTGGCGAACAACTTGTCCGATCGCGAATTTGGCCGTCTTCATCGCACTCACCACTTCGGTCCCGAGGCGCCGCAGCGGCTTGCGCGCACAGGGCGCCTAAGGTCTTGAATCTACACGTCACGCGCTCAAAAATCGACCCCGACTTTCGGCTTGGTACGATTTGGCGCAGACGTTGCTCCAATGCAATGCTTTACCGACGCCCTGGCCACCAAGCTACCTATCGGCAGGCGCAATGCTCGGCCGAAAGCGGTAGTTTGCAAATGTGCCTCAGCGCGCGGCCTGTTTCCTGAAGCCGCCGGCGAGCGCCCGAAAACCGCTTCCCGGCCGCAGGCCTTCGCGCATGAAGAAGGCGCGCAGCGGCGCGAAGCTGCCCAGCACGTTGAGGCCAGCGCTGCGCGCAAGCTGCGCCGGGAGCATGTCGGACAGCAGTGACATGTTGAGCAAGTTCACCGCACTGCTGCGCGCCAGGATGTCCGGACGGCGCCGCGTGTCGTAGGCGGCAAGGCTCAGCCTCGACCCGGGATCGTCGCGATTTTCGCTGGCGATTCCAATTAGATCGTCGATATCCCTGATGCCGAGATTGAGGCCTTGTGCCCCGATCGGCGGGAAGACATGAGCAGCCTCGCCGACAAGCGCCACACGGTTTTGCGCGAACCGACCAGGCGAGGCCGCCGAAAGCGGGTAGACTTGGCGGCCGGGCTCGACCGAGACCCGGCCGAGCATGGACTGCATTTGCTCTTCGACCCGAACAGACAGCATGGCATCGTCGAGCGCGGCCAGTTCCTGTGCCGTTTCCGGCTTCACCACCCAGACGAGACTGGAGCGCTTGCCCGGCAGCGGCACCTGCGTGAACGGCCCGGTCTCGGTATGGAATTCAGTTGAGATGAAGCCATGCTCGCTGCGATGGCTGAAATTGAGAACGAGCGCCGACTGAGGATAGGGTCGGGCGGAGGCCCTGATGCCGGCGGCCTCGCGCGCCGGCGACAGGCGCCCGTCGGCGGCAACCGCCAGCGATGCCGAGACCTCACTGCCATCGGCGAGGCTCGCATGTGCGTGGTCGGCGTCGAGCCGCCAGGCATCGACCATCGACTTTCGCCACTCAATGCCGGGATTTGCGGCGACCTTCTTGGCAAGCACCGGGATCAGGACTTTGTTCGGCAGGTTGAGCCCGAACTGCTCCTCGCCGATTTCGCTGGCGCGGAAGGTGACGGTCGGGCTGCGGATCAGCCGGCGCGTTGCGTCGACGATGCGCATCATTTTCAGCGGCGCCGCCTGCGGTCTGAGTTCGTCCAGCACACCCAGCCGGTCGAGCACCTTGAGAGCAGGGTTCATAAGGGCGGTGGTGCGGCCATCGCCGCTGGCGGCCTCGGGGCCAGCCAACGTTACGGCAAAGCCTGCCTCGGCAAAGCCGAGTGTCGCGATCAGGCCGGCCGGGCCGCTGCCGGCGATCAATATGCGAACTTTGTCACTCTGCTCCACGCCAGGCTTCCATGTTGATGGCGGCCCGTCGGCCTGCATGCGGTATAGGGCAGATCGGCGGGCTTGATCAACGCGCCGATTCGGCCCATTCGATTGGCATGAGCGCCCAGGAGCACGATTTCCGCCATCTCGACCGCGCCGGCCGCGCCACGGCGGGACTGGCGCGCAGCCCCCGCCTTGCCGTGATGCTCACTATCGGTGCGGGCGTCGTGCTTGCCTGGTGGATCCTCGCTGCCATGGCTATTCGCGGCGCCGAAAGCCGCGTTGCCGGCGGCGCTCCGGGCGATGCGCTGCTGAAGAACCTGCCGCCATTGCCGCTGCCGGATTTCCTCGACCGGTTCTTCGCTTTGTGCCTTGCGCCGGCGCCGCTTTCAGGCTCGTTGGCGGCGTCGGCGCTCGTCCTGATGTGGTTCATAATGGCGGTGGCGACGATGCTGCCCTCGGCGGCGCCGATGATCCGCACCTATTGCGAGATTGCCGATACCGCTCGGATCAAGGGAGAGCCCGTCGCCCATCCGCTGGTTCTGGTGATGGGATTTCTCGCGACTTGGCTTGCCGCCTCAGTGGCGTTCGCCGCGCTGACGCTCATAATCTATGGCTTTGTCGCCGCGGGACAGGTGCTCGATCCTGTCGTCGGGGTTGCCGGGGCCGCCGCCTTGGCGATTGCCGGCCTCTATCAGTTCAGCGGCTTGAAGCAGGCGTGCCTCAAGAGGTGCCGCAACCCGTTCTCGATCCTGTTTGCCAACTGGAGCGCGAAGCCGGGGCGTGTCTTTCGCCTGGGAGTGGAGCAGGGCGTCTGGTGTCTCGGCTGTTGCTGGGCGCTGATGCTGGTCATGTTCGCCGTGGGCGCGACGAACATCTTCTGGATGGCGCTGATCAGCCTGTTCGCTCTGATCGAAAAACAGACCGCGGGCAGGCTGGCCAGCCAGGTTTCCGGTGCGATACTGCTTGTGTGGGCCGCCGCCCTGCTATTAGTTTCCGCGTGAGGGAGATTTCGATGGCCGATCAGAGCTGGGCGATGAAGGGAGAGCTGGTACTCTCCTGCAATTGCACGGTTTTCTGCCCCTGCGTTCTGTCGCTCGGCAGCCATCCGCCGACCGAAGGCTATTGCCAGACGTGGGCCGGGTTCCGCATCGACGCCGGCCATTTCGGCGAGGTCGATCTTTCCGGCCTTAATCTTGGTCTGGTCATGGAAATCCCGGGCTATATGAGCCGCGGCAACTGGAGCGCCGGCCTGTTCATCGACAAGCGCGCCTCCATCTATGCCGTGAAGGCCCTGACAAAAATCTTCACCGGGAAGGCGGGCGGGACCACTTCGCTACTGTCGATTCTTGTTGGAAACTTCCTTGGCGTGGAACAGGTGCCGATCACCTATGAGACGCGTGACAGGACGCGCGTTTTCCAGATACCGCGGATTATCGACGGCGCGGTGACGCCGATACCCGGCAAGGACCGCGACAAAGACACCGTCATTACCAATTCCGAATACTGGATCGCACCGGAAATCATCGTGGCGAAGTCGGACAAGAGCAAGATGCGCGCCTTCGGCCGCAATTGGAATTTCGCCGGCCGTTCGGCCGAGATATGCAAGCTGGATTGGCGAGGCCCGTGAGCAAGAACACAGCGGCCCGGAATGCGGCCAAGAAAATCGCGGAGCGGATTCCGCGGCCGAAGAAGAAAGTGACGTGGCCGCAGGCGCGGGCTTTTTCCGTGCACCTGCTGACTGCGTCCGGCTCGTTCCTCGCCTTCCTGTCGCTGGTGGCGGCGAGCGAGGGACGTTGGACGGCAATGTTCTGGTGGCTCGGGCTGGCGCTCTTCGTCGACGGCATCGACGGCCCGATCGCCAGGAAGCTCGAAGTCAAGGAGATCCTGCCGACATGGTCGGGCGAGCTCCTCGACAACATCATCGACTACGTGACCTACGTGCTTATTCCGGCCTTCGCGCTATACCAGCGAGGCTTGATGGGCGAGAACCTGTCGTTCCTGTCGGCGGCGATCATCGTCGTCTCCAGCGCGATCTACTACGCCGACACCGGCATGAAGACGAAGGAGAACTTCTTCAAGGGGTTCCCGGTCGTCTGGAACATGGTGGTGTTCACGCTCTTTGTCATCGAGCCGGGGCAGTGGGTTTCCTTCGCCGTGGTCGTGGTCGCCGGTATTCTCACCTTCCTGCCGATCAACTTCATCCACCCGGTACGGGTGGTGCGGCTCAGGCCGATCAATCTCGGCATGACGCTGTTATGGTGCGCCTTCGGCGCGCTTGCATTGGCACAGGCCGCACTTGCCTCGTTCTATGACAAGATCGGGGTTCTGAGCGAGCAGGTCAGCATCTTCACCAAGGCCGGCATTACGGTTACCGGGCTCTATCTCGCCTGCATCGGCGGCATCATGCAGATGTTCCCCAATCTTGGCGCCAGGAAATCCTGACTCGATATCCAGCTTCCGTCCTTTTCCGAGAAAGTTGAGCAATGTCCAAAGCGATCCGCATTCACGCCCATGGCGGACCCGAGGTCCTGACCTATGAGGAAGCATATCCCGGCCAGCCGGGCGCCGGGCAGATTCTGATCAGGCATACCGCGATCGGCCTCAACTTCATCGACGTCTACCATCGCTCGGGCCTTTACCCGCCGCCCGGCGGCTTTCCGCTGGTCCCGGGCGGCGAGGCGGCGGGTGTGGTGCTGGCCGTTGGCGCCGGCGTCGACTGGCTGCAGCCCGGCGATCGCATCGCCTATGCCGTCAATGTCGGCGCCTATTCGGAAGAACGCGTGATCGCCGCCGACCGCGTGGTCAAGGTGCCGGACGGCATCAGCGACGAGCAGGCGGCGGCCATGATGCTGAAAGGCATGACGGCCGAATATCTGCTGCGCCGCACCTATAAGGTGAAGGCGGGCGACACGATCCTCTACCATGCCGCGGCCGGCGGTGTCGGCCTGATCCTGGGCCAATGGGCAAAGCATCTCGGCGCGACGGTGATCGGCACGGCGAGCTCCGTCGACAAGGTCGAGCTCGCCAAGGCACATGGCTTCGACCATGTCATCAATTACAAGGAGCAGGATTTCGTCGCCGGCGTCGCCGCCATTACCGGCGGCAAAAAGTGCGACGTCGTCTATGATTCCGTCGGCAACGACACTTTTCCCGCTTCGCTCGACTGCCTGAGGCCGCTTGGCATGTTTGTCAGCTTCGGCCAGTCGTCCGGGCCGATCCCGCCTTTCCCGATGTCGCTTCTGGCGCAGAAAGGCTCGCTCTATGCGACCCGCCCGACAATCTTCGTCTACAACGCCAAACGCGAGGACCTTGTGGCCTCGGCGCAAGCGCTGTTCGAGGTAGTGCTGAGCGGCGCCGTCGAGATCAAGATCAACCAGCGCTACGCGCTGAAGGACGCGGCACAAGCGCAGTCCGATCTCGAGGGCCGCAAGACGACGGGCACAACCATCCTCATCCCCTAAGCCGGCTGCCTTGTTTTTCAGCGCCTTGCCGCGCCTCAAGGCAGTGGTTTCCCCGACAAGCTTACTGGTTTCCCTCTTGCCCTGAACAGGCCTATCTTACCCCTTGAGTTTCCGCTGGAATTCTTGAAGCTCTTTCAAGTTGCGTGCCGCTTTCCGACCGAAGCCGGCCGCGCATACGATACCAGCGGGAACACAGAACATATCCGGGTAACTGGATGGGAGGCACTGTGAGTGCAAATCATGACAGGGCGAACCTGCTGGAGGTTCGTGGCCTTACGAAGATTTTCGGCACGCTGACGGCGTGCAACCATATCGACCTCAACATCGCGAAGGGCGAGATCCACGCCCTGCTCGGCGAGAACGGCGCCGGCAAGTCGACGCTGGTGAAGATGCTGTTCGGCTCGCTGGAACCGAATTCGGGTGAAATTTTCTGGAACGGCCAAGCCGTCAGGATCACCAGCCCCGGCCTCGCCAAGAAGCTTGGCATCGGCATGGTGTTCCAGCATTTCTCGCTTTTCGAGGCGCTGACGGCGGCCGAGAACATCGCGCTTTCGCTGAACGACGGCTCGCCGATCAGCGCGATTGCCGCGAAGGCGCGGGCGCTCTCCTACAGCTACGGCCTGCCGCTCGATCCGGAATCGCTGGTCGGCGATCTTTCCGTCGGCGAGCGCCAGCGCATCGAGATCATCCGTTGCCTCTTACAGACGCCCCAACTCATCATCCTCGACGAGCCGACTTCGGTGCTGACGCCTCAGGAAGCCGACAAGCTGTTCGAAACGCTGGAGCGGCTTCGCGCTGAAGGCAAGTCGATCCTTTACATCTCGCACCGGCTGGAAGAGGTCAAACGCATCTGCGATCGCGCCACGGTGCTGCGCCACGGCAAGGTCGTCGGCCACTGCAACCCGCGCCAGGAGACGGCCGCGTCGCTAGCCCGCATGATGGTCGGCAATGAGGTCAAGGCAGTGGTGCGCGCGCCGGCCAAGGGCATCGAGACCGCGCCGGCATTGCTGGAGATCCGCGGGCTTACCCGCAAGCCGGCGACGCCGTTCGCCATTCCGCTCAAGAACATCAATCTTTCGGTACGTGCCGGCGAGGTGATCGGCATCGCCGGTGTCGCCGGCAACGGCCAGGGCGAGTTTTTCGAATCCGTCTCCGGCGAGGTGCTGCAGCAGGATCCCGGTTCCGTGCGCATCCGCGGCAAGGATGCGGGCGGCGTGTCGATCACCGGCCGGCGGCTGATGGGCGCCGCCTTCGTGCCGGAGGAACGGCTCGGTCACGGCGCGGCGCCGCGGATGAAGCTGTCGGAGAACCTTTTGCTGTCGCGCCATGCCACCGACGGCAAGTCCTTCGTCGGCTCCGGCGGCATGGTCAGGAACGCTTCCGTCTACAGCGCCGCCCAGCGCATCATTGCCGCGATGGACGTGCGCAAGAGCGCTCCCGATCCGGAGGCCGCGGCGCTGTCCGGCGGCAATCTGCAGAAGTTCATCGTCGGCCGCGAGCTCGACCGCAAGCCGAGCGTGATGGTCGTCAACCAGCCGACCTGGGGCGTCGACGCCGGTGCCGCCGCCCATATCCGCCAGGCGCTGATCGAGCTTGCCCGCAGCGGCTCGGCGGTTCTCGTCATCAGCCAGGACCTCGACGAATTGTTCGAGCTGTCGGACGCGATCGCGGTCATGCACAACGGCGAATTGTCCGCGCCGCTGCCGATCGCCGAAGCCACCTTCGAGAGGATTGGCCTGTTGATGGGCGGCGCCGAGCCCGGCCACGCCGAACACAGCATGGAGACGGCATGATGCGCCTCGAACTGGTCAAACGCCCGCAGCGCTCGGCGCTGTTTTCGGTGCTCTCGCCCTTCATCGCCTTCGCGCTGACGATGATTGCCGGCGCCATCATGTTCGCGTTGCTCGGCGTCAATCCGCTCAATGCGTTCAATGTCTACTTTGTTCAGCCGATCAGCGAGGTCTGGCAACTGCATGAACTGGCCATCAAGGCGGCGCCGCTGATCCTGATCGCCGTCGGCCTGTCGGTTTGCTACAAGGCCAACATCTGGAACATCGGCGCCGAAGGTCAGTTCATTCTGGGCGGCATCTTCGGCTCGATCATCCCGGTGCTGTTCCCCGAATTCGAAGGTCCGCTGGTGCTGCCGCTGATGCTCTTGCTCGGCATGGTCGGCGGCGCCCTTTATGCGGCCATCCCGGCGCTGCTGAAAACCCGCTTCAGCACCAACGAGATCCTGACCAGCCTGATGCTGGTCTATGTGGCGCAGCTTTTCCTCGACTGGCTGGTGCGCGGACCGTGGCGCGACCCGCAGGGCCACGGCTTCCCGCAGACCATCCAGTTCGGCGACTCGGCCGTCCTGCCGGAATTGATGCCGGATGCCGGCCGCGCCAATTGGGGCTTCGTCTTCGCGCTGGTCGCCGCTGTCACGGTCTGGCTGATGATGAGCCGC
The DNA here is from genome assembly GCF_001672435.1 of Mesorhizobium sp. AA23. NCBI lineage: Bacteria > Pseudomonadati > Pseudomonadota > Alphaproteobacteria > Hyphomicrobiales > Phyllobacteriaceae > Mesorhizobium > Mesorhizobium sp. AA23. Next base: position 198,218 of record NZ_LYTP01000002.1, read on the forward strand.
ATGCTGAAAGGTTTCGAGGTCCGCGTGCTGGGCTCGAGCCCGAGGGCAGGGCGCTTCGCCGGCTTCGGCCTCAGCAAGATGGTCTTCTTTACTTTCCTGCTGTCCGGTGCATTGGCTGGCCTTGCCGGTATCTCGGAAGTCTCAGGCGCCATCGGCCAGCTACAGCCGGTGATCTCGCCCGGCTATGGCTTCACCGCCATCATCGTCGCCTTCCTCGGGCGGCTCAATCCGCTCGGCATCGTCGCGGCAGGCCTGGTGCTGGCGCTGACCTATCTCGGCGGAGAGGCGGTGCAGAGCGCGCTCGGCATCTCCGACAAGGTGGCGCGCGTGTTCCAGGGCATGCTTTTGTTCTTCGTGCTCGGCTGCGACACGCTCATTCATTATCGCATTCGTCTGATCGGCTTTGCCGCGCCACGACTCGAGGCCGCGCCCAAGCTGGAGGAGGCACGCTGATGGACATCACAGTCAACATCCTTTTGACCATCGCGACCGCGGCGACGCCGCTCTTGATCGCGGCGATCGGCGAGCTGGTGGTGGAACGCTCCGGCGTGCTCAACCTCGGCGTCGAGGGCATGATGATCATGGGCGCCGTCGGCGGCTTTGGCGCGGGCTATCTTACCGGATCTCCCTGGATCGGGCTGCTTGCCGCAATCGTCGTCGGCGCGCTGTTTTCGCTGCTCTTCGCCGTTATGACGCTTTCCCTGGCGACCAACCAGGTGGCGACCGGCCTGTCGCTTACGCTGCTCGGGCTTGGCCTCTCCGGCATGATTGGCACCAGCTTCGTCGGCCAGCCTGGCGTCAGGCTGCCGAACCTCGACATCCCCGGCCTGACCTCGATACCGGTCGTCGGCAAGCTGACCTTCGGCCAGGACCCGTTGTTCTACGTCTCGATCGGGCTCACCGCCGCCGTGATGTGGTTTCTGTTCAGGACGCGCACTGGCCTCACGCTGCGCTCGATCGGCGACAGCCACGCGTCGGCCCATGCGCTCGGCATCAAGGTCATCCGCTACCGTTACCTCGCCGTGATCTTCGGCGGCGCTTGCGCCGGGCTTGCCGGCGGCCACCTGTCGCTCGTCTACACGCCGCAATGGGTCGAGAACATGAGCGCGGGACGCGGCTGGATCGCGCTGGCGCTGGTGGTCTTTGCGTCCTGGCGTCCGTGGCGGGTGCTGGCCGGCGCTTACATCTTCGGCGCGGTGTGGATCGGCCAGCTTCATGCACAGGCTTTCGGCATTCCTGTACCGTCCCAGTTTCTTTCTTCGCTGCCCTATCTGGCAACCATCGTGGTTCTCGTTCTAATCTCGCGGAACAAGCGGCTGACGATGATGAACACGCCGGCTTCGTTGGGGCAGCCATTTGTTCCGGATCGTTGACGACAACAAAAAAACGGGAAGCTCCAAGGCTTAACTCAGAGAGGTAACACGATGAAGAAACTGCTTATTGCGCTGATGACCACGGCCGCGGCTCTGTCGCTGGCGGCAACCGCCGAGGCGGCCGACAAGCTGAAGGCCTGCTGGGTTTATACGGGGCCGATCGGCGACTTCGGCTATTCCTATCAGCACGACCAGGGTCGCCTCGAGGTGGAGAAAGCGCTCGGCGACAAGGTCGAGACCGCCTATCTCGAGAACGTCTCGGAAGGCCCGGACGCCGACCGCGCCTTTGAGCGCCTGGCGCGCGAGAAATGCAAGATCATCTTCGGCACATCGTTCGGCTTCATGGACGCCGAGGTTAAGGTCGCCAAGAAGTTCCCGAAGGTGATGTTCGAGCACGCCACCGGCTACAAGACGGGCGACAATCTCGGCATTTACAACGCGCGCTTCTATGAAGGCCGCTATGTGCTCGGCCAGATCGCGGCCAAGGAATCGAAGAAGGGTCTTGCCGGCTACATCGTCTCCTTCCCGATCCCGGAAGTGGTGATGGGCATCAACTCCTTCATGCTCGGCGCGCAGTCGATCAATCCGGACTTCAAGGTGAAGATCGTGTGGGTCAATACCTGGTTCGATCCGGGCAAGGAAGCCGACGCCGCCAAGGCGCTGTTCGACCAGGGCGCCGACATCATCGTCCAGCACACCGACTCGACCGCCCCCCTGCAGGTCGCCGAGGAGCGGAAGCTGCATGGGTTCGGCCAGTCGTCGGACATGATCAAATTCGCGCCGAACGCGCAGCTGACCTCGCTCACCGACGAGTGGGGCCCGTATTACATCAGCCGCGTGCAGGCTGCCCTCGACGGCACCTGGAAGCCGGACAATGTGTGGCTTGGCATCAAGGATGGCGCCGTCAAGCTCGCGCCCTTCACCAACATGCCTGACGACGTGAAGGCAATGGCGGAGGCGACCACCAAGAAGATCGCCGATGGCTGGAACCCCTTCACCGGCCCGGTGGCGAAGCAGGACGGCTCGCCTTGGCTGAAGGACGGCGAGGTCGCCGACGACGCCACGCTGCTCGGCATGAATTTCTACGTCAAGGGCATCGACGACAAGCTGCCGCAGTAAACAGCAGCCTGGCATCAAAACAAAAAGGGCGCCCCACCGGCGCCCTTTCATTTTCAGCCAATCCCGCTTGTCAAACGGCCGAGCCGTAGAGATCGTAGGCGTCGGCGCGCTCGACCTTGACCGTGACGATCTCACCGGCGCGCAGCGGCCGACGCGACTGGATATGCACGGAGCCGTCGATCTCGGGGGCGTCATATTTGGTGCGGCCCTTGGCCGAGGTGCCATGCCCCTCGTCGATCAGCACCGGCAGCCGCTTGCCGACCTTCCTGGCCAGCTGCGTCGCCGAGATCTTCTGCTGGCGCTGCATGAAGCGGTGCCAGCGGGCTTCCTTGATCTCCTGCGGCACTTGTTCCAGGCCGAGGTCGTTGGAGCGCGCGCCCTTGACCGGCTCATATTTGAAGCAGCCGGCACGATCGATCTTCGCCTCGTCCAGCCAGTCGAGCAGCATCTGGAAGTCGTCTTCCGTCTCGCCGGGGAAACCGACGATGAAGGTTGAGCGGATGGCGAGATCCGGGCAGACCTCGCGCCAACCGCGGATCCGCTCCAGCGTCTTTTCGCCATGAGCGGGACGGCGCATGTTCTTCAGCACCTGCGGCGAGGCGTGTTGGAAGGGGATGTCCAGATAGGGAAGGATCTTTCCCTCGGCCATCAGCGGAATGACGTCGGCAACATGCGGGTAGGGGTACACATAGTGCATGCGAACCCAGATGCCGAGCTTGCCGAGCTCCTCTGCAAGGTCGAGGAACTTCGCTCGCACCTCGCGGTCGCCGAACATGCTCGTCTGATATTTGATGTCGATGCCATAGGCGCTGGTGTCCTGCGAGATGACGAGGATCTCCTTGACGCCGGCCTTGGCGAGCTTTTCGGCCTCGCGCAACACGTCGGCCGCCGGGCGCGACACGAGGTCCCCGCGCAGCGCCGGGATGATGCAGAAGGTGCAGCGATTGTTGCAGCCCTCGGAAATCTTCAGATAGGCGTAATGCCGCGGCGTCAGCTTCAGGCCCTGGGGCGGCAGAAGATCGATGTAGGGATCATGGCTGGGGGGAGCCGCCTCATGCACCGCCGCCATCACGCTCTCATAGGCCTGCGGACCGGTGATCGCCAGCACATTGGGATGCTTCTCGCGAATGACCTCCGGCTCGGCGCCGAGGCAGCCGGTGACGATGACGCGACCGTTTTCGGAAAGGGCGGAGCCGATCGCGTCGAGCGACTCGTCGCGCGCGGAGTCGAGAAAGCCGCATGTGTTGACGACAACGAGGTCGGCGCCATCATGCTTGCGGGCGATCTCGTAGCCTTCAGCGCGGAGCCGCGTGATGATGCGCTCGGAATCGACGAGCGCCTTCGGGCATCCAAGGCTGACGAAACTGACACGAGGGGCAGACATAAGCTTTTCCAGGTTTTTCGGGATCGGCGGCGCCATACCACACTAATTGCGGCATTGGTATGGGCTGGTCCTTGTTGCGGCAAAACGCAATGCGAGGCCAGATCAGTGGCCGGCCAAAGCCCGCGTCAGGTGGCGGCAGTCAGCTCACCGCGTTGTTGACATGCGGCCAGATTTCCATCGTGCCTCTGTAGACCATGTCTAGCGCGACATAGAGGATGATCAGCAGGCCGATATAGGCAATCCAACGGTAACGGTGCAGCAGCCGCGCAATGAAGCTGGCGGCAAGGCCCATCAAGCCGATCGACAGCACGAGGCCGACGATCAGCACCCAGAAATGATCACGCGCGGCGCCGGCGACGGCCAGCACGTTGTCCAGCGACATCGACACGTCTGCGACGACGATCTGCAGCGCCGCCTGGCCAAGCGTCTTGCGCGGCGCCTTGCCGGCAACCGCCTTGTCGCTGTCGAGATCGGAATTGGCGAGCGCCTCCGTCGCCTCGTGCTCGTCGGCATGGGAGGTGCGCAGCTCGCGATACATCTTCCAGCATACCCATAACAGCAGGATGCCACCGGCGAGCAACAGTCCGACGATTGCAAGCAGCTTGACGGTAACCGCCGCGAACAGGATGCGCAGCACCGTCGCTGCCACCACGCCGATCAGAATGGCCTTTTTGCGCTGCTCCGTCGGCAGGCCGGCGGCCGCCAGTCCAATGACGATGGCATTGTCGCCCGCAAGCACCAGGTCGATCGCGATGACCTGGACAAGGGCAGTCAGGCTTGCGGCGCTGAAAATATCCATCGTCTGGAGCCTTCCTGTTTGCGAAATGTCGATCTTCGAGTGTTCTAACGCCGGAGCGATTCACCGATTGATGCGATCGCGTTCTAAGTCTTTGTTTTCACGCAATTCCGGCGGGAAAAACGGCTGCGCGCCTTTCCTGGAATTGCTCTACGTGCATGGTTCCTGCACGTCAAGAGAACTCACGAAACAAGCGGTTGCCGCTCGTCTGGTTCCATTGGGTTCAAATGAGTTTGCACTCGAAAGGCCGATTTGCGCGCAACCGACCGCGGCAGTCGGTCAATCGTAAAGATTGTATTTTGCCCAGTCGGTTTCCGGGATCTCGTCACCGATCTTGTAGAGCAACTGCAGCACCTGCATGTGGTCGGGCGCAGTCTGGCACTTGAACTTCAGCCGGAACCATTGACCCTTGCTGCGAAAGGCGGCGCCGGGGCTCCTGATCGCGTCGGCGCTCATCTGGGGCGTGGCGAAGGCATAGGCCACCACACGGTCGGCCTTGAATTTGCGATCGTCGTGGCTGATCCGGTCGAGCACCTCGGCGTCGCAACGCTGTTCGAGACGAGTCTGCGGATCGAGTTTCAGCAGGCCGGCACGAAGTGCGTTGTCCATCGCCTTGGCCGGCCAGGCCAGCGCCAGAGGCGCCAGAACCATCAGGCAGAGCTTTTTCATGGGCGCGACAAGCAGCATATTCTGTCTGAGAAATCAACCAAACGCACGCGCTTGTGACATGGGTGCCGGCTCGGCCAGGCCAGCCATGCGGCACAAGCCAATCTCGGGCTTCGGCGACTGGGCTATTGCCATTGTTCCGGGGTCCGCGATGAAACGATCTCCGCTGCCGAAGAACTGTCAAGAACCTGTCAGACTTGGGTCGTATAGAGCAGGGACTGTAGAGCCTCTTTTTCTCCTCGTCGGGCGGCAGTATTGTGCTTTCAAAGTGCTGGAGCACAATCCTGCCCGGTTTCGCAGGCTCAGCCGCCGAACAGATTTGCGTTGGAATACTAAAACGAAGAACCGTCAGTGATGAGGTTTACCTGCTTATCGGATCCGTGTGACCAATGGATGGTCTATGATGTATTTTTCGACCTTCCGGCGGAATTGTCGGGCCGACTGCTGCTTGGATTAACGCAAAAGGGCGCAGAGCATTTAACTGAGCAAGCGAACATAAAAACTGTGTCGACCTGCCTGACGATGGAAACCGGCCCCGGTGGGAAGGCCGTTAGCCGGAAAGCACTTTACCAAAAATGTTTCGCTGCAGGGTAGCGCTATAGGTTCCGTGGTTTGCAAGATGATCCCATACGGAGAAACAGGCCGTGAGTGCGGCCAGAGCAAGAATCATGCGCATTGGAACTCCCCACGGCGCCCGAAAACGTCCAATGGTAAGTTCGTGTCAGATTGGAGGCTATTGCTAATATAGTGGGTAACCCTACACCGATCGCGGTATGCTACAGCAAGCGGATAGCAGGGCGAGCTACGCGGACTTTGCGCAGCCGCCGGCACTTTCCTGGTGACTTAGCGAGCGATAGCTAGTCCGATACCGATGCCAACCCCCACGGCGACCCCTAAAAAGAGCTTGCTGGCGAAGTCCAGGGCGAACGCGCGCACAGCCGTATAAATATCTGTTCGGGGCTGCCTGACAGCAGCCGCAAGGTCATCGAACATCGCTTCCATAGGTTGCCACCCGCGATTTCTTCGACCTGCAAGACTAGATCAGTTCTGGTGAGATGGGAATCCTCCGATCCATCAAAATTTAACGATCACGAAAGCTCGTTGGTAGGCACGTGTGGTAACGGTTGATTCAACCATCGCTGGTATAAAGCAAAGTCAGGTGGCGGCCCCGACAGAGGGCGGGGGGTGCTGGGCCTGCCGGAGCCGCCGGCGCGGGAGTGGGCGCTACCCGCGCTGTCCCAGAATAGGACAGCGCGGGTCTACAATTAGTTAAAGCTAATAGAATTTTGCCGGCGTGCCGCCGCTTTGTGTCGGCTGTCCTCCAGCGGTGTGTCCGCCGCCCGCCCGGCAACGTGCGGCTGAGGGGCGCAAGCCGCCGACCGTGAGGTCATGAGTCTGGTGCGCTCCTGAGATCGGTGTTCTCCACTGGACAAGAAACGTTGACGCCATGTGCCTGACGCCGGCGGCCCGGCAGGCTGGCGGGGTAGGCCAGCAAACGCCGGGCCTGACCGGTGGGCTCGGGGGCGAGACACAGCACTGGCTGCCGATAAACATACGCTTGTGCTGATGTGGCCGGTACATATCAAGAAGTTGATGGCGTAGTAGCCTAAAGGGGCCTCAGCGCACGAAAGGACGCGGCAGAGCCGCCAACCTGCCGGAGCCAGCTAGTGAAGCTTGCCCCTCGGAGGCTTGGCGGTCAGCCACTTCAATTTGACGCTGTTAAGCTCTTGTTCGAGCTCCAGCGCGAGCCGGACGATGGGGTCCGGAATGGAAATCGCGTCTCTCCCGCCCTTTGCCACCTGCGTCTTCGCCGAAAGCTCCGAGACTACTTTGGATCCGGCCGATTTCGACAGCAGTCGGGACAGGTGCTCCCGCTGCAAAGCGTGAACCTCTTCCAACAGGCTCAGGAACCTCAACGCATCCACTGTCGGCAGCCTGTTGGTTCTCAAGCGGGCAATCCGCTCGTGCTGGCGCGCGATGTGCCGCTCGCCATGTCGAACATGACGCTGCGCCATGCTGATGTAGTCTTCGAGAGACATGGCGCACAACGCGAAAACAGGCATCTCGTTCCTTCGGCAGGATCTTGCAGGACAATCGGATGGGGCACGGGACGCACCCAAGGCTCGCCGGACCAATAACGCAAAGCAGGGATTGGCGCAGATGGCCGTCCACAGCGAAACGGTCGCCGCGCAGGAGATGATATGCCGACGGGGTTGGGAATGTGGCGGAGGGAGTGCCCGCCACTCCGCCGTTTCTGGCGATTTTGCTGCTCATAACCCGTTGTAAAGCACGATAAAATCAATAAAGTCACGTTTGCGGTTATGGCAACGGGATCGGAAATGGCTCGTCATAAGCTCTCGGAAGCTGGTCTGAAGCGCATCGACAAGGCTGGCATCTATAGCGACGGGGACGGCCTATTCCTGCGCGTCAGGAAGGGCGGCAGCCGTCAATGGTTTTTCATCTACAAACGCGAAGGGAAACGGACCGAACTCGGCCTGGGCGGCTACGGGCAGGGAACGGCGCCGGTCTCGCTCGCTCTGGCACGTGAGAAGGCCGAGGCATTGCGGCAGCGCCTGGCGCGTGGCGAAGAACTCGGGATGAAGCCAAACCCGAGTCCTCGCACCATCACCTTCGAGCACTGCATGGATGAGTTGCTGAAGGCGAGGGCAGGGGACTGGAAGAACTCGAAGCATAAGGCGCAGTGGGAAATGACCCTGCGCGAATATGCGCAGCCGCTCCATGCGCTCCCTGTCGCCGATATCGCGCTCGGCGATGTCAAAGAATGCCTGCTGCCTCATTGGCAGAAACGGCCAGAGACGGCGGACAGGCTTCGTTCGCGTATTCAGGCTGTCATCGATTACGGGATCGCCCACGGATGGCGCACGGCAGGCAATCCGGCGCGCTGGCGCGGGTTGCTGGATAAGGTGATGCCAAAGCGTCAAAAGCTGTCACGAGGCCACCATGCGGCGCTGGCTTATGGCGACACGCCAAAGATGATGGCGAAGCTGCGCCAGTCTTCCGGCACGGCTGCGCGGGCCGTCGAGTTTCTGGCCTTGACCGCGACTCGCTCCGGCGAAGTTCGCGGCGCTAAGTTCCCGGAGATCGACACCAAAGCGAAAACCTGGACCATTCCGGCCGAGCGGATGAAGGCGGGAAAGGAGCACGTTGTCCCGCTCACCGATCGCGCACTTGCCCTCGTGGAAATCATGCGGCAGCGCGCAACGTCCGACCTCGTTTTCGGCGGCGGCATTGAGGATCGTCCTATCTCTGATACGGCGATGACCAAGGCGCTGCGGCTTGCCTCTCCCGACAAGGCGGCGACCCTGCACGGTCTTCGTAGCTCTTTCCGCGACTGGTGCGGCGATTGCACCAGCTTCGAGCGTGACGTTGCAGAGGCCGCGCTCGCGCACACGATCCGCGACAAGACCGAGGCAGCCTATCGGCGCAACACGGCATTGGAGAAGCGGCGTGAGTTGATGGCCGCATGGGAGGCCTATCTTGACGGACGCTGAGATTTTGATGCGGGCGCTCAACGACGAGGCGACCGAAGAAGAACAGCTTCACCTCATCGACAAGATATTGGACGCGCTCAAACTCTATGACCGGCATGTTCAGCTCGGGCTGGAAATGCAGGAAGCAAACGGCGATGAGTTGAGAACGCTCCAGGCGGTTCGCCGCTACCTTTCAGAAACAGCCATTCCGCCATGGATCACCATGCCGATCTGGCTCAGGATCACCGATCTTCGAGAAAAGTCTGTTCGGAAGTCGAACGCGTCGCTGCCGGAGGCACAGCTGTGGCCGAAGGCTTTGGCTGCAGCCGCCATTTCGCAATACATGTTGCTCGGCTTGCGGCCCCTAATAGATGCCGCCGACCACGTTGCCGCACTGACAGGCTTTGACCGGGATCTGCTAATCGACTTCCGAGAAAACACCAAGAAGGGCAAGGAAAAGACCGACAGGAAGAAAGCATACCAACACAGCATCGAGTTCTTGCAAACGATTCCCGCCGACAGGTTTGACGCCGAGATTTCAGAAATGCTCGCCCAAATTTCAGCGATCCCGACCGAAAGGAAACGCGCCGACCGTAGAAACCGTAAATAGGACCTTTGATTTACGGGGCAAACCTGCTGCATCTGAAGAGCCGTTCACGGGGACGGCATTGCTGACATTGCCGTTCCAGACCGCAAACCGGGACGGCTAAAACTTCAATGAAGTTGCCGTTCCAAGCACGGGAAACGGCACCTTGGAAGACCATCCCCTTATCTCGATAAAGCAGGCATCGGCGCTGACTTCACTGTCTCGCGGCGCCATCAACATTATGCGTCGCCAGGGCATGTTCCCCCCGGCGGTGCAGCTTGGCGAAAAGCGCATAGCCTTCGTCCGCTCCGAAGTCGATCAATGGATTCGTGAGCGCATCGCAGCCCGTACCCAGGAGGCTGCGTAAATGGCATTCGAAACCACCGATCACACCAGCGACGCCGGCCATCTGGAGCCGATGATCGAATGGCTTCGCGAGAACCGCGCCATGTGCGGCCGGCCGATCGTTCCCTTCCTCCGCCGCAAGTACGGTGTCAGCGCACTCGACGCCTGCAAGATCCTTCGCCTTTCCCGACTCCGAGACGATTGGCCGGCGGACGATCAGGGAGGCGCCCATGCTGAGGCCTCCTGAGAACGAAAAAGCGGCGGCGTGCCCTAACAACACGCCAACCGCCTTCAAGACGTCATCCCTGGCAGGAAATGACTGCACTGAGCATAGCAAAAAGCGTCGCCGCACTCAACGCCAACCTAACTCGAAATGGGCAAGCCAGAACGCCTGGCAGGCTCGAAACCTGGAGAAGCGTCGCGCTCATGTCGCGGTTCGCAGAGCGATCCGCTCCGGCAAGCTGACGAAGCCCACGCGCTGCGAAATGTGCGGTGAGGTGAAGCCGCTCGACTGCCACCACGACGATTATTCCCCGTCGCGCGTCCTGGATCTGAAATTTTGGTGTCGGCCCTGTCATGCCGGCCATCATGCGCGGCTGCGGAAACGGGGAGGCGCCGATGGCTAAAGGCCCTGTCTTTTCCCCCAATCCAGCACGCGTGATTGCAGATCAGAACCTCACGGCTCTCGACATTCGCGTTTTGACGGCGATCGCCGTGCATGATCGCTTCAGCAAAAACGGAATCGGCTGCACGGCCAGTCACACCCGACTGGCCAACCTCGTCGGCTGCCACCTCAAGAGCCTGTCTCGCTCAATCAGGACGCTTGCCGAACGCGGCTATGTCGGCGGCCGGGCGAATCCTCTGAACCCGAAATCTCGGTGCTACTACGTCGTCTACAACGACCTGGACGAGGCCATTCTGAAGTCCGTCAAGGGTAACCAGCCTGTTACCTACACAGGTAACGAGCCTGTTACCAATCAAGCGCCGACAGGTAACCAGTTCGCTACCCCACGGGTAACCAACTCGTTCCACATAGGTAACCAACTCGAAAAAAACGCTCAATCAATTCAAGGAGATGCTGGCTATAATATATTCAGTGAAACTGTAAGAGATCCTGTAGAAACAGAAAAAATATATCCCGCAGAAGCGGCGTCACCTGTGGTTCCGCCCTCCGACAAGAAGGGCAATGAGCGGGCGAACTCCGTCAGCATCGGCGCCATGCTGGCCATGGTCGAGCGTGGGACGAAGGCCGGCCAGGTCAAGAACCTGAAGCAGTGGTTCGACTGGCTTGACGGCCTTGTCGGCGATCGCGGCACCTTGGATCAACTCGACGCCAACTACTGGCGAGCCTGCCGCCTCTTCGAAGAGATCGGAGGGGCGCTCGATGCAGCATGAGAGACGTTCCGCCGAGCTTGGGAAGGAAGAGGAGCCCAGAGCCTCTGTCGGCGCTCTGCCTCCAGATGTCGGTCAGGAAACCGGCACTCCCAGATTGAAGAACCGCACCAGTGCCGAGATGAGGTCTTCGGCCGTTTCAGCATCAAGGTGCAATTCGATCAACTCGTCATCGTCGCCGATCAGTTCGATGCTTCCCAACAGCGGTTTGGTCGAGACAGTCGTTAGGTCGTTTCCTTGGTATTCGGCGATCATCCTTGATCTCCCTCATCAGCCGTCGAGGCGAGCGTATCTCCTGGTACGGTGGGGTCAATATCGATCGCAGGTTGGTCTACCTTCCGGCCTCGCTGATCTTCCTCAGTCGGCGCCGAGCTGCTTTGGCTCGCGCTTGCCCGTTTCGAATGCGGTCGCAAAGTGCGATTGCAACAGCGATCCCGCAATTCTCATCGAGCATTGCCTCCGCTTTCTTCAAGGCGAGTTCGGCTCGCTTCGCGCGTTGTCGGGCGAGCGCCACTTCCAAAACGACAAGTTCCATCTTCCGGCATTCCGTGGGTTAGCAGTCCCTTCATTAGGGCAACCGACGTGCACCGGGATTGTTCCGAATGAGTGGAGGCGGCGGGCATGAGCATTGCGCGCAAACTGGCCGCCGCCCGTCGCATGCTCGCTGATGCGACCGCCATCCTTGCCGAAATCGAGGTGGAGGCAGAGCAGGAGAAATCCTCGAGCCCGACCTGGGTAGAGACCGGAGTCGCGGCCGAGGCGCTCGGCATCCCGCTCGATAGCGTCAGAAACCTCTGTCGGCAAAAGGGCTACGGCCGCAAGCGTGGCGGGCGGTGGGAAGCCGACATCGGAGCGCTTCGAACCTATTTCGGAAAACGCGACAATCGCGACGAGACGCATCGCGTTTCGGGCGGCATAAAATGATCATGAACCTGATCAGCAAAATTATCCCCGTCGCAAGCGATGCATCCTTTTTCCGGGCAGCATTGCGCTTGCCGAAGCCGAGCGCGGAATATGTGATAGCCAAGGACGAAGCGCGCCGCGCATCCTCCAATCTTCGCTCTCTGAAAACTCGCCGAGAGGCGCTTCAGATTGAAGCGTGTGTCGACAATCCGTGCCACGACAGGCTTGCGACACAGACGTTGCACTCCATGCTTGACGACCTGGAGGCAGATATTCGAACGGCCACCGAGCGTGACCGCGAAGCTTTTGCCGATCTGGGGCGCCTGCGCTCAGCCTATCGCGACCATGCTCACGCTGCTCTAGCCGACGACATCGAGGGTCTTGGTGCACTCATTGCCCAGCGCCTCGAAGAGATTCGCGAATTGCTCGAAATTGCCGAAGCCCTCAATGGCCAGGCACGCGAAGCGCAAGTTGAAATGATGCCGACACTCATCCGCGAGGCACCGATAGCCCTGCGGCTGCTCGAACCTGTCGCCGCCACCATCAACAAAATGATCGAGAAAGGAACACGACGTTGAGCGAACCTTGGAACAGGCTTGTGACCTATCTGGCGGGCGAACGCTGCATCTACGATGGCAAGCTGTACGAAGCGCGCTTCGATTTGTGTCGCGGGCTTAAACCAGCCGGGCCTCATAGCCAGAAGTTTTGGCGGGCGCTGCCACGGATTTTTCCAGCGGCAGCACGCAAGAGCGACGGCGCTCCTCAGAAGCGCAGCCATGACGACGCTGCGCGCCAGATTCTTGAAGTGGTTCGGGAGCATGACCGCAAGAGAAAGGCGCCGACCGGCTACCTAACCCGCGACATGAGCCACAGCTGAGGCCCGCTCCATGGAAGACGGCGTTGAAATCATCAACGGAGAGCGCTTCTGCCGGGGGTTCATCACCGAGCGGACAGATCCCTATTTCCTGGCGCTCCAGCGTGGCTATCAGGAAATCGCAGCGGCTCGCCTCGAAGTCACGGCGCAGCCCGTTGAGCGGGCATGGCGTCTGATCGGTCCTGAGACCTACGAGAAGTCCATTGAGCCAGATAGCACTGGCCTTCAGATCCATGGCATCGCGGCAACGCCGACCATCAACAGCCATAAACAGGCGCTCGATTGCAAGGGCATAGAAGTAGATTTGCCGGTGCCCTTGTTCTCTGAGCACGAGGATAAAGACCAGGCGATCGGCACAGTCTTTTATGTCAGGCGCTCGCCCACCTGCCTCTATGTGCGAGCGTGCCTCCATGGTCACTTCGCGGCAAAGTACGCTGAAAAGCTCATCAAGAACGGCATGGTCTCCTGCCTCTCAATAGCGCCGGTCCGAGGGAAGAGCACGCCGCTCGCCACGGTCGATGGCATTAGGTTCTTCTCTGGGATCAAGCTCGCTGAAGTCACCATCTGCCGACAAGGCGCCAATCCGGACGCTCGCTTCGAAGTCTATCGCAAAGGCGATGATGGCAAGAAGTTCTGGGGTGCCCAATCGTCAACCCCGCGCGTCAATCCGAGCATGTTTTCTCCTGACCTGGCCGAAGCCAAAGGCATCCCATATCGCGGGCCTTGGCGCGACAGCGAGCAATACGAGGCCGGACAGTTCGCAAGCCATCAAGGGGCGCTCTGGGCCGCCCTTATCCAAAGCAAGGGTGTTCGGCCCAATGAAGCGCCAGGCGTGTGGCAGTTATGCGTAAAGCGAGGCGCCGTCGAGAGGATGGAGAAGGCCCATGCCGGCACCAGTGCTTGATCAGATTGACGTGGTGCTGAGCGAGGACCGCAAGCACGTGCTGCTCTATGGCTATGCCGGCGACCAAATCTATCTTCAGCGCGTCCACCAGTCAGAGACCGAGCTAGATCCCGATACTGTCGAGGTGACCGAAGCCAGCAAGTGGCGCGGCAAAGGCAAGCCAGACGGATGGGTGAAGCTGTGAGCGGACACCTGGCCGAAGCCGTTCAATGGTTCACTGAGCACGAATGCGACCGGCGCGGCCCAGCCGGCTCACCGTATGAACTGATGAAGCGCACGTTCGCACTGAGCTTCGATGAGGCATGCACGGTCTGCCGCGAGACACGCAAGCTTGTGGGACCGTTCCCGAGCACCCCGGGGGGGCGATCACGAACTCAGGGCTCACACCTCGTGGACCGCTCGGGCAGCTTTTTTCGCATCAAATTGAGCAAAACATTCGCGAGGTAAAACCCTAGTGGCAAAAAACCTTCAACTCGTTGCCAACAACCCGCCCGTGATCGGTGCGCCACCGAGGCCGCTCGGCCAGCACGGGATGGCTTTGTGGCAGTCGGTCAACGGGCAATACCAAATCGAAGATGCTGCCGGGATCGAGTTTCTGGTCACCGCTTGCCAGGCGCTCGATCGAGCCGAGGCTCTGAAAGCACAGATCGATGCTGATGGCGCGGTCATTCGCTCAAAATCGGGCCTGAAGGACCATCCGGCCTTGAAGCACGAAATTGCAGCCCGCTCTCTGTGCATCCGGACTCTGGCAAGGCTCGGTCTCGACCTAGAGCCGCTTCATGGCGGCCCTGGGCGGCCTGCCGGCTCCTATAGGAGCTGATGCATTGCCGACCAAACGCACGCCACGGAACCGCAACGCAAAGCGCAGGATCACCCCGGCAGCTGTCGAGGCCTTCAAGGCCGGTGACTTCAAGGCCCTGCACCGCGCCCTAGGCTTGCGACCGTGGGAAATGAGCCCTCTTCCGATCGATGTCACGCCGCTGGGCTGTGACCCAGAGCGTCCACCGAATCATCCTGACGCAACCCTCTTTGCCCAATCTTTCGGTCAGGCAGTTGAGCTGCAACGCGCTCTTTTGGAGGCGGTGCAGTGACCCAGGAAGAGCGGCTCCACATCGCCCGAAATCTGATCGTCGCTGGCATCGAAATGGCCTTCCAGGTCACCGGCAGCGGCCTGGCTGCGCTTGAAGAGACTGAGACCGCAATGGGGGCCTTCCTCGCCGCGCACAATGCGAAGCTGACGGCTGAGATCGAAACACTCGAAACACAAGGATCTGCCTAAATGGTCGCAAGCGTCGGCTCGATCAGCATCGACTTATCGACAAACGCGCAGAAGTTCGCATCCGGCTTCAAGTCGGCCGCGACCACTGTCGAAAGCCAAAGCGCGCGCATGGCCAAAAGCGTGGCGGCTGTCGAGAGGAATGTTGCCTCGATCGGCGGGACGCTCAAGACCTTTGTCGGCGGCTTGGCCGCTGGCGCCGGCATTGCCTCCATCGCCTCTCTGAGCGGAGCTTTCGACACTCTCAAGCAAACGATCAGCGAATACGACGAGATCGCCACGAACTCAAGGCAAGTGGGCCTCAAGCCGGAGACGTTCCAGGCCCTATCGTTTGCAGCCAAGCAAGCGAATGTCGAACAAGAGACCTTCAACACGTCTCTAACCATCTTCGCCAAAAATGCGGGCTTGGCAGAGAAGGGGACCGGCGCGCTGTATGCCGGCCTGAAGAAACTCAATCCTCAGCTTCTACAGAACATCATCAACGCCAAGGACCAGGAAGAGCGGCTAAAGCTCGTTTCCGATGCGCTGGCGCAGACGAACGATGCCACGCAGAAGGCGGCGCTTGCCGCAACGGTCTTTGGCAAGAGCGGCGTCGAAATGGCCCGCTTCCTCGACCAGGGCCGCGCGTCGATCGAGGCGATGAAAAAGTCCGCTCGCGACATGGGCATCATCGTCCCCGATGACCTCCTTCAGCGGGCTGGCGAACTGGACGACAAACTCGATGTTCTGAGCAAGATCATTCACGTTCAGCTCGGCGAAGCCGTCATCAACCTGGCGCCTGTCCTTGAGAAGGCGACCATCGGCTTTGCCAACTTCTCAAAGAGCGTGAATACCGCTTCCAGCGCCCTGACCGATTTCGTTAACGACCCGAGTTGGGCAACGCTCGAAAAGCTTGTGGTGTCAATCGGCGGTGAGCCCTTCAAGGAAAATAGCCTCCTCGGGCACCTCGCCAACGGCACGATGGATTTCGGCACGTCAGCCGAAGATATCTCCGCCATCACGAAAGGCATCGACTTTCTAAAGCAAAAGATCGCCGAGCTTCAGGATCAGGCCGCGAAAGGGGCCGACGTTCATATTGAACTAACGGAGGCCCAGCAGAGCCTCAATGATCTTGAGACCCGGTTGCGCCAGATTCAGGGCGTTGGCGTGTCTGCGGCCAATGAAATCCGCGCTGGCTTCGCAGAAGCCTTTCGTGCAGCCGAGAATGCCTCAATGGAAGCCCTGGCGTCGATGCGCGGCGCCGCTGCTCCTGGCTCTCTGCCAAACGTCACGCGCTACGGCGGAAACCCGAACCAGATCGAACTTCCAGACCAGAGCCGAAACGTTCAGACAAACGTCAACGGCTCTGGCGTCACTGTCACCAAATACAACGCGGATACGGCTGACAACACAAAGGAGACCGCCGGATACGCCCGCGACACGGCCGACAATATCGACACGCTCGATCGAAACACCAACGGCTATTTCCGCGACCTCGGCAACACCGTCAACAGCAGCGCGGCCACGATCAGCCATTCAGTCAGTTCGCTTTCGGACTTGATTGGCAACGAGTTCGGCCAACTCCCCAGCTACCTGATCGCAGCCCTTCAGTCACAGGGCGGAGGCCTAAACACCGGCAACATTTCGAGCGAATCTCATCTGTTCGGGCCGAACTATGACTCCCAGCACGGCAGCTATGTCGGTCCGATCCTGAATGGCGGGATAGCCCCGCACTACAGCCTCGGTTCAATGACGAGCGGCGGATCATCCGACACGCAAGTCTCCGTTGCTCAGCCCGGCTCGGACATCACGCTGAACTATTACGCCGCCCCCGGCGAAAGCACAGAAACCGCCAAGCAGCGGGCGCGCGAAATGTTCAATGAACTAACCCTTCAGGCGTCGAGGGCATAATGCTGGCACCCCTGATCGCAGGCCACGCAA
>NZ_LYTP01000003.1:0-210577 GCF_001672435.1 Mesorhizobium sp. AA23
CTACTCGGCCGAGCGGGCCGCGCTGTCGAACAACGCCCAGATCATCACCATGGGCGCGCGGGTAATCGGGCCCGAGCTGGCGAAGTCGATCGCGGATGCCTTTCTGAAGGAGACGTTCGATCCAAAGGGGCGGTCGGCCGGCAATGTCGCCGCCATCGATCAGGTCGACGCCAAGTACAACGCGCGACGCTGATTCAGAGGAGGGCGGTGCAGCCCAGGCCGAATGGCTATGGCATTTGGGGGGCCGGACGCTGTCATTCTGCAGTTGGCCCCATTCCGGCCGCTTGAAAGACGACTTAGCCCGCCTTCAATCTTGACTCCTGCCAGCACAGATAGCTGCTGTTGCCGCCCGAGCACATCGCCAGCACGCGCATGCCGCTCTCATTCCTCTGATCGCGAAACCTCTAGCGAGTGCCGATTTGCGCAACGCGGAGATTGTTGGTGCTACCCGGTTGGGCGAAGGGGAAGCCGACGACGATGTACTCACATCGTCTCGCCAGTCCCGCATCGAGCGCGGCCTGCTCCGCCCGCTCGATCGAGTTCTCGCAATCAGCGATGTCCTCGGATCGCAGGCTGACGACACCCCAATAGAGCTGAGCTGACATGCGAGAATCGGTACGGGAGGGCGCGCCCGCGAGATTCTTGATGCCGTCGTCCCGCTGGCGGTATATGCGACAATCGCTGGCGCCTTGAGTGCGGCTGCTACTCCAGCTGTGGCGGAAGGAACCGCATGAGGAGGGCTCTGTGCGACTTCCAGCTCGGTCGCCTCCACTATCAGCCTGTAATGCTTGTGCCTCTCCGTCTTCTCGATGATGCGGCTCATCATTTCGACAGTTTCCACCGGATAAGCTCCGGTTGCAGACTCTGCCGATAGCATCACCACATCCGCACCGTCATAGATCGCTCCGTAAATGGCCGGCAGCTTAGTCTTCAGATCAATCACGCGCGTTCGTGCTTCGTTCGATCTTATCGTGTTTGCGGGAACAATTCTTGTTCCGACCCCCTAATGGCAAACCCGTGTTCCGGAAGACTGGAGCACAGCACTTCGAACGTACAGAGGAATACCGGTTCAGCGGCGTCGTCGCCTGCACCTGGCTGTCGGGTGGGGCTGCCTCGGACGAGTTTCGCTAGATTGATGTTGCCTTGGAAGTCCGATTGGCGACTTCTGCAGGGCGGATTGGAAGCAAGTCGCTAGGCGTCACTCGCAAGGCTCTCATCGGTGAAGCGAACACGCATGCCTGGGGGAGCGGGGCGTTGCTTCGAGCAGAACGCCACTTGCCGACGCGGTAGGTTACGGCCGCCAAAAGCTTCCTCGATCCAGCGTAGTGAGCACACCGGAGCGGTCTCATCGATGGGTGTTTCTGGGCTGAAGGGCGGCGTTCGCCTCGATCGTCGGTGGCGCAATGGCAGCTCACGACTTTCTTCCCCTGACGGCACGTCGCCCTCATCCCGATAATCGAGAAGGCCGGGGAACGGTCACCGGCTGGGACGGGGGACCCCGCGGAGCGCGGTGGTTGCATCGTCGCAGCAGCCAATGCGGCTCTTCACGGCAAAGTCCTTGATATTTTGCATGGAGCTGATCGTGACTGGATCACAAGAGGCGTCGTCAACCTGATGACCCTCAGCGAATAACAAAATCGTTGTTAGTCAATTGGTTACGAAGCAGTTCGCCAAAGTTGATTCAACGAGCTGATGCGGTCCTCTCGACGACTGCATTTATCTTCTCCGAATAGCTGCTTTGCGTCTCATGCCGGTCGCGGCCCCCAATCATGATGCGTCCTAAGAGCGGAGACGACCAAGCCAAAATCGAGCGACTGAAATAACTACCTCAACGCCTTGCAGCCCATCGCTAAAGCGGTGCCGACGCAAAATTTGTCGAGGTTGAGCAGCCCCCATTGCGTGTCCTCATTTTCCCGCTATGATGAAAAGCGTCATAGCTGGATGAGATATGAAAAAAAACTTCACACTCGACATGGCGACCACCAAGGATGTCGTCGACATCGCCAGCTTGCTAAGTTGGGCCTTCGGTTTCAGCACGGCACGTTCGCACGAATACATCTCCAACATCGGGCTCGAAACGCTGCGGCTCATTCGCGGCGGGGACGGCCGTCCGGTGGTGTGCGCGGGGCTGCTTCAGACGGCGCATGTCTTCCATGGAAAGTCCGTGCAGGCGGCCAACATCGTTCATGTGGCGATTGCGCCGGAACGACGTGGACAGGGACTCGCCGTGCCTTTTGTGGATGCACTGTGCGACGAGGCGAAGAGCAACGGCGCCGTGATCGCCACGCTCTTTGCCTCGACGCGGCCGGTCTACCGTAAGGCCGGATTCGAGCTTGCCGGCCATGAGATCGTTTACGAGGCGGCCACGGCGGCCCTGCCATCGGCAAGCCGGCTTGCCTTCGATCGCGTCGAGCTCGACGATCCGCGCCTAGCCGTAGCCTATGTTGCAAAGACGCTTGCCGAATCCGGGTTGCTTGATCGCGGCGCCGCGCACTGGAACGAGTTGCGGCGCGCGCCGACCGACGCTCTCGCGGCCTATCTTGCCGAAGGCGAGGCCGCCTATCTGATACTCGACATGGGCGACAAAACCTGTCTGAAGGTGCGGGACTGGTTTGCCGCTTCGCCCGATGCGGTGCAGGGGTTGCTTTCCTTTCTTGCCCGCTTCCGCTCGGTGTACCCGGCTGTACGCTGGCATGGCGCCCCGCAGGACGATTTGGTGGCGGCGATGCCGGATAAGGGCTGGCGGCTGGCTCATCAGGAGGAGTGGTTGCTGCGCGCGCTCGATCCAGCAGCGGCCTTGCGCCAGCGCGGCTACCATGTCGACCAGGCAAAGCTCGCGCTGCGGATCGGCGATAAGTCACTCGCAATCGATGTTCGCGAAGGCGCCGCCGAGGTGGGCGAGGGGGCTGTAGCGTCCGACCCGGTCGTGTGCGTGCATGCGCCGGCCTTTGTCCAGCTCTTCACGGGCTTTCGCAGCGCCTCGAAACTCGCGCGGTATGGCCTCGTGGCCGGCGACTCGGCTGGCATACGCCGCTGTGACCAGCTGTTTGCGGGACCGCCGCCGTGGGTAGCGGAGCATTTTTGAGCATGATCCCAAGAGTGAGGACGATTTTTGGATAAGATCATGCTCGGACCGAGAACCTTTGAGGGGACTTCATGACACATGCGCTGATAGCCTCGCTGAGAGCGGCGGCGGGCGATATGACGCCGGCGCTGGCGCGCGTCGCCGAGACGGTGCTGGCGCAGCCCGACGCCACCTTGCGCCAGAGCATAACCGAGCTTGCCGAAGCATCCGGATCGTCGGAGGCGAGCGTTATGCGCTTCTGCCGCGATCAGGGCTTTTCCGGTTTCCAGGACTTCAAGCTGGCGCTGGCGAAGGAGCTCGCGACCGACGAGCGGTCGAGGGACAATGGCCTGCCTTCCGACGAGATCCAGCGGCTGGTGGAAACCGCGATCACCTCGCTTCGCGAAACCGAGCAGCTGATCGTCCGGGAAGATATCGGCACCGCCTCGCGCAAGCTGCTGGGCGCGACCACGGTCGAGTGTTTCGGCATCGCCGCTTCCGCAGTCACGGCGCAATATCTTGCCTACAAGATGACCCGCATCGGCAAGTTCAGCCGCGCGCTGGGCGACGCGCATCTGGCGGTCATGGCGGCGGGAACGGCGCAGCCTGGAACGGTGCAGGTGGTGATCTCGAGCTCCGGCTCGACGATCGATGCCGTGCGCGTGGCCGAACTCGCCCGCTCCAAAGGCGCCTTCGTCATCGGCATCTCCAACCGCTCGAAGAGCCCGTTGATCGCCGCCTGCGACCTGGCGCTGATCGCCTCCTGGCCGGAGACGCCGCTCACCGGCGGCGCCTTCCCCTCGAAGATCAGCCAGCTGCTCATCGTCGATGCGCTGGTGACCGAGATGACCAGGCAGGATCCGAAGCGGCTGGTCGAGCTCAGCCGCACGGCGGAGGTCGTGAGTGACCGCAGCTTCTGATTTGCCGGTGCTCGCCATCGATATCGGCGGGACCAAGATAGCGACAGCCGAACTGAGCGGCGACAGGATCGCCAATCGCCGGCAGGCGGCGACGCCGCGCACCGGCATGGGCGACGACTTAGTAGCAGCCATCGCCGAGCTTGCGCCGAAAAGCGGTTTTGGCGCCGTCGCCGTCGCTACCACCGGCATCGTTCGCAACGGCGCGTTGACGGCGCTGAACCCCGAAACCCTGCCAATCGAGGACGGCTATCCGATTGCCTCGGCGATTGAGCGCGCCTTCGGCACGCCGCCACTGGTCGTCAACGACGCCCAGGCCGCAGCCTGGGCCGAATTCACGATTGGCGCCGGCAAGGGTTTTCGCAACTTCGCCTTCTTCACCGTCTCCACCGGCATCGGCTGCGGATTGGTAATAGGCGGTCGGCTGGAAAGCGGCGCCACCGGGCTTGCCGGCCATGTCGGGCATACGCGCTCCGAACCCGGCGGCATCCTGTGCGGCTGCGGCCGGCGTGGTTGCCTGGAAACGGTCGCCTCAGGTACGGCCCTGGCGCGGGCGGGCAGCGCGCGTCTTGGCCGCAAGGTTGCGACGCCAGAGTTGTTCGCAGCGGCGGAACAAGGCGACGGCATTGCCGCGGAAATCATCGCCGGCGCGGTCGTCGCGCTGGTCCACGCATTTGCCGACCTGACGGCCTCGGTCGATGTCGACTGCGTTGCCGTCGGCGGCGGCGTCGGCCTCGCCAACGGCTTCATCGAGGCGCTTCAGGCGCGCTCGCTCGACCTGCCGCGCGTCTACCGGCGTCCCATTGTCGCCGCGCGTGCGGGCGCCGATGCCGGCCTGCTTGGCGCGGCGATGCTGGCGCGTTCGAAGAGCGATGACGGAAATTTTCATCGAACATAACTTATTGACAAAAACTTTTATCTGCGCTTGGTTGGAGGGGTAGTGCTCTTCCAGGAGATGCCCCGGTGCAGGCCAAGCAGGGCGATTTACTCGCCACACTCGATGGAACGCTGGTCGTGTCGTGCCAAGCCGAGTCCGGCCTGCCGCTCGACGCTGCCGACCACATCGCCGCGATGGCGCGCTCCGTCGTGTTGGGCGGCGCCACTGGCGTGCGCATCGAAGGCGCGGCCAACATCGACGCCGTCCGCGCCGCGGTCGAGGTGCCGCTGATCGGCCTCATCAAGGTCAGGCGTGACGACACCGAGGTCTACATCACGCCGACGCTCGACGACGTCGCCGCCGTCATCGAGGCCGGCGCCGATATCGTCGCGATCGACGCCACCAGCCGGCCGCGTCCGGCCGCGTCGAAGGCGATGTTCGCCAGCATCGCGGCGAGGGGGCGGCTCTCCATGGGCGATGTCGCCACGCTCGATGAAGGCAAGCGCGCGCTCGACGCCGGCGCTGACCTCATCAGCACCACCATGGCCGGCTACACCGACTATTCCAGCGACCAGCGCGGCCCCGCCTTCGCGCTGATGGAGGAATTTGCTCGCGCTGGCCTGCCTTTCGTCGCCGAGGGCCGCATCTGGACGCCAGACGAGGCCGTCCGCTGTTTCGAGCTCGGCGCCCGCTTCATCGTCGTCGGCGGCGCCATCACGCGGCCCGACGCCATCACTCGCCGCTTCGCCGACGAGGTCGCCGCCCGGAGCGCCCGTCCGCAACTGAAAAGGAACCCGACATGATCAAGCGTCGCCGCGTCGCCGTCATCGGCGCAGGCTTCATGGGCTCCATGCATGCCGGCATCTTCGCCGGCATGTTGGGAGCGGAACTCGCGGCCATCGTCGACCCCAACCGCACGCTGGCCGAGGCCGTGGCGGCGAAGGCGACGGGCTGCAAGGTCTATGATAGTCACCAGTCGCTGCTGTCGGGCGAACGCGATCTCGACCTTGTCTCGATCTGCACGCCCGACAACCTGCATCTGGCGCCGGCAGTCGCGGTCGCCGAGGCCGGCATCAACGTCTTCGTCGAGAAGCCGATCTCCTCCAGGGTCGAGGACGCCAAGGCGATCATCGCCGCCTGCGAGGCGGCCAAGGTCAAGCTCGGCGTCGGCTACTTGCTGCGCTTCGACCCGCGCTACGCCGCCGCCAAGGAGCTGATGACCATGGGCCGGCTCGGCGAGCCGATCCACATTTATGCCCGCCGCAACAGCGCTCGCACCGAAGGCCCGAAGCGCTATGGCGGCAAGCTGCCGCTGGCGCTGCATGTCACCGTCCACGACGTCGACATGGTGCTATGGATGCTGGAAGGCCAGCAGCCGGTGTCGGTCTATGCGCAGCAGACCGACAAGCTGCTCGGCGCCTCGGGCACGCAGGACAGCCTCGCGGCAATCGTGCGCTTTTCCGGCGGCACGGTCGTCAATTTCGAGAGCGCCTGGTCGCTACCGTCCGGCGCGCGCCACATGATCGACGCGCGCATGGAGCTCATCGGCACCGACGGATCCTTCGAAGTCCAGTGCGGCGACAGCGGGCTCTATTTCGCCAGCAATGAGGGGTCGCGCGAGATCGACACCCAGCACTGGCCCCTCATCAACGGCCGCTTCGACGGCGACCTCGCGCGCCAGCTCAACGGCCTCATCGCCTGGCTGGACGGCGCGGCGATGCCGATCGCCACCGGACGGGAAGCCCTTCGTTCGCTCGAGCTCACCCTTGCCATGATGCAGTCGGCGCAGAGCGGCGAAATCGTGCGCCTCGGTTGAGCTCAATAAACCGACGGCGCTGTTGCAACGAGGCCAGACGGCCCAAGAATGGGAGACGAAAACATGCTGAACAGACGCAATCTACTGATGCTCGGCGCGGCCGCCGCCGCGCTCGCCATGGCCGCGCCGGCCTCGGCCGACGACAAGCCTTTCAATGGCGTGCAGATCTCGGTGCTGCTCGAAGGCCACCCGACCACCGACGCCATCCAGAAGATGTTGCCGGAGTTCAAGGAGAAGACCGGCATCGATGTCGCGATCGAAGTGGTACCCGAGGCCGATATTACCGCCAAGGAGCTGCTGGAATTCTCGTCCAAGTCCGGCCGCTACGACGTCGTCCAGAACAACATTATCTACCTGCCGGGTTTCGTGAAGTCCGGCTACATCGTGCCGCTCGACGATTTCCTGGCCAAGCACAAGGAGAATTTCGACAAGGCCGATTTCGTGCCGGGCTATTTCAACACCAACGTTCTCGACGGCAAGGTCTACGGCTTGCCGGTCTATGGCGAGAGCACTTTCGTCATGTATCGCAAGGACCTGTTCGAGCAATATGGATTGGCGGCGCCCAAGACCTTCGAGGACATCGAGAACGCGGCGAAAACCATCTCGGAAAAGACCAACAAGCAGGTCGCCGGCATCACCATGCGCGGCCAGCAGGGCATCCAGGGCGTCTATGTCTGGGCGGCCTATCTGTGGGGCTTCGGCGGGTCGTTCCTTGGCGCGGACGGCAAGTCGGCTCTGGCCACACCCGAAGGCGTCGCCGCGCTCGTCGCCTTCACCAAGGTTCTAAAGGATTACGGCCCGGTCGGCGTCGCCAATTTCGGTTGGGAGGAAAACCGGCTGCTCTTCCAGCAGGGCAAGGCGGCGATCACGCTCGATGCCACCGTCAACGGCGCCTATAATGAAGATCCTGCCGTCTCGACGGTCGTCGGCAAGGTCGGCTACGTGCCGGTGCCGATGAAGTCGGCCTCGCCCAAGGGGGGCTCGTCCTCGCTCGCCGTGCATTCCATGTATGTCTCGGCCGAGTCGAAGAACCAGGAGGCCGCTGCCCTTTTCGCTGCCTGGGCGACCGCCAAGGAGCAGCAGCTGAAGTCGATCGAGACCGATCCCAATTCCGGCGTGACCTCGCTCTCGGCCCTCAACAGCGACAGCTTCGGCAAGCGTTACGGCGCCTTCAAGGAAGGCATGATCGCCGCCATCAACGCCGGCAATCCGCAGTATCTGCCGACGGTCGAGCAGGCGAATGAGATCATCAACAACACCGGCATTGCCGTCTCCAAGGCGCTCGCCGGGACCGCAAGTGCGGCCGACGCCTTAAAGGAAGCCGACGACGCCAACAACGCCGCGCTCACCCGCTAAGGGTCGGGTGGCGTGCCCTGCCGCGTGCGCTCCCTGTGCGCGGCAGGGTGAAATTCTCAGGTTGATCCGATGAGACCCGTGGCCGCAGCGTCCGATCCCACAAAGCACTTCTTCCAGCCGATCATGGTCTGCCTGACGGTGGCCTCAGTGGCGCTGACGCTGTTCGTCATCTGGATATCGCTGCACGATCTTTCGCTGATGCGGGCAGGGCGGGAAAAATTTGTCGGGCTCGACAACTATGTCCGCTTTCTCGGCGACCCACGCGCCATGGCCGCGCTCTGGCGCACGGTGCTATTCACCGTGCTGGCGACGGTGATCGAGATCGCACTTGGTCTTGCGGCGGTGCTCTTCCTCGACCGCGACTTCGCGATGAAGCGGCTGGTGCGCACGCTGCTGCTTGTGCCGATCATCATGACCCCGGTTGTCGTCGGGCTCACCTGGCGCTTCCTGTTCGACCCTGCCACCGGTATGGCGAATTATCTTCTGTCGCTGGCCGGCATTTCCCAGGTCGACTGGCTTGGCAGTCCGCGGATTGCGCTGTTTTCGGTGCTGATCGCCGACATCTGGCAGTGGACGCCCTTCGTCATCCTCTTGGTGATGGCGGCGCTTGAATCGGCGCCCACCGATCCTCTCAATGCCGCCCGCGTCGACGGCGCGCGCGAATGGCAGGTCACCTGGTATGTGCTTCTTCCCATGTTGCGCCGCGCACTCGCCATCGTCGCCCTGATCAGGGCGATCGACAGCATCAAGGCCTTCGATCTCTTCTACATCATGACGCGCGGCGGCCCGGCGCTGTCGACCGAGACGCTGAACTACTACGGCTATATCGTCGCCTTCACCAATTTCGACATCTCCTATGCCCTGGCCATCGCCATCATCCTGACCGTGTTCACCAATGTCGCGCTGCTGACCATGTACAGCGTGCTCTTCCCGAAGACGGGGGACAGCTGATGGGCAGGCGCGCGCTGTTTTATCTCGGGTTGGTCCTGCTTCTGATCGCGGTGCTCTTCCCGCTCTACTGGGTCGTAGTCACCTCCTTCAAGACGACGCGCGATGCTTTCGCCATTCCGCCGGTCTGGCTGTTCAGCCCGACGCTCGACAACTACCGAACGGTGTTCGCCAATCGCGCCTTCCTGAGCGCCTTCGCCAATTCCTTCCTCGTCTCGATCCTGTCCAGCGCGCTTGCCGTCGCCATCGGGTCGGTCGCCGCCTACGGGCTGGCGCAGCAGCCACCGGAACTGCGGCGGTCGCGCGAAAGATTCATCTTGAGCCTGCGCATCGCACCGGCGCTGCTCTTCGTCGTCCCGATGTATTATCTGGCGACCCGCATCGGCGCGCTGAACAAGCACTGGCTGCTCGTCGCCGCCTATGCCTTCGTCAACGTGCCCTTCGCCATCTCGCTGCTCATCACCTTCTTCGACGACATTCCGAAGGAGTTGCGCGACGCCGCGCGCGTCGATGGCGCGCGCGAGTTTTCGATCTTCTGGCATGTCTACCTGCCGGCCGCGCGCGGCGGCATCGTAGCCACGCTGATCCTGTGCGTGCTGTTCACCTGGAACGAGTTCTTCGTGGCGCTTGTGCTCACCGGCCGCGACACCCAGACGCTGCCGGTGTCGATCACCTCGTTCCTGACATTCCAAGGCATCCAATGGGGCGCGCTCACCGCCGCCGCCACCCTCATCATGCTGCCGATGATCGTGCTCGGCATGCTGGTGCAGGGGCAGGTGGTGCGCGGCATGACGCTCGGCAGCGTGAAGGGCTGAAGATCAGATGGCGCAACTCTCGATCAGGTCGGTCTCGAAATCCTACGGCGCGGTCCAGGTGCTGGACGACGTCTCGGTCGAGGTGGAGAAAGGGTCGTTCGTCGTGCTGCTCGGCCCGTCCGGCTGCGGAAAGTCGACGCTGCTCCATGCGGTCGCCGGCCTCAACCCGATCGATTCCGGCACCATCGTCATCGGCGACCGCAACGTCACCGATCTGCCGGCGCGTGACCGCGATGTCGCCATGGTGTTCCAGTCCTACGCGCTTTATCCGACCATGACGGTGGCGCAGAACATCGCCTTTCCGCTGAAGATGCGCGGGCTCGACCGCAGGACGTCGGACGAGAAGGTCGCGGGCGTCGCGCGTCTCCTGCAGATCGAGCCGCTGCTGGCGCGGCTGCCGCGCGAGCTCTCCGGCGGCCAGCGCCAGCGTGTCGCCATCGGCCGGGCGCTGGTGCGCGACCCGCGGCTTTTCCTCTTCGACGAGCCGCTCTCCAATCTCGATGCCGCCTTGCGGACCGAGCTCCGCGCCGAGATTAAGCGTCTGCATCAGTCGATCCGCCGCACCATGCTCTATGTCACGCATGACCAGACCGAGGCGCTTACGCTTGCCGACAAGATCGTGGTGCTGAAGGCCGGCCGCATCGAGCAGACCGGCACGCCGCTCTCGCTCTATGACGATCCGGACAATGCCTTCGTCGCCGGCTTCATCGGCACGCCGCGCATGAACTTCCTCAAGGCGACGGTGGTCGACGATGGCAAGGCACTGACGGCCGGCGAGGCGAGGGTGGACATCTCGCATCTCGAGGCAAGACTGGAGAGTGGCCGCACGGTTGCGCTCGGCATCCGGCCGGAACATCTTGACGAGAAGGACGGCGTTGCGCTTCCTCTCGCCGTCGACGTGACCGAGCGGTTGGGCTCCACCTCTTACGTACACGGCGCGCTGCCGAGCGGCGAGACGGTGGTTGCAGAGCGCCGCGAAGATCAGCCGCGCTTCGGCGAGACGATCACGCTGCGCTTCCAACCGACGCGCGCCCGCGTTTTTGACACAGAGGGCAACCGCATTCGCTGACGGAAGGACACCGTCTGGCAGGCTGCCGTCTTCCTGACCTGACCGGCGGCAAGTCCTATTTGCGATGCGGGCCCGATAATTGTTGTAGGTCTTAACTGGGCTGCGAATACTTATCTCTGCTTCTACACGGCAGCGTGTCGATGTCCGACCCGAGCCTTTTAGCAAGTTGCGATCGGCGACAGACTTCACGGTGAAGGACATAGCCCCGCATGCCGGACAGATTTCGGAGTCGCGCTCACTCTGCCAAGAACTTGCGCAGCACGTTGGTGGTCAATCTCGCGATGTCGTTGTCATAGCTATTTGTCCCCAGGCTGCCTGCCCAGCAGATAGAGCCCGTAGAGAATACCTTGCCCCCTCCGGGATGTTCGACAAGAACCACGTCGGCGCGCACATGCGGGTTTTTGGAACCCTGCTGATTTGGTGCGACTTCTGTGACGCTGTCGAGGCTGGGGAAGAAGAGATCGTTATGTCTGGACGACATCAACACGACCGTGCTGTCGGGCGTCCCGCGCGCTGGATCTGCGTGATCGAGCTCATCGCCGGCGGCGCCACCCAACAAATAGCCATGCTCGCCTATCGTTTCGCTCGCAATACCCTCGAAGACCCACGCCACCGCTTCGGCATAGCTTTCCGGCGTTCGCGTGAAGCCCGAGGCGGGGCCCCATCCGGCGGCGGCCATGCCAACCCCAAGGAACGGATTTTGGTCACGGCCGCGGTGCCTGTAGGCGCCGCCCATCTCGCCGGTCGAACTGTGATAAAGCTCAGCCGCATGGGAGGTCCAGTTGCGCTGGGCCGCATAGCCCCGCCGCACCTCGATGGCGGTGCGCAGCTTGTTGACGTAACTCGTGACCCAGAAAAATCCGTTAGCCCCGAGATACATCAGCTTGCCGCCGCCCTTGACGTAATCTTCGAAAGCGTCGAATTCGGCCACAGTGGGGTATTCCGGGTGGCTCCCGGTGAGGACCACGTCGTAGGCGTCGAGCAGGCTTTTGCCCAAAATGTCGACGTCCTCATCGGTCGCCACGTCGAATTCGATGCCGATGCTGTCCAGCCAACCGGTGATGAAGAAGTCGCCGGAGAAATGTCTTGGACCGCCGGCCAGCCAGTTGATGTAGTTCGGCTGCATGTTGGTCAGCGGGCGCAGCCGCGAAGCATAGATCACCCCGCTATCGTCCGAATGTCGATCGTACAGCGATCTGCCGAGGGAAGGCATCTGCTGAAGAAGGGTTTCCGCCTTGTCCAGTACGATCGGAAAGCTCATCATCTTCTGGTGGGCAATTCCGCGCTCGCCCTCCCAAAGATGCTCGTTGCCATAGGCGAGGTAAGTGTTCGTTGGAGCGACGAACAGGACTCGTTTCCTGACCGCGCCCGGGCGAACATAGAAGGGGATGTAGTAGCTGGTTTCACCCTGGTTCAGGCGAACGGCATATATCCCGCTTTCGGCGGGAGCTTCGATCTCGAAGTCCGTGCTCCATTGCACGTCATCGAGATCGTCATCGTGCAGGTGCAATGCATCCCACTGCGCCGGGTCGTCGGTCCAGCGGATGGTCTTCTTGTCCCATGCAGGACCAAGAACCGCTCGAGACGGCCGGTTGACAAGCCGTCCGTGCCGCCCGGCCCCAGAAATGTCCACCGCGATGTCACTGTCCATTTGCCTGGAAAAGTCCCATTGCAGGATAGGCTGCTTCGGCGACGCTCCAAAAACACTGACATCGGATACGCATCCGTTGAAGCAGTCCGTCGCGCGGCCGTCTTCGGCATGCGCTGCGCCGACGCGAAAGCGTGCGGCTGATCCTTCCGCTACGACGACCGGCGTGGACCAAAAGTGCGTGCCGGTCTGTTCCTCGGCGGTCAGGCGCAGGTCCGCTTCGCCGGGGTAGTAGACGGCCTTCAAGAACACCCAACGCCCCTTCGGCAGCGGATCGGGTGAGGACACCGTCGTGACCGCGCCGTTCGACGATCGCAGATACAGCGCCGGCCGGCCGGCCCGATCGAGTTCGAGGATCATGCGAGTGACAGAGCTATCGTCCGAGAGGCTGAACAGCGTCTGGCAAAGATGACCTGGCGCGGTCGGTTTCGCCCACAGGCCGACCCCGACCCCCTTGGCGAAATCGATCTTCGGCAAGGCAACATCGACGAACGATCCCGGATGAAGTGCCTGCACCCGGCCGGTGTGCTGACCATTGCTGTTGGATGGCGCCGGTTCTTCGGCAACCGTGAGACCGGCAGCACCTTCTGTCATTCCTCGCAGGCGCACCAATTGCGACCTGAAGGCGCCTTCAGCGCTGACTTTGATTTCGACATGGTCGCCAGCATCGACGGAAAGTTTATCGGCATAGCCGATCAACATCTTGATGATCTCCAACGTGGTTACAGCAGGCGGGCGGCCAAGTCTTAGCGCGACGACGAAGACCCGCTCCTGGCAATGAGCGCGTCCGCTATGACCGCGGCTACGAGCACGCCGCCCTGAACCAGCAAGCGCAACTGGGTGCTGGCGTTGATGAGGAACATGCCGTTTGCGATCGAACCGATGACGAGGGCGCCAAGAATAGCTGCCCAGACGCTGCCGCGGCCGCCAAAAAGGCTCGTTCCGCCGATGACCGCCGCCGCAATTGCCTCCAGCAAGAGACTCTGGTCAGCGGACGCCGGGGAGACGCCCAGCACCCGGGCCGCAGCCACGACTCCGCCGAGCGCCGTCAACATGCCAAGAATTGAAAATGCCGCCATCTTCATCAAGTTCACGGGGATGCCGGCGCGGCGTGCCGCCTCGCGGTTGCCGCCGATGGCGTAGAGCCAAACGCCGAATGGAGTCTGGGTGGTGGCGTAGGACAAGATAGCGATCAGGCCCGCAAGCACGGCAACGGTCAGAGGCACGCCTCGATAAGCATTAAAAATGGCGACAACCGCCAGACTGGCCACAATGATGGCGACGCCAATGGCCACGGAGCGCATCAGGTTCGATGACAAACCATAGGCCACTCTTTGGCGGTGATCGTTCCATCGCATGGCCAGGCCTATCAGCCCGACCGCCGTGGGCAAGGCATAGCTGACGGTCGTTGGCAGGCGATACGCGGCCAGGAACTGCAAATCGGTCCCGGCGAGGGGAACAAGGCCGCTTTCCGCCGGAAGCAGAATCAGCAGGACACCTTGCAGCATGAGAGAGAAGCCGAGCGTGACGATGAAGGCCGGTGCGCCGCTATAGACGATCATCGAACCCTGCAGCAAACCGTAGAGGCCGCCGATGGCAATCGCGATGATCAGCGCGATCGACAAGCCGACGTCCATGTTGACGACGAGCACGCCGACAATGCCAGCGCACACGGCCGCGAGACCGGCAACCGAAAGATCGATCTCGGCAACGACCAGTACCAGGACGAGCCCGAGCGCCACGATGCTTGTGGTCGCGATCTGATCGGCGAGGTTGGTCAGGTTGCGCGCCGACAGAAACACTGGAGATTGCGAGGCGAAGATCGCCCAGATGAGAGCCAGCGACAACAGCACCGGGACGACACGCCATTTTGTCGACAGTGCCTCAAGCAGGTTCTGCCTGAAACTGATTTTCGCAGGCACCGATGCGGCGGAAACGTTTTGTTTGGTGGGGTTCATAGCCTGCATCCCTTCAATGGTCCGTGCCGGTTATGGCTGCGACCAGGCTGCTCCTTGTCCATTCCGCGACCGGCCGCTCGGCGGCTTTGCGCCCCAGGCGCAGGACCACGATCCTGTCGGCAATGTCCAGCACGTCGCCCAGATCGTGAGAGACGAGGATCACGCCCAGACCCTGCTCGCGAAGACGCGCGATCAGTGCCATCACCTCCGCCCGCTGGGCCACGCCAAGTGCGGCAGTTGGCTCGTCGAGCAGGATCACTCGCGGTTTCGACAGAACCGCGCGCGCGATGGCCACAGACTGGCGCTGGCCGCCAGAAAGCCGTCCCACGGACACACTGTAGTCCCTGATCTTCACGTTGAGACTGGACAACGCCGTATGAGCACGAGATTCCATCAGCGGTCGCGAGAGCTTTGCACCCCGAAGCAGCCCTGAATGCAGTTCCCTTCCCAGGAAAAGGTTCTGAACGGTATCAAGATTGTCGCAAAGCGCGAGGTCCTGATAGACCGTCTGAATGCCCAGATCCGCCGCATCCTGCGGCTTCCTCAGCGACACCTCTTGCCCGTTGAACAGTATCCTGCCCTCGTCGGCGGAAACGATCCCGCTGATGATCTTGACAAGGGTCGACTTTCCAGCGCCGTTGTCTCCGGCCAGCGCCACGACCTCCCCCTCTCGGACGTTGAAATCGACCCCCGAAAGGGCGGTGATGCCGCCATAATGCTTGCCAATTCCCGCCAGAGACAGGATTGGAGCGTCGTCGTTCATGGCGGCCATCTTGTTGTTACCGCTTCTTTGCATCAGCCGCGACAGAAGGCGGAGTCGGCCGCCACGCCTTTGGCGCAGATCTGCTCCTTGGTATAAAGACCCGTATCGACCACCGATTTCTGGATGTTATCCTTGGTGATGACACTATTTGGCGCGTCCACCTCGGGAATGCCTCCCTTGTAGCCGTTGTCGAACGTCGTCGCGACGAGGTTAGCGGGTATCTTTTCCCCCTTCATCGCGTGCACCGCCAACTGAACAGCCAGCTTGTTCATGGCGACGTAGTCCACCGTCATGTCCATCTCCTGCAAGCCCGCAGCAACGCGCTGCACTCCGGCAAGAGTGGCATCATACCCGCCAAACAGCTTGATCCCCTTGAGCCCGGCGGCTTCCACCGCAGCCAGCGCCGCACCGCCGGTGTCGTCATTCATGGAGAAGATCGCATCGACGCCATTGTGGGTCTTGGTCAAGCACTGATCCATCGCAGTCTGAGCATTGGCCGGGAGCCAAAGCAGGGCATCCGCCTGACAAACGACCTCCAATTTGCCGGCCTTGATCAACGGATCGAGATATTCGCCAATGCCCTTCACCTGGTCGCCGTAGAAGGGAAACTTGGGGTCGCCGTATATCTTGGCTAGCCGGACAGGCTTGCCGGTCTTGGCGTTCATGTCCTCGATTACCTTGGCCGCCGCCTGCGCCTGCTTCTGGCCGATTTCAACGAACGGGGCGGTCAGGTAGGCGTAGGCAGGCCCGCCGGTGCAAGCGTGAATGGTGCAGATAAGCGGGATCCCGGCTTGCTCGGCCAGAGCCAAGGTGCCCGCCGTCTGCATTGGATCGACGGCAACCATGACGATTGCTTTGGCATCGTTGGCGATAGCGGCCTGAACCTGCGAGGTCTGTTGCTGCACGTTGTTTTCTGAGTTGAGAATCTCGACTGTCATGTTCGGCACCAGTTCGTTGGCGGCCTTCAAGAAGGCCGGCTTGTCGAACTGCTCGAAGCGGACTGTCGTGAAGTCCGGCATGATAAAGTAGATCTTGCCGGTAAGATCTTCTGCCGCGGCGGGAGGCGTGAGCGCCATGCATGCCGCGAACCCGCACATCAGCGCTGACATGCGAATTTTCCCAACGAATTTCCTAAGCATTACGAGATCCTTCCATTTTCGCTGTTCTCTCTCTGGTCCGCCGCATCATCCGAGTTTCGGAACAGGGCTTGCAGCATGGCTTCGGCCGTGCTCCGTCATTTTGGGAGATTGCTATTTTGAAAGTTCCGGCCTCCGCCCTTGGACGCGCTCCCATCGCCTTACGCATCAATATCGGGCCGTTTCTGCGACGGTCTTCCGTGGATGCGTGTAAACGTTTTCAAAATGGCGCGCTAGGACGACGGTGTCAAGCGCAAAGAGGTTGGTGTGTTTCAGGCTATGGGGGCCTCGTCCGTGGCGCGACATGGCGGTCGACGAACAACCATCGCACGTGTGCTGCGGCACCGACCGGCGTATCAGCGCGCGGCGTCCGGCGGATCAGCCGGCTTGCGTACCACTCGTCCATCCGATCACGGCTTGTGCAACAACGTCCGCAACGTCGGCATGGCTCGTGTCGTTGATGAGATCGTGATGGGTATTGGCGAACAGGTGATGCCTTGCGCCTGGAATGCGTGACGCCCAGCGCCGCGCGAGATCAGGAGGGCAAAAGATGTCATTGTCCCCGCTGATCATGAGCACGGGAAGGCTGAGTTCAAGCAATCCGGCCTGTATATGCTCACAGACCGGCGCCGACAGGACGCTTCTTAGATGGACAAAAGCCATCGTTGCATCGAACTTTAGCGGGTCGAATTCCAGTTCGTCGAGATAGAAAGGATCAAGCGACATCATGCCTTGTTCAGCCTGGCGCTCTTGCTCTTGGCTGATCCCCTCGACAGGCATGCCGCCGAGCACCACCCCGCGGAAGGGACCAGCGCCGGCAATGACCATCGCAGCCGCCGTCATAGCGCCCATCGAATGTCCAACCAGTACCGTTGGAAGCCCGGGGTCTTCCCGTTGCGCTATCTCTGTGAGGTGCTCGGCATTCCTTCTCAGATCGGCCATGGAGCCGGGATTGCCCCGCTCGCCATCCGAGAGCCCGTGTCCGATCGCATCAAGCGCCCATACGCCGAGTCCCCGGGCATTTAAGGAGTTGGCGAAGCGGTGGTAGAGGCCGCTATGTTCGCCATATCCATGCAGAAAGACGATCTGCGCAGTGGGCTTCGGCGGAGCCCAGTGGCGGTAGTAGACCTTTCCAAAAGCGCCCTCAAACCTCGGCATCGACCATCTTTTCTCGGGTTACTTCGTTTTAGGGGGCGAGCCCGTTGAGGATCATGTCCATCGGAATGTCGGCACTCGGATAGCCTCCGACGAGGATCACATTGGCATGAACGCGATAGTCCCCTGTCTGGACGAACAGCTTGCAGCGGTCGCGAAGGTCGTAATAATCCGGGATATAGGGCACTTCGTAGATGTGCTTCTCGTCGAAAAGCCTGGACAGCATAGCGAAGCCGTCGGGATTCGCGCTGCGCATGTCCTTGGTGACAATGCAGGCCTCTATATCGCCGACGTCGCAGATAACGGGAATGAGATCGTCGATCGATGGGACGCCAGTGACGACCTCCAGGTCGAGGATCTCCACATCAGGTGCCAACGAACGCAGCGCCTTGGCTGACGTGCCGCTGCCTGCATCGGCAATGAATATCAACTCGCCATGACGCAAGTCAGCCAATGCCGCTGCCAACCTTTGGTTCAGTATTCTCGGCCTCAGAAGCTTGGTGGTCATCGTGCGCTCTTTCGGGGTTGATCGTAGCGGCGGCTGAAATCGTTTACACAAAAATTCGGTTTTGTCGATATCCTTGGCAGGTACTCTTCTCACTTGCAGGCGGAGATCTGGCGCGTGGCAGGCTTGAACTAGGCAGCGGGAGCATGCCTTTCCAGGCGCGATTGCGATCCAATCGATCTTGCGGGCAAGATGCCGTCGATTCTGGCGATCTTGCCGGCTCAACGCTATGAAATGGTCATGGTGTGTCGCATCGCTCGCAACTCTGATGGACTGTCATGAGAACTGAAAAAAGCGAAGATCTCACGCAAGCAGGCGGCCGCGGCGGCCAATGGCAGGCCGTCTATGAGGGCCTTCAAAAGGGCATTATCTCCGGAAGGTATCGTTCCGGCGTGCGCCTCATCGAAGATGACATCATTGAAGCCACCGGGGCAACTCGCCATGCAGTCCGCAAGGCATTCGACGAACTCGTTCGCCTCGGTCTCGCCGTTCGCTATCCGAACCGCGGCGTGCAGGTGCGGAGTTTCACGGCATCCGAGATATGGCAAATCTATGAAGTCCGTGAGTGCCTCGAGTTGAAGGCGATAAGCTATTATACCGAGCCAGCGGCAAAGGAACTCGTGCGAAAGTTGAAGGCCATCGTCTCGGATCACGAGAGGGCGATCGCAAACAACGATCTTGCTGAAATGTATTTACAGAACAATCTTCTCCACGAGACGATATACCAACGATGTGAGAATCAGTTCCTACTCGAAGCAATAACTCATCACTCGCTTCTGTCTCATCTAATCCACACAAATTCTGTGCAGAGCAAAGATCTACGTTCCAAAGGCGCCAAGGATCACTTGACAATGATTCAAGCGATAGAGAAGGGCGACCAGAAAACTCTTGTTAAAACCCTTCGCAATCACATCCGAGCCTTCCGGGATTACTATCTTCAGCACCTTACATCCTAAAGCGCGTCGCGCTGAAACGAACCCCGGCGACCCGCTTCAAGTCCTCATGTCCCTCGCCAAGAATGGCCGCGCAATTCCAGGCGAGATGCATTCGCCGCGCCAGAAATAGCATGCCGGCTGTCCGGCCCTTGCGACAGCATTGACATTATCGATAAAAGTGACGAATAATATTATCGATAAAGTAGCTCGCCGGAGGGGAATGCGAAATGCAATATGGCGCGGACAACCGCATCATCAACGGCACGATCGCAGCGGCTCTGGCCACGCTTCGCCATGGTGAGGTGATCTTCATTGCCGACGCGGGCGGCATCATCGCTTCCTCCGTGCAGGTGCCGATCGTGGACCTTGGGATTGCCCCAGGTCTGGTCTCAATCGAGCAACTGCTGCCGCTGCTGCGCGACAATGGTGACATCGAGCGGGCTATCGTTGCCGAGCCGATGGAGGCGCAGAGTCCCCACAAGTACAAATTCGTCGTCGACACTTTCGGGAAGGAGCGGGTCACTTCCGTGCCCTACCGGCCGTCGATGTACGCGATCCGCAACGCCAGCAAGTTAATCATCCGTACAGGAGATTACAGCGTCCACGGCAATATCGCTCTGGTCGGAGGCTATGCCAGTGCCGACGTCAAGTTCATTCGGAACACGGAAGTCGGGGACATCCGGATCCTGCCGGATTGATATGACACACGGCCGATGCTCTCGAGCGTCGGCCTCTCCAGCTGAGTGACCCGTTCGGGTCAAATTTGCCGAAGGGCTGTCCAGATGCCGTTCTTCGAAACCGCGCATGGAAAAAGCTACTACCGTCGATGGGATGCGCAGAAGCCAGTCGGCGGTATCGTGTTTCTCCATGGTTTTGGCGAGCACAGCGGCCACTATCATCGCCTTGCGGGCGCGTTCAACGCCAGTGGCCTTGCCATGTGGGCGCTTGACCAGCAGGGACACGGCCTTTCCTATGGCGAACGTGGCGCGGTGGCGTCGATGGATTCGTTAGTCGACAATGCCGAACGTCTGATCTCCATAGCCGCCAGGGACGCTCCCGGCCTGCCGCTGGTTCTCGTCGGCCATTCTCTCGGCGGCATTGCCGCTGCGCTATTGATCGCTCGCGGCGAGCGCCGGTGCCTGGGGCTGGCCGTCACGGGCACGTTGATCCAGCCGGAGACCGTTGCCATACCGGGGGCGCCGGAAGTCACCCGCGACCCATTCTATTTAGACATGCTGGCGACCGATCCATTCGGCTTCAGCGTAACGGCGGAAAGAACGGCGGCGCGGCGGGCGGCCATGCACAGGGCGCGCGAAGAGCTTATCGCGAACCTCCCCGAGATCGACCTTCCCGTGCTGCTGATCAATGGCGACCAGGATGTGATTGCTCCGGCCAGGCATGCGCGCGCGGTCCGCTCGAAACTCAAGAACGCCACGGCGCTCATCGTGAAAGACGGGTTTCACGACATCATCAACGATGTGCCCCACTTCGCCGTCGAGAGGCGCCTGATAGCCTTCGCGAAGGCAGCGATCAAAGAGCGAGGCCGGTAGAAGGAAGGATCTGTCTTTCAAGGTTTGGTAAGGCGCGGCTCGCAGGCCGCCAGTAAAAAAGGGAGCAGCAAATGGGTGGATTTCGAAACAGACTTAAATTGCATTCGCTCGCCGCCTTGGTTGCAGCCTTGATGGCTGTGCCGATACAGACCGGAACCGCGCAGGCCGCAGATACCGTCACGATTGCCACGTCGATCGAAACGCTCGACGCGTTCGTGCCACAGTTCGGCTCCCAGGTCGGCATCTTCGCCAAGCACGGCCTCGATATCAACTACGTCAAGGGCGCCAACGGATCGGCTATGGTGGCAGCGGTGGTTGGAGGCTCGGCCGACATCACGCATGTCGGCGCGGCCCTGATCTTTCCGGCCATCCAGAAGGGTGCGGCGCTGACGGTCCTGTTGGGCAATTATGACATCGACTATACCTTCATCGCGCGCAAGGATGCCGGGGTCGACATCAAGAAGGGCTACCCGGCTTTCCTGAACGATCTTAAGGGCAAGCTGATTGGCGTTGCCGGTCGCGGAGGCGCAACCGAGCTCTACGTGCGCAAGATGTTCACGGACGCGGGCATGAATCCCGACAAGGACATCACCTTCATCGCGATCGGCACGGGCTATGGCGCGGCGGGCGCTTTCACCAACCGCCAGGTTGATGCGATGGCCAGCATTCCGCCGAGCTCGACCCTGATCGGTACGGACAATCTCGATGTGCTGGTCGATCTCAAAGCAACGCGCAACAAGGT
This sequence comes from Mesorhizobium sp. AA23, assembly GCF_001672435.1. Taxonomy (NCBI): domain Bacteria; kingdom Pseudomonadati; phylum Pseudomonadota; class Alphaproteobacteria; order Hyphomicrobiales; family Phyllobacteriaceae; genus Mesorhizobium; species Mesorhizobium sp. AA23. The sequence goes on from NZ_LYTP01000003.1 coordinate 21,255, forward strand.
GTTCGATCCCGAGTATCTGTTCACGGTTTTCACCGCCAATTCGGATTTTGTCCAAAACCGCCCCCAGGTTGCACAGAACTTCTGCAAGGCGGTCATCGAGACGATCAGCTACATGAAAGACCCGGCGAACGAACAAAAACTGGTCGATTTCACCGCAAAGACGCTCAAGCTCGATGTGGGCAAGGCCAAGGAGTTGATCGACGTCTACAAATCGGGCTTCAATGCCAAGCTCACCAAGGAGCGCTGGGAAGGCATGAAGAAATATGCCGCTTTTGTTCCAGATTGGACAACGAATGCGTATCAGCCCTGCGCGAGGCTGACTTCAGGTTGAGAGCGCCTCAGTTGGTCGCCGGGACAGGTTCATCGGGCTCAAAAGGGAAGGCCGGTGCGCCTTTTCATCGGCATGTCGCGCGGCTCAAGCGAATTGCGGGACAGATCGGCGTCGGCATGGCCTTTTTGGCGCTCTGGCAACTCGTCTATATGTCCGGCGTCGTCAAGCCGCTGATTGCGCGAAGTCCCGGCCAGGTGTTCTGGTTTTTTATCCAGATCGCCACCGACGGCACGTTGGTGCCAGCGCTCTATTCCACGGTCGAGGCAACAGTGGTCGCTTTCGTGCTGGCCTCATTTGTTGGGGTTGTCGTCGGCATCGGCCTTGGTCTGTTTCCCAGGGTGGAGGAACTTCTCGACCCCTATGTCAGTGCGTTCAACGCCATGCCGCGCATCGCCTTCGCTCCAGTCTTCATACTGCTTTTCGGCGTCAGCCAAGCAGCCAAGATCGCACTTGCCTTCAGCGTCGTGGTTTTCATCCTGATGGTCAACGCGCGCGCCGGCATTCGCACCGTCGACCGCGATATCAGGCTGATGGTGACGGTCATGAATATTTCCAAGCGTGACATGTTCATGAAAATCCTGCTGCCCAGCGCCGTGCCCTCTATTTTCGCCGGGCTGCGCCTTGGCATCATCTATTCGCTTCTCGGCGTCGTGACCTCCGAGATATTGGCATCGCGGGTCGGGCTCGGCCAGCTTATCGCGGGATATGCCGGCACTTTTCAGCTCGAAGGGGTCTACGCCGTTTGCATCGTGCTGGCGGTGATCGCTTCGTTGCTCAACGCCGGGATGGCTCTGCTCGAACGCTATCTGCTCGGTGCGCGAGCGCTCTAAACCGCGAGGACAAAAGACGATGGCACCAAGCATATCGCCTGCCGCGGGAAACGACCGCGTCGCCGCCAGGATTTCCGACCTCGTCATGGACTTCCAGACCCCGTCGGGACCAGTGCGGGGGCTGGACGATATGTCACTGGAACTGCGAGAGGGGGAGTTCCTGGTTCTGGTCGGACGCAGCGGCTCCGGCAAGACCACTGCGCTCAATATCCTGGCCGGGCTCCACACTGCAACGAGCGGCGAGGTGAGCGTGCTTGGCCAACCGCCTGTCGCCGCGCGTCCACAGCTCGGCTACATGTTCGCGCGCGACGCTTTGCTGCCGTGGCGAACCGCAATCAAGAACGTGGAGTTCGGGTTGGAAGTGCGCGGTTTCGGAAAAAGCGAAAGACGGGCCTTGGCTCGAGACTATCTAGACCTTGTCAGTTTGAAGCGCTTTGCTGATAATTATCCGAGTCAGCTCTCGCAGGGCCAGCGGCAGCGTGTGGCGCTCGCACGCACCTGGGCGCCTTCGCCGAAGATCCTATTGATGGACGAGCCTTTTTCGGCGCTCGACGCACAGACGCGTCAATCGCTTCACGAGGAGTTCGTGCGCATGTGGGCTGCTGACAAGAAAAGCGTTGTCTTCGTCACTCACGATCTGAACGAAGCGATCACCCTGGCCGATCGTATCCTGGTCTTCAAAGACGGCAAGATCGCCAGGGAGTTCTCGATCCCTTTCGCTCGACCTCGGGACCTCGTCGATATCACGGCGGACCGAACGGCACGCGACATCTATCAGGAGATCAGGCAACTGCTTTACCAGCATTAGCCAGCGGATAGCCGCCCGCGGGCTGGCGGCTTGGAACTGGCCAGAAACTCAATTCTTTGGGCGGCCGCTAAAGGCGCGAAGAGCGGTCTGAACACGGATTACCGAAGATCTGCTCCGGCGGCCCATTCTCGGCGATCACGCCATTATCGAAAGAAGCGACCTGATCGGCGACCTCGCGGGCGAACTGCATCTCGTGCGTGCCAGCGTGCCAGCTGCAAACACGGCGATCGGCGCGCCGGCGATCGCAAAGCCGGAATATAGCAGCATGGGCTAAACCAGCAGCGGCACTGAGCGCATCACATCTGTGATGCTGTCTATGACATTGCGGATTCAGGCTTAGGCCTTCGGCTTTCCCTCGCGAGCCCGATCAATGTATACGTTTTCACGTGAATGTGCAAACTGGCAGTAAAGACGCACTTTTGCGACGGGGCAGGAGTTCTTCCGAGCTAACGGGGGGAGCAGCGAGTTGGTCGGCTACCTGTTTAGGACACGTCAAAGCCAAGCAGTTTTTTGGCGTCTACTAGGTCAGGCAGAGTCACGATGTTGTCCGGAAAGGCGGTGGGGCAGGGGCCGCCCCGGATCCCGAGGAATGGGATGCCCAGCTCCCTTGCCGCATGACACTCCGTCGACGAATCGCCGACTGCCAGCATGGTTTCGCGCGGTGGGCCCTTTGACAGGATCAGGCTGAAGGCCTCAAGTTTCGTCGTTGGTGCGCCTATGACGGCCTCGAAATAGGTGTCCAATGCACGCTGGCGAACGATTTCGACCAATTCATCCTGCGGCGTTCCAGATACGACAAAAAGCCTGGAGTGGCCCGATGCCGCTTCAAGCAACTCACGGGCGCCAGGAATTAAAGCCGCGACAAGGATTTTCTCCAGGACGATGCTGCTGAATTGCGTCGACAAGAAAGCCAGCCGTTCCTCCGTCGGGGCGCGGCCAAAGATCTCCTGGTCGAAATATCTGAACTTTTCCCGACGTGAAATCCCGCCATGCTCGCGCTGATAGTCGAGGATGGCCTCTGTCCATTGCTCTCCATGATCGGAATAGATCTCAGCGAACGCCTGAGCTTTGATCTCGGCCGAGTCGAGGATGACGCCGTCAAAGTCGAATATTATGACCGACGGACGAGCAGGAAGCTGTATCCGGGCCATATCCTCACCTCTCATTTGCATTTGGCTACCGCCTGCGTGGCAGAGACCGGGCCAGAGAGCTGACCGCTCACATTGCGGCTGCAACACGGATCTGCTTCATCGCCCGTGGCGGACAAGCCGATCTTCTCACGATCAGATGTGAATCCAGCCTGACAAAGCGCGGTGGCTCACCAGTCGCCAGTGAAGACTGGAGCATTTCGGCGGCCACAAGCCCCATTTCTTCAGCAGGAACCGCGATCGTTGTCAGCGGCGGGTCGAGTTGAGCGGCATATTCGGCGTCGTCGAATCCGACTATCGAGATATCCTGGGGAATTCGGATTCCCAGCCTGCGGCTTTCGCTAAGGGCGCCAAAGGCCATTACATCGGTATTGCAAACCACTGCGGTGGTGTCGGGATACTTCTCCAGGACTGCGCGTATCGCTTCCGCGCCATCGCGGATGGTAAAGTTTCGAATGATCACATTCGCCGCGCCTGTCAATTTTCTTTGAGTAATAAAATCGTTGTAGGCAGAAATGCGGGACCGCTGGCGATCGCTACCTCTGGGGTTGCCAGCGATCATGGCAAAATTTCTGTGCCCAAGATCGGCAAGATATTCCATCGCACTCTGCGTGGCGGCGTAATTGTCGAATCCGATGCACGGGACTATTTCTTCAGGAATATACGAGTATGTCGTTACAACAGGGATATGCGGTTTTCTCAAATAGTGCACCAATGCCGGATCCTCGATTGCTCCCACCAGCAAAAGCGCCTCCGCTCCCCGATCAACCAGGGTTTTGACCTTTTCGAAAACGTTGGCGTGTTCGAAACCCGTCGTCGCCACAATCGTCATGTAGCCGTGCTGCGCGAACGCGTCCTGGAAGTGATTTATCATCTTGGCAAAGATGGCGTAGTCCAAGGTCGGGATAGCGGCGCCGACGATATGCGACTTGCGTGAGCGCAGCGCCTTGGCGGCGGGGTTGGCCGCGTAGCCGAGCTTTTGTGCGATCGCAAGAACCCGAAGACGAACGTCGTCGCTTACCAGATCGGGCAAATTGAAGGCCCGCGACACCGTTGCGACCGAAACGCCAGCCTCTCGCGCGACATCGAACACACCCGCTCGCTTGTCGGATTTAGCCTGTTTCGTTTTCTTGCTGGGCATGATTCGCCACCATCGTCGCTGCTCTTTTGAAGCGGTTAGCTTTTGTCCCTGACTTATTCCGTCTTGACAAGCCATAAAAAGCATCGAAATGAAATCGTTTACAAGTACCAATCGACCTGAATGGGCGAGCGTCCTAGAAGCGAGAGATTCGCACTTGACAAACGGGCATCGGCCTAGGAAAATGAAAACGTTTACATGAACTGGGAACGCCGAGGCAGGTTCCAAAGTCGTGCCGCCTCGCGCAAATCGGAGGATCGAGAGTTGACCACTTCGTTCGGACTGCCTGTATCGCGTCGTAGCTTCTTGAAAGCCTCCGCTGGCCTTGCCGCGACGATGGCCGCCTATCGCGCCTCTTCGGCTTACGCGGAGGAAGTGACCCTCAACATTCTCAACAGCAACTCTGTGTGGGCCGGTGCGCTGACCGATCAGGTGGCCAAGGCCTACACCGCCGCGAAGATCACCGGGGAATCCAACCCCTATGAATCCCACTACGAGAAGATGTTGATCGAGCTGTCGCAAGGCTCGGAGACCTTCGACATCATCACCACCGACAGCCTGTGGGTGCGTCAGCCGCAGCGCAACAAATGGGCGCCGACGATGGAGGACATCAAGGCGGCCAATCCCGACCTTCCGGACATCAAGTATGACAACGTCACCGCAGGCTCGCTGCAGTATTCGATCTATAACGGCAAGCACTATGGTTTGCCGCTCGCGATGACCATTCCGGTCTTCATCTATCGCAAGGATTTGTTCGAGAAAGCAGGCATCGACAAAGTGCCGGTGACCTGGGACGAATATGTCGCGGCCGCGAAGAAGCTGCACAGTTCCGAAATTGCCGGCAACACGCTCTGTCTCGGTGGCCAGGACGCTCATATGTCTGGCGACTGGATGACCCGCGTCATGGGTATGACCAAGCTCGCGTCGACCGATGACGGCTGCTTCAATGACCAGAACGAGCCCATCTTCAACTCGGAGGGCCAGGGCGAGCGCGCCATTGAGAGGCTGAAGGAGGTCCTGCCGTACTGTCCGCAGGGCGTTTCCGGCTTCGACTATCCGGAAGGCCAGTCGGCTATCGGGCAGGGCACGGCCGCCATGATCATCTCGTGGTCGGATGCTCTTTCCGGCATCGAGGGTGGGCCGCATGCCGGCAAGTTCGGCTACGCGGTTGCGCCGACGGAGAAATTCCAACAATCGATGATTGGCGGCTGGACGGTAGTGCTGAACGCGGCGAGCAAGAAGCAGGCCGACGGTTACAAGTTCCTGGCCTGGTTAGCCGACGGCGGCTACAAGTATTTTTCGGAGGCTGGCGAAACATCGATTTGTTACAAACCAGACTTGGAAAATCCCGAAATGATCAAGAAGATCCCCGGACTTCACGTCTTCGAGGATTTCAAGACGCGCGGCACGCAACCTATTGCCATCCCGCCCTATCGTCTCACCAACGCGGTGGAAGTGCAGCGCGCCATCTATGAGGAGGTGCTTGCCGGCGTGACCGGACGCAAGACGCCGAAGACCGCGATGGTCGATGCCGTGGATCGCGTTGCCAAGCTCGTGAAGGGCTAAGCCCGCATAGGACCGGGCGAGCCCGGTCCTTCTTCCAAGAGGATGCGATGCGCCACTGCCGTTGGCGCACGCTTGGGATTACGGGAAAATGACAGCAAGCACGCACAGTTTGCCTATCGCCCCTGACCGCGCGCAACGCGCCGGTGAACGCTACACCGGCCTGATACTCCTCGCGCCGACCATGATCATCATGACGGTCGTCGGTATCTTTCCACTGCTGCACTCGCTCTACATGAGCGTCACCGGCTACCGCCCTTCAGATCCGGACAAGTTCCAGGGATTTGTCGGCCTGGGCAATTACGCGGACGCTCTGACGGATGCCCAGTTCCTGCATTCGATCTTGTTGACGCTTATCTTCACCGTCCTGTCGGTGGGGTTGTCGCTGGTCCTGGCGGTGCTGCTTGCGCTGTTGTTTAATCTCAGACTTCCCGGGTTCACGCTCCTCAGAACGATCATCATCGTACCGATGCTGATCACGCCGATCGCCGTTGGCATCACCTGGCGCATCATGATGATGCCCGACCTCGGCGTCCTCAATTACGTGCTCAGCCTCGTGGGCATTCCGCCCCAGCCTTGGGCTGGTGAGAAGGCCAGCGCCATGGCTTCGATGCTGTTGGTCGATGTCTGGCAGTGGACGCCTTTCATGTTCCTCATCATCTTCGCCGGCCTCTCGGCTCTGCCCAAAAGCCCGTTCGAGGCGGCGGCGATCGACGGCGCCTCCCCGATCCAGACCTTCTTCATGGTCACGCTGCCGATGCTGAAGCCGGTGATTGTCATCGCCAGCCTGCTGCGGATCGTCGACGCTATCCGGACCTACGATACGGTCTACATCATCACCCGCGGCGGACCCGACTTTGCCACCGATTTGCTCAGCGTTTATCTCGCGCGGGTGAACTTTCGTTTCTTCAGTCTTGGATATGGTGCCGCGCTGTCCTGGCTGACGCTGCTCATCGTTCTCGCCGTGGTGCTGATCTTCGTGAAGTACACCGGTTTCATGCGCATGGTAAACGAGAAGGAAGCGCGTTGATGTCGAACTCGGCTGCCCCACGCGGAACCATCGTCAGCGGCATCGGCTATTACGCTCTGGCCCTGATCGCGACCGCATTTTTTGCCTTCCCGATCGTCTGGATGACGCTCTCGTCGCTGAAATCCGAGGTCGACATATCAGCCTATCCGCCGAAATGGATCTTTGCGCCGACGCTGGAGAGCTACCACAAGCTCTTCACCGAGCTTAACGCCATGGACGCGCTGATCAACAGTGCCTTCATCGTGTGCGCCGCCACGCTGTTTGCGATGATAGCGGGCACGCTCGCGGCCTATGCATTGGCGCGCTTCGACGTCAAGAATAAAAACTTCATCGCCTTCGAGGTTCTCTCGATCCGCATGCTGCCGCCGATGGTCAGCGTCATACCGCTATTCATCATCGCCAAGCAGTTGGGAATCTTCGACACGCCCTGGCTGCTGATTGCAGTCTACACGTTGAACGGCCTGCCGTTCGTGGTCTGGGTGATGCGCGTCTTCATCCAGGAGATTCCGCAGTCGATCGAAGAGGCTGCCTTGATAGACGGATGCAGCCGCTTCGAATGCTTCTGGCGCGTGACCTTGCCGCTGCTTTTGCCGGGCCTCGCGGCGACGATGGTGATCATATTCATGTTCGCCTGGAACGAGTTCCTGCTGGCCAGCATCCTCACCTCTTCCGCGGCGCGCACGCTGCCGGTGATCGCGGCGAGCTCGATCAAGGCCAAGGCGATCTCGTGGGGATTGGGCTCGGCCGCCGGCGTGCTGATGTCGTTGCCGGTCGTCGTGCTCGTCCTGTTGATGCAAAAATATCTGGTCAGGGGTCTGACGCTTGGCGCCGTGAAGGGATGAGGAACGAAGACGATGGGTATTGAAGTCAGATCAGTCTATAAGCGCTTTGGCGCCTTCACCGCCGTGAATGGCGTGTCGGTCGACATCAAGGATGGCGAATTCTTCGTCATGCTCGGCCCCTCCGGCTGCGGCAAGACCACGACATTGCGCATGATTGCCGGATTGGAGCTTCCCAGCGACGGCCAGATCAAGATCAACGGCCGCGACGTGACATATGAGGAGCCCCGCCACCGCGATATCGCGATGGCGTTCCAGGACTACGGTCTTTATCCGCACCTTTCCGTATTCCAGAACATCGAGTTCCCTCTCAAGGTGCGCAAGATTGCCGAGGGCGAGCGCAAAAAGAAGGTGCATGCGACCGCTGAGAAGCTCGGAATTGCCGAGTATCTGGATCGCAAACCCGGGCAGATTTCAGGCGGGCAACGGCAGCGCGTTTCCCTGGCGCGGGCTTTGGTGCGCAATCCCCGCGTCTTCCTGATGGACGAGCCGCTTTCGAACCTCGATGCGAAGCTGCGCGCCACAATGCGCACCGAGATCAAGAAGCTGGTCACCAGCCTCGGCATCACCACGGTCTACGTGACCCACGACCAGATCGAAGCAATGTCGATGGCCGACCGGATCGCCGTCATGCGTAAGGGCGACATGGTCCAGGTGGCAACGCCGCTGGAGATCTACGACAGGCCAAGAACCGAGTTCGTGGCCGACTTCATCGGTTCTCCGCCCATGAATCTGTTCCCCGCCCATTTTGATCGCAAGAAGGGAATTGCCGCCTCCGTCCAGCCCTTTGCCGACAGTCTGTCAGGGGAGGTCGCCGACAAGGCAAGCAGCTTTGCCGACGCCCAGGGACAATTCTTCGTCGGGGTCCGCCCCGAGCATCTCTTGATCGTTGGTGACGGCGTGGAAGGCGCCGCGTCCGCGAGCGTCGATTTCGTCGAGCCGCTTGGGCAAACCACCAATGTCTATGTCGACTGCGGCGGTCACAAGTTCATCGTCGTCACCGATCGAACCGAGGCGAGGGTGGGCGACGTGGTCGGCGTGCTCGTTGCGCCAGGCAAGAGCCGGCTCGTCGCGCCAAACTGACCGAGGAAAATAGATCGATGGACGTCCGCGAATACGACAATTGGATCGACGGCGGTTGGGCAGGCGCCGATCGGAAGGTGGAACGCAAATCGCCTGCGCACGGGAGGCTGCTTGCCCGGTTCGCGCAAAGCGACGAGCACGCGGTGAAGGCTGCTGTCAGGGCCGCCCGCAAAGCCTTCGACACGAGATCTGTCTGGTCATCCCTGCCTGGCGCCGACAGAGCCAAGGCACTTGGGCGCTGGGTCGATTTGATGGCCCGTGACCTGGATAGGTTGGCCGAGATTGAGGCAGAAGAGGTTGGCAAACCGATCCGCTTCGCCAGGGCGGAGATCGAGTGGTCCATTGAGCTGGCGCGCTATGCGGCAGCGCTTGCCTGGCAACTCCCAGGGGACCTGGTCTCGAACATCGGTGACGCAAATCTGGGTCTTGTCACCCGTGAACCGCGCGGGGTGATCGCTATGATCACGCCATGGAATTTCCCTATGGTCACCCTGTTCCAGAAGCTGCCCTTTGCGCTCGCGGTCGGCTGTACGGTTGTGGTCAAGCCATCGGAGATGACCTCTGGTTCGACGCTGGAAGTCGCCAAGCTGGCAACAGAGGCCGGCATCCCAAATGGCGTCATCAATGTGGTAACCGGCTCGGGCCGCACCGTCGGCGAGATCCTGACCGGGCATCGAAATGTTGACATGATCTCGTTTACCGGGTCGACCGCGGTCGGGATCAGGATCGCGCAGCGCGCGGCCGAGCAAGTCAAGCGCGTTGGCCTCGAGCTAGGCGGAAAGGCGGCAAATATCGTCTTTGCCGATGCCGACATCGATGCGGCGCTGGATGGCATCTTGCTCGGCTATATCCTTAACCAAGGGGAAGAATGCGTCCAGGGCACCAGGCTTCTTGTTGAGGATAGCATTGCGGAGAGTTTCCTGGAGAAGCTGGTCGAGCGCTCCAAGAAGATCCGCCTCGGCTTGCCGACGGATGAGGACGCTGACGTCGGAGCGCTGATCCACGAGAAGCACATGGAGCAGGTGCTGTCATACATCGAGTCTGGTTTAGAGGAGGGCGCGACTCTCCTGCTCGGTGGTAAACGCGTAACCGAAAACGGACTTGGCATGGGCTATTATGTTGCCCCTACCATCTTTTCTGATGTCACCCCCAACATGACCATCTTTCGCGAAGAAATCTTCGGACCAGTACTTGCGGTCACCCGTTTCAACACAGTGGAGGAAGCAATCGCACTGGCCAATGACACGAACTATGGCCTGGGCAACGGGCTATGGACGAAGGATATCGACAAGGCGATACGCGTTTCCCGCGAGCTCCGCAGCGGAACAGTCTACGTCAACACATTCCTCGAGACAGCGGTCCAGATGCCATTTGGCGGCTTCAAGGAGAGTGGGATCGGTCGCGAAAACGGCATGGATGGGTTGCTCGAGTTCACCGAGGTGAAGTCGACCTTCATCAAACTTGGGAAACGTCCCCACGCCCTGCCGCACACTGTGGCGACCTTAGCAAGACCGTAAGGAGTGACCCCGAGGTGGCAGACAAAAAGACGTTCGACTACATCATCATAGGCTCTGGCTCAGCAGGTTCGGTAATCGCGTCCCGCCTCGCCGAGGACCCCTCAAGCACGGTTCTTCTCCTGGAAGCGGGACCCTCGGATCAGCACATCTATATCCGAATGCCGGCGGCGCTTGGCTTCCCGTTGATGAACGATCGCTTCAACTGGTTCTACAATTCGGAGCCGGAGCCGCACTTGCAAGGGCGCATCGTTCATGAGGCGAGAGGCCGCGTGCTGGGCGGCTCGTCTTCCATCAATGGCATGAATTGGGTCCGCGGCAACCCTTGGGACTATGACAATTGGGCAGGCATGGGAGCCGACGGATGGTCCTATGCGCAATGCCTGCCCTATTTCAAGAAAGCCGAGACATTCGACAAGGGAGGTAACGCTTATCGCGGCGGCTCCGGGCCAATGCGGATCGAGACCTGCAAGGCGGAAAATCCGCTCTACCACGCCTTCCTGAGGGCGGGGGTGGAGAGCGGGCTGAAGCATGTTGCTGACCACAACGCATACCAGCAGGAAGGCGTTCACATAACCCAGCGCAACGTCCATGACGGTATTCGCTGGAGCACCTCGCAGGCCTATATCCACGCCCAGCCCCGCAAGCCGAACCTCACCGTGCTGACCGGTGCGAGGGTCACAGGCATTGAGACCAGCAACAAGCGCGTCGTTCGCGTTGCTGTGACCACAAAAGCCGGCGCCCAACAGTTTGAGCCGGAGCGAGAAACGATCCTGTGTGGCGGAGCGCTGAATTCCCCGCAACTGCTGCTGCTATCCGGCATTGGCCCTGCTGATGACCTTAGAAACGCCGGGATCGCGCTGAAACACCACCTGCCTGGTGTTGGACGAGGGTTGAAGGATCATGTCGCGGCCCCTGTCATGTATCGCGCGACCAAGGACGTATCGGCTGCCAAGGAACTCTCAACCTTCGGTAAGGCGAAGCTCGGGCTTCAGTGGCTCCTCTTCAAGAAGGGGCTTGGCGCTACCAATTTCTTCGAAGTCGGTACCTTCATGCGCACGAGGGAAGAAGAAAGCATACCGAACGTGCAGTTCGAGTTTGTGCCGATGCTGGGTGAATTCCAGCACGGCAATGTCAAGCTCGAGAACGGCTTCCAGTATTTCCTGAGCCTGATGAGGCCAAAGAGCGAGGGTCGTGTCTGGGTGGAATCGGCCAATCCAATGGTGGCGCCGAAATTCGTGTTCAACTATCTCGAGCACCCCGACGACGTGCTGCAGGCGGTTCAGGCCGTGAAGGCAATCCGCAACGTAGTCCGTCAGAAGGCATGGGACGAGTTTCGCGGTGTGGAAGAAATGCCTGGCCCTTCGATCGCCACCGACGACGATATCGCCAATTGGTTGCGCGGTATTGCCGGCACCAACTACCATCCATGCTGCACCTGCAGAATGGGCGAGGGGGATGACGCGGTCGTCGATCGGGAAGCAAAGGTGCATGGCATTGAGGGCCTGAGGGTCGTCGATGCCTCGATCATGCCTGAGATCGTCAGTGGCAACCTCAACGCCCCCGTCATCATGATGGCTGAAAAAGTCGCCGACGCCATTCGCGGGGTAGCGCCGTTGCCCGCCGACCCGCAGCCTTACCACACCGCCTGAGGCGGCGCACATCAAATGCAGCAAGCGCTTGATCCAAGGTATGAAAACGATTACAACTGAGAAAATCCTTGAATGGCAATGTGGTCATGGATCGCTGATGGCTAACAGGAAGTAGACGTGGGAGTCTATAGCTTTGGGCGTCAAGTCATTCCATGGGGGATGGGGCGCGCTGCAAGTTCAACGGTCAATTCAGTCGCGCAAAAGGAGCAAAGACGTGAGTGAACTAAAAGGTATCTGCGTGCCGATCTGCACGCCATTCAAGGACAATGGCGCTGCGCTCGACGAGGGCGCATTGGCGGCAAACATCGACTCGCTGATCGATGCGGGAATTCACATCATCGCCGTGAATGGCGGGACCGGAGAGTTTCCTTTCCTCACCGAGACCGAGAAGCGGCGCATCGCCGAGATCGCGGGCAAGCGGATCAATGGCCGGGCCAAGCTTATCGTGCAGACGTCTGCCTTGCGCACCGAGGACGCGATCGACAACTCGAAGCACGCGCGGGACGCTGGCGCGGACGCATTGCTCATCCTGCCGCCCTTCTTCGAGGGGCCAGGCGAACCGGGAGTGCGCTACCACTACGAGCAGATTTCCAAGGCCGTCGCGACCCCCATCATGGTCTACAACATTCCCCAGTACACCGGCTTTGACATCACGCCAGACGTCTTCAAGCGCTTCAGCGAGATCGACAACGTCAAGTACATCAAGGACAGCACGTCGAACATGATGCGCATCGATCAGCTCTCGGCCCAGGGCGCCAAGGTGTTCAATGGTTGCGACTATCTGAACTTCTACAGCCTTGTCAGCGGTGCGCCCGGCGTCTTCACCGGGTCCGGCAATGCCGTCCCGAAGCAACTGGTCAAGCTCTATGATCTTGTTCAAGCCAAGAACCTCGCCGAGGCGGCTGCTCTTTGGCTCAAGCTGCGCCCGCTGTCGCTGCTGCTTTGGACGTCTCCGTTCAACCCCGTCGCCAAGGCAGCCAGCACCAAGACGGGTCGCCCCGTCGGCGAGTGCCGGCTTCCTGTCCTGCCACTGACCGAGGCGGAGGTGAAGCTGGTCGACGAAGCCCTCGCGGCCGCCGCTTAAGGCGAGCGCCCTTGTCCCGGGGACACCGTCTCCCCGGGGCAGGGCTGGATGCCGCCGGCCCGCTGCGGCATGCTTGGCAATTCACCGGTCGTCATTCGGCCGCATCCCTCGGAACGCCTCGCAAGCGAGTGAACAAGGAGGACGACACATGCGGTTATCGCGGATGATCAACGTTGTCGGCGCCCATGCCGAGGGCGAGCCCAACGATGTCATCACCGGCGGCGTCATCGACGTCCCTGGCAAGACGATGTTCGAAAAGGCGCGCTGGCTGGAGACGAAGGGCGACGACCTTCGAGCGTTCCTTCTCCACGAGCCGCGCGGCAAAGTCACACTGTGCACCAACCTCGTCCTGCCCTCGTCCCACCCCGACGCCCAGATGGGGTACGTGATCATCGAGCCGGCATCCTATCCGCCGATGTCGGGGACCAACACGATCTGCACGGTCACCGTGTTGCTTGAGACGGGCGTCATCGCGATGCAGGAGCCCGTCACCAGATTGACGCTCGAGGCGCCGGCGGGATTGATCGAGGTCGAGGCGCAATGCCGCAACGGAAAATGCGAAAGAGTGAAGTTCCGCAACCAGCCGTCCTTCGTCATGCATCGCAACCGGATGATCGAGGTCGCTGGCATTGGATCTCTTCGCGTCGACGTCTCATATGGCGGGATGATCTATGTGATCGTCGATGCCCGCGACTGTGGCTTCGCGATTGAGCCGTCAGAGGCGCGCGACCTCTCCGACGTCGGAGAAAAGATCAAGCGCGCGGCGGCCGAGCAACTGCCTTCGATCCATCCTGAAAACCCGGCAATTCACACCATAAACCAGACACTTTTCGCCGGTCCGCTCACGGTCAGCGACGGGCTAAAGTCATCGCGCAACGGCGTGATCGTCTCGCCTGGCCGCCTCGACCGCTCGCCCTGCGGCACCGGGACTTGCGCGCGGCTGGCGCTCCTCCATGCCCGCGGCGAGATCGCGCCCGGCGAAAAATTCATCCACGAATCGATCATCGGAACAAAGTTCGAGGGCGAGATATTCGAGACTTCCAAGGTCGGCGACTTCGATGCCGTCTCCGTCGCGATCAGCGGGCGGGCCTGGATCACCGGCTTTCACCAGTTTGTGCTCGATCCGAGCGATCCGTTCCCTACCGGATACACGCTTTCCGACACCTGGCCCAGCGCCTGATCAACACCCTTCAATGCGATCCCCAGGAGTTTAACATGAATGTTCACACGGACTTCCACGCCCAAGCCCAGACGCTGAAATTCGAGACCAGGGCCTTCATTGATGGCGCCTATGTCGCGGCCCAATCGGGCGAGACCTTCGAGACGGTGAATCCGGCAACAGGCAAGTTGCTGGCCAACGTGGCTGCCGGCGGCGCGGCGGACGTCGATGTCGCGGTCAAGGCGGCGCGCCGCAGCTTCGAAGCCGGCACCTGGTCGGGCTTGCCGCCGCGAGAACGGAAGAAAGTCCTGCTGCGCTTTGCGGATCTGATCGACAAACACAGTGCCGAACTGGCCCTTATCGAGACGCTCGACTGCGGCAAGCCTATCAACGATTCCATCAATGTCGACTTGCCCGACTCAATCGAGACATTGCGCTGGCATGCGGAGGCAACCGACAAGATCTACGACCAGGTGTCTCCGGCGCCGCGCGACGTCGTGTCGATGATCGTGCGCGAGCCAATCGGCGTTGTCGGCGGCGTGATCCCCTGGAACTTCCCGCTGTTCGTCGCCATGTGGAAGCTGGCGCCCGCCTTGGCTGGGGGCAACTCCCTCGTTCTGAAGCCGGCCGAGCAGACATCCCTGTCATTGATCAGGCTGGCGGCGCTCGCGTCCGAGGCGGGCATACCTGATGGGGTGTTCAACGTCGTTCCTGGCCTGGGGCCGACTGCCGGTCAGGCCATTGGCCTCCACAAAGACATCGATTGCGTAAGCTTCACGGGATCGGGAGAGGTGGGCCGGCTATTCCTCAAATATTCCGCAGACTCAAACATGAAGCGCATCATTCTCGAATGCGGCGGCAAGAGCCCGGCCATTGTGATGGGCGACGTCAGGAATTTCGCTCCGATAGTCGAGAATGTCGCGACCGGTATTCTTTTCTGCCAGGGCGAGAACTGCTCGGCTGGCTCGCGCCTCATCGTCCATGAGAGCATCAAGGACCGACTGCTCGATGAATTGAAGCCAGTCTTCGAATCATGGACTGTTGGCGACCCGCTCGAACGAACGACGCGCATTGGAGCCATGATCGAGCAGGAGCATCTTGCCAAGGTGCTCTCCTACATCGAAACCGGACGCAAGGAAGGCGCCAGGATCGCCCTGGGCGGTAGCCAGATATTGGCCGGAACGGGCGGCAGTTTCGTCGAGCCGACCATCTTCGATGGTGTTTCGAACAACATGAAGATTGCCCGTGAGGAAATCTTCGGCCCGGTGCTGTCGGTGATCACTTTCAAGGATGAGGCTGATGCAGTCCGCCTGGCAAACGACACCAACTACGGCCTCGCCGCGTCCCTATACACCGACGATCTCAACACCGCTCACCGCGTCGCCAAGCAGATCCGCGCAGGAACTGTTTCGGTGAACTGCTATTCGGAAGGCGACTTTGCCGTGCCGTTTGGCGGTTACAAGGAGTCCGGCTTCGGCGGCAAGGACAAGGGCCTGGCCGCGCACGACCAATACACGGAGACGAAAGCCGTGTGGATCCAGCTGCGCTGATAACACCGCTGGCCGGCGTCTGAGCTGGCCAGCCCACTCCAAGTCGGGAACGGAAGTCGCCTGCGGTTCGCAGGTGCTGCCGCATTGCGTCGAGGTAGGCTGATGACATCCATCGAAACACTAAGGGCAGAGCGGCTTGCCGCGTCGCGCCTGACGGCCGCCGGGCGCCCAAAGCGGACCGCCAATCCATTTTTTGGCGTCGGCCCCATCACCGACCTCACCGCCGACGAAGTCGATGCGCGGCTCCTGCGCTTCGAGTTCGATGCCTGGCTGGAACGCAACTACAGGAAGTTCGACGACAGGGGCAACGATATCGGCCCCTTCACCACCGCGGAGATCGGTCGAGGCATGCATCGCGGTTATCCCGCCGACAAGATCCTGCTCGACATGATGCGCGAGATCCATCGCTACTTCGGCTTCCCCAAGTCGAACCACATGGCGGTCGGACTTGGGGGAGGACATAGCGGCTTCACCGCTGGCGTCATGCACCTGATGAACGCAAACGACGACAAGCAAAGGGTCTATGTCGACACGCCAGCGCCGGAATCGGCAGCGGCAGGCTCCGGCGGCTTCTTCCGCCAGTCTTGGGGTGCCCAGCTTGTCGAACTGCATCGCTATTCAAAGCGAGGCGACGAACGGCGCGTGCACTTCTCGCCAACAGAAGGGATCATTCCGTCCGCCGACTATCTGCGCGGCTTGGGGATCGAACTCTTCGTTGGCGTCGGCCATGAAACGACTGGCGCCACCACCTATGCGTCGCAGGATATCTCCAACCTCCTGGAATGGCTGCGCAGCGACCCTGACAACCATCACGCCGTTTTGGACGCGACATCGCTGCTTGGAGCAATGCCCTGGGGTGACCACGTCGTGCAGGAACTGCTGGCAAGAACCTGCATGTTCATGCCGTTCCAGAAGGCGATCGGCGGCGTCTCTGGCTACTTTGTCGCGACATTCACGCCGCAGGCGCTGCGGCTTGTCGAGCGCAACCAGCGGGATCCTTCCTGGGCAATTCCCCGCCAGCTCAAGATCGCTGTGCCGGCAGATCCCAAACGGCCCCTGAGCGGCGAGCGCTCCGTCGCTGTCGGACCGCTTTATGATCCGCAAGGCGACAAGATGCTGGGCGGCGTTATCAATACTTACTCCGCGCTCGCCTTCGCAGAGACGACTTTCGGCCTGCTGCGGTCCGAGAGGCGGCTCGGCCCAGTGGAGAATCTCAATCGACGCTCGACAGCCAACCGGGATGCGATCAACGACTGGGTGTCGCGCAGTGCGGTGCTTCGGCTCAGCGTCACCGACCCTGAACGGCGCGGCGCCGCGGTGACGCTGTTGAAGGTTGTGGACCCAGCCTTGGAGAGCTCGGGTCTGCACGCGCGCATCATTGCGCGCTCCAAGCAACTGCTTGGCTATGAAGGGATCACCCATCCTGACGGAAATCACGAGCCGGGACTGGACGTCGCCCGTTATGTCAACGCGTTCCCGGGCACGCCGGGCGACTATCGTGCCTGGATCGGCGGGGTGCGCGCCCCAGACGACGTCGTCGCGCTCCTGGACAATCTTCAATACGCCTATCTCAGGGCAAAGGTGGCCGTCATCGAGGAGGAAATCGCCAAGCTCGGAGAGCGGTTTCCTCAGTCGCCGAACACAACGGAGAGCGGCCGCAAAGGCGATGCCAGCCGAGCCTATACCGTGCTTGTCGCTGATCCGGTCGGATTGCGATTTGGGCCGGACGGCACGCCGGACCATAGCGAGGTGCGCGCTCACATCGAAGCAAGGGGAGGCGTGTTCCACCTTGGGCCTCTCTGCCGTGAAGCGCTTGAGCCGGGCCGCGTCCATTTCTTCTATCAGCCGGACCTGAGCACCGCCGAAGAGATCCTGCGGCAGACCGACAAAGGTCAGTACGACGCCGTCATTGCGGCAGCTACGGCAATCCCGGAAGGAGCGGTCTTTACGGAGGGCGGCGTGCGCATCGGTGCGGGCACCGGCAACATGCAGTCCAGGTCCTGGGGAGGGCCGAACGGCGGCGGCCCTGCGCCTTTGATGAACACACCAAGCTTCAACAGCCGGGCCACGGCGCAGATGGCGTTCAAGGCGATGCTGAAGGTGGTTCCCGATCTGCCGGTCGATGAATTGCATCAAAGGGTGGTCGACGGGCATTTCGACACCGCGAGGAACCTTCGCGATTTCCCCACCGAAAAGATCGAAGGCAAGAAGATCGCCATTATTGGATACGGCAATATCGGCCGTGAGCTGGCCAAGCTTTGCAAGGCGCTACGCATGCGTGTCTGTGTGCATGCCCGCGCAATTCACCGCGAATGGATAGAAGCCGAGGGCCTCAAATATGCACCGACGCTTCAGGACGCCGCGCGTGGCGCCGACTTCATCAGCCCCCACACTGGTCTCGGCGCCTTTGACCAAGCCCGCGGACGCTTCGCAAATGCGGGACTGATCGACGGTGAGATACTCTCGCTTCTCAACGACGGTGCGGTGGTCATAAATTACGACCGCGGCGAGATCATCGATGCTTCGGCGCTGGCAGCCGCCCTGGATTGCGGGAAAGTCCGCCATGTCGCAGTCGATGCCGACATCTTCTTCGACGGCCAGACATCCTCGTTCGTCGGCCCGCTGGTCCCGTATCGCCAGCTTGCTCTCAAGTTTCCAGGCAGGCTCGAGCTTCTGCCGCACGCGGCCGCCGACACCGATCACCCCTCTCGAGTGGCCGGCGCGAGACAGGCCGTCGACCAAATTCTTGACGCAATTCTCAACCGTCGGATCGTCAATCGCGAGGGCGAACTGCCCGCAAACTATGTGGACGGTGGAACCCGCACGGTACCCGGCATCGGAAAGCCTTCGCGCGATCACCTTGCCGCGCTCATTGCCGATCGGCCCTCGCTGGAGGAAAGCAGGGCTCTGAGCGAGAGGCTTGCTGCTATCTTCGGTGCCTTGTCATGTGCCGGGACAGAGACCCAGCAATTGCTTCTTACGCAATATGGCAATCAGCTGGTGGAAGCCGGGGCGCGCCTCAACAGCCTGTTTGAGGAGAGGGGGCTCTGATGCAGGGGCGCTTCTCGCTTGGCGTCGCCCGTCGAGGGTACGACGAGGCGCTGCCGGACTTCGAATTCTTCCGCAGGCTGGCCGATGCAGCCGCCGCCGAGACGCTGCCGAGACTTCGCATCAGAGGGTCGGCGAATGCCAAGAACATGACCGGCGTCATAGACGATCCTGTGAGCGAGGCGGCTCGCGCGGCCGAAAGAGCCATTCGCGGGATCATAGCCGCCGACTATCCCGTGGACGCGATGCTGGGCGACCAATTCGGGCCGTCAGGATCAGGGCCGATACAGTGGGTCATCGACCCGATCAATGGTGCAAAAGCTTTCCTGTGTGGGCTTCCGGTATGGGGGACCCTGATCGGTCTCACAATAAATGGCCGCGCCACGATGGGCATGATGAGCCAGCCCGATACCGGGGAATGCTTCTGGTCTGACGGCATGAGATCGGTGTGTCGCTCCGCCCTTGGCGAGACTGTGTTGAAAACGAGTGGGACCCAGCTCCTTTCTGAGTCCATTTGCCACACGAATTCTCCTGAACCCTTCGCACGCCGTCCGGGCAGGGGCTTTGCTCGGCTCGCGTCGTCAGTCAAATTCACGAGGTACGGCGGCGACTGTTACGCATTCGCCATGCTGGCGGCCGGCCAGATCGACCTTTGCGTGGAACTTTCCATGCAAGCCTGCAACATCGCAGCCCTGATCCCGGTTATCGAGGCCGCCGGCGGTGTCGTCACCCGCTTCGACGGGGGCCGCGCGGAGCGAGGTGGAAACATCCTGGCATCGGCAAACGCCATCTTGCACGAGGCAGCGTTGCAGGTGCTCAATGACATCTGAAGGGCGGCGACCAGATTTGGGGACGCGCGGCAAGGACGAAGTCCCAGGAAAAAGCGATGACAACGCTACCGAGGGACGATCCCGGCTGTGGGACTGGTTCTGGGTGGCTGTCGCGACATCGGCCATGTATCTCCTGGTCTGGGTAACTCGGTAGCCGGAATGGCCATCAGGCAATCGGCCGCACGCTCATAGGGCCATCAACTGCCTCCACGTTGCGGCTGCAATTGCGATGCCGCGCTCGGCTGCCAACCTGCGGGCGGCAAATCGGCGTTCGCCCGGCAGGCGCGTCTGTCCGGCGCGAACCATCGCTGTGATCAGATTCTCGATCCGCTGCGTGAAAATCCTCAGTGAGCCGTTCCCCCTGGTCGGATCGATCAGGACAATCGTCTCTCCGGTATGGGCCGATTCCGCGCCGGGATGGGCCGACCAGTCGACCTGATGGGAAAAGTTGCTGCCGGTCAATGCTCCGGCAAGAATGTCGATCATCATGGCGATGGATGAGCCCTTGTGACCGCCGAAGGGCAGTAGCGCTCCCCCCTCCAGTATCGCCTTTGGGCTGCGGGTAGGCAGCCCTGAAGCGTCGAGGCCAATCCCCTCCGGAAGGAGCTTGTTTTCGCGCGCCGCGACCGCCACCTCGCCATGAGCCATGGCTGCTGTCGCCTGGTCGAAAAGCAGCACTTGGCCATCCAGGCGCGGCACGGCAAAGGCCATCGGATTTGTGCCATAGAGCCGCTCGCGGCCGCCATGGGGGATAACATAAGTGACGCTGTTGACGACGCCGAGCGCGACCAGTCCGGCTTCGGCGAATGGCTCGACATCAAGCCAAAGTGGCCCGTTATGATGGGCATTGCCGATCGCTAGCACGCACGCGCCAGCCGATCGGGCCTTGTCGATGGCTCGCGGCATGGCCGACTCCAGCGCCGGTCTGGCATAGCCATTGCCGGCGTCGACGTGGAGAAAGGCACTCCCCGCGTCGCGGATGTGCGGGACGGCGCGGCCGTCGACAAAGCCGCTCCTGAGATTCTTCACATAACCGGTCATCCTGAACAGGCCATGGCTTTCCGAGCCATCGCGCTCGGCGCTCGCACAGTTCGTGGCAAGCACGCGAGCGGCGTCATCCGACGTTCCGTTGCGCAGGAGAATTGATTCTAGCGTGGCGACAAGATCGGGGAAGCTGCGGTAGATAGGGAGTTCGTCTGAGGACTGGCCTGTCATGATCGCGAGCTGGCAGCAACCCGTCCCGCTGCCTGTGATTTCGGGGCCGCCAACGAGCACGCCAGGTGCCCATTGGCGGCCGAGTGCCCGGCAAAGCCTGGGAGCGGGCCCATCCTCGGGCACCCAACATGATGGCGCGAGCTATTCATTGACGTAACGGCGTGCGCAACCATGGCCAAGCGAAATCAAGATCTCGTGCTCAATCGTCCCGCAGGCCTTCGCGAGATCGTGGTCGCGAACATTGGGGCCAAGAATTTCAACTGGGCTCCCCGGCACCAGCGCCCAGTCTGGAACGGCCGAGACATCCACTGTCAGAAGATCCATCGAGACGCGCCCGACAACGTGGGCTGCGAAACCTTGAACAAAGACCGTGGCGCGGCTTGAACCGGCTCGGGAGTAGCCGTTGGCATAGCCGATCGCGACAGTCGCGATCTTGGCCTCTTCGACCAGCCGATATGTCGAGCTGTAACCGACGGGCGAACCGCGCTCCATCGTCTTGACCTGGATAATCGGGGCTATCACGCTGGCCGGTTGCAACATTGGGTTTTTACGGCCGGTCAGCGGATTGATCCCGAACGTCGCCTTGCCGGGTCGCACCATGCCGAACAGATAATCTTCTCCCAAATAGACCCCAGCTGAATTGGCCAGCGACAGCTTCGCGGCAGGCAGCCCACTAACTGCTTTCAGGAAAGCCCTGCGCTGGAATTCGCACCGGTCGAAATCGAGATCGTCGGCAGCCGAGAGGTGCGACATATAAAGGAGGGGTGGAATTCGCGAGAGCAGCGGCAAGTTCTCGCCAAGCCATGCGACGTCGTCAGCAAGCAGTCCGAGCCGGTTCATGCCGGTGTCGAAATGGATGATCGAGTCGAGGGGGCGCCCAAGCCGACGCGCGGCCTTGTGCCATCCTTCGATCTGGTGGCGGCTGTTAAGGACGGGAAGCAGGTTCGAACCTACAAGCGCCTCCGTTTCCTCAGGCAGGAAACCGCCCAGCACACAGATCGTTGCCTCCTCGAGGACACTCCTAAGGGCGACGCCATCATTGGCGGTGGCGACAAAAAAGGTCCTGGCGCCAGCTTGCCGCAGCGCGAGGGCGCACGCGATCATGCCATGCCCATAGGCGTCGCCCTTCACGACAGCCGCGCACTCGGCCCCTCCAGCGATGGCGCGCAAGCGCCTGTAGTTCTCTCGTATTGCTTCGAGATCGACGACCATCTCGGCCTGGTTGATCAGGCCGTGGTGTCCTAGCGCGGAGGGTGAGGGATGACTTCCATTCATGATCGTCGCGCCCATACAAGCATAGTGCTCTTGTAAACGTTTACATCCATTAACTCAACGGGAATTTTGATTTTTTAGCTTATCGTCCCAGCCTGTGTAGTGCTGCGAAAAGGTACTGCCGTGGCAAGCGCTTGAACCTTGCCGTTATGGTTCTTCGCCAGATATGTGGAGAGTCAGTCGGCCTAGATCTCGACGAAGCCCAACACGCTCAACCCTTCGCGCACCTCAGGTGCGCTCATGAAGAGTTCCCAGATCAGCCCGCTGCGGTGGTTCTCGATCATCGCTATGATCGGCCCCTGATTTATCGCCAGATAGGTTCGAGCGAACCAACTCAGGGTCTCGCTGAAGCTGTCGACAAATCCAAAATTTCCCCAGATGCGATGAAGCGGCTTTGTGAGGAAACATCTCAACGCCCGCATGGATTCCACGGGCGCGTAAGGAAGGCTGGACAAGGCTGCGCTTGGGGTAATAACGCCCCTGTCATGGTCTGGCGCGTGCGCAACGTAACCGTAGGGGCCGTGGCCTGAGGTTAGTCCCCAGCAATCGGTACCATAGCCGGAATGTCCGTGCGGGTTGCGAGCGCAATGTTCGTAGTTGATGCGCGTATGGGCCACATTCTGTTGCCAGTAATACGCGTATCGGTCCCTCATGCGCCGAGGGTCCAGCCCGCAAAACGAATACTGGGCCAGAAACAGGGGCCCTCCATAGTCCGGCCCAAGTGGGAGGACTGTGCCGTAGAAACTCTTCCCGTTGCGCATCCGGCCATCGCGGGCGAACCCCCTATGGTAGGCGCTGGCCCTGATCGGATGGGTGGCAGAGCCAGCTGCCAGCACATAAGGCAGCAGTCCTTCGTTCCATCCTGACACGGGGCAATTCAGCGCCCATCCGCAGCCGGGGCTCCAGTGCCAGTAGAGCATTTCCTGGTCCTGGCAGTACCAATCCCATTCAACCGATAGCCACAGTCGGTCGATCCGCTCTCGTAGGCGCGATTCGGGAGCTGATTTTCGGTTGAAGTACTGCCGCGAGCACAAGAGGCCCTGGAACAACAGGGCCGTTTCCACGCAATCACCGCCGTCGTCGTTGCGAGCGAAGCGGATGGTTTTCCCGCTCCGGCCATCGGCGAAGTGCGGAAACATCCCGTGATATCGACAGACCTTTTCGAGGAAACAGGTTATGCGGCTGAGATGCTCCACCGCGTCACCGCGCGCTATCCAGCCGCGTTCGACGGCCACGATGATGGCCATCACCCCGAAACCTGTACCGCCTGTCGCTACGAGATCGTTTTCGGACCGGGGTGCTAGACGCTGTCTGTCGCGCGCCATGCCGCTTGCAGGGTGGGCGCCTTCCCAGAAATATCTGAACGTCTGGCGCTGGACGACTTCGAGGAGCGCGTCGTCTGCTAGGTCCGTCAGGTATTTCATCTGCTGCAACGGGGAGGAATGTTAACACGGCGACGCGAAAGGAGGGCCGGACACCGTCGAGGATACGAGTCTGTTAAAATGAATGGTGCGAAGCCACCTGAACAAAGCTGGGCGATCTTTATCGCGCCGGTGCCAGTCGGCGGAAGGCCCGCCCTGGAAAACCTGCTGGCGCAAGTCTCGAAAATCAGGATCCCCGATGCGTTATTTATTCCTGTCGAGCAGAGTCGATAGATAGTGCTCAGCCGCTGAGGACTGCGCCTGAGCAATCATACCGCGTTCAGCGCTTTGTTCAGCGAGCATCGTCATAGCGGTTGGAAAGAGCTCTGCAAAGACGAGAAGAGCCACGAAAGGCAAGGTAAATTTTGCAATCCGCAACAAGAGAGTGGGCGGTTTGATCATGATTGTTCATGGCGCCTTTATGGATCTGTGACAAGCGGCTGGCTCGCGCTCTAACGCAAGGCGGTAACGCTCGACGGTCGAGATGGTAAACGTTTACACATATCTGTCAACGGCTCTCCATGATGCCCGGCCGCATCCAAGCCGAAAAATCGCCAGTCGCGATATAAGAGGTTTGTTTGCATCGAGGTCTACCGCCATACGACTGCGCAGCTCAGCGGCACGTCATCGAGAACGGCGTCTGTCGCCTGAGCCACCGGTTCAACTGGGCCGACGTGCCGTTCGCGGCCATGCTTGCCGAACTCGTGCATGTTCCCGTTTGGGCGGACGACGACACCAATGCTTTCGCGCTTGCACAGCAATTGTTCGGCCTTGGCAGGCATCACCGCACCGTCGGCGCGCTGGCCATCGGCGCGCCTGGTATCGCGATGCCGATGTCCCTCGCAGGATCCCACCGAGCCGCCGCGGACCAGTCCCTACCGTTTCGCCATCGTCATTGCCATTGGCGGTAAATTCAGGCGCGGCGGGAAGCGTTGAACTGCTCCAATTGCGAAAGGGCGACCTGCGCCCGACCTCTAGAGGAACTGTCGTGGTGAGCTCAGCCGAGCCGGCGTGAGCTCGCTCTTGGCTTCTGACGCCCACACGTTACCGGCCGGGTGGTAATCGGAGATGTTCAAATCCGCACTTTGAGAACCGACGCCGGGATCAGCTGCGCGGTCGTGATCGACGGCTCTGTCCATCACGGCGCGAATGGAGCCGCCGGCAAGATGGGTCACTCGACATACGATCCCGATGGTCCGCTGTGCGAATGCGGCCGACGCGGCTGCGTGCAAACCTTCTTCTCCGAGCCGGCCTTGGTGCGGCGATGGAAAGAGGCCCGTCGCCTGTCCGGGGAAGCCACACGCCACGACATGCTGAGCGCGGCTCAGGCCGGCGACAGCACAGCAATCGATCTGTTGCGGGAGGCAGGCCTAGGAATAGGAAGATTCCTTGGCGGCTTCTGTAACATCGTCGATCCGGAAGTGATTGTCGGCGGCGGCGAAGCCGTCACCTTCGGCGATTTTCTGTTCGAGCCGATGCGCGACGCACTGAAGCGTTATGCATTGTGGAGCCCCCCACCAATCACGCCAGACTGGGCAGACGATTCCTGGGCGCGCGGCGCGGCGGCGCTTGCGACCCAAAGGCTCTTCGACTTTGAAAGCAGCCCAGGCGAGGTCGGAGGCGTGGGACTGCAGATATCAGATGTCAAGGCTCGTTCCTGAGCGAAGAGGGCGATCTGGTACCTACTTAGTCCATTCACGAACACGGCGCGCGACCTCAGCTGTCGATATCCCGTAGCGATCGTGAAGCGTCGGCAGAGCCCCGGCATCGAGAAACTCGTCGGGGAGCGCGATTTGTCGGAAGACAGGGCTCACACCCTCGCGCATCAGCAGGGCAGCGACACCTTCGCCCAGCCCGCCGATCAAGGTGTGGTTTTCCGCAACCACTACCATTCGCCCGGTCCGGCGCGCTGCAGTAAGTATCGCTTCCGTATCGAGCGGCTTGATCGTCGGCACATGCAGCACAGCGCAGCCGATGCGGTCCGCTTCGAGAGCCGATGCCGCCGCAAGCACACGCATCGTCATCATGCCGCTCGAAATGAACAGCACGTCCGCGCCTTCACGCAGCAGCCGTGCTTTGCCGATCTCGAACCTGTAGTCGTACTCGTCGAGCACGACCGGCACCTTGCCGCGCAAGAGCCGCATATAGACCGGCCCCTTGTGGTCGGCGATGGCCTCGGTAGCCTGCTCGATGTCAAGCGCGTCGCACGGGTCGATGATTGTCAGGTTGGGCATGCCGCGGAAAATGGCGATGTCTTCAGTTGCCTGGTGGCTCGGGCCGTAGCCGGTGGTCAGTCCGGGCAGGGCGCAGACGATCTTCACGTCGAGATGCTCCTCGGCGATCGCCATGCAGATGAAATCATAGGCTCGTCGTGAGGCGAAGACGGCGTAGGTCGTTGCAAATGGGGTAAACCCTTCCCGCGCCATCCCGGCGGCCGCGCTCATCAGCACCTGCTCCGCCATGCCCATCTGGTAGAAGCGATGCGGATGTTCCTGCGCGAAGACATGAAGGTCGGTGTATTTGGCAAGATCGGCGGTGAGCCCGACGATCCCGCTCCGGTGATGTGCCAGCCTGGCGAGCGTGTGGCCGAAAGGGGCGCTGCGCGTCGGAACGCCGTCCGGGGCGATCGAGGCGATCATCGCCGAGGTGGTCTTGCGCTCGCCCACCTTGACCGCCTGCCGCGGTGCGAATTTTGACAGCCTCACTGCGGACGTCCCTTTTCCAGTGCCTCGAGCGCCAGCGTCCATTCGTGCGGCTCGACGCGGATGAAATGCGTGATGTCGCGGGCCTCCAGGAACGGCACGCCCTTGGCCATGCGGGTGTCGCAGACGATGATGCGCGGGCGCGGCTCCTTGAGACCCCGGGCGCTGTCGAACGCTGCGCGGACCGCCTCGATGTCATTGCCGTCGACACGCTGAGCGTGCCAGCCGAAGGCCTCGAACTTGTCCGTCACCGGCTCCGAAGACAGCGTCGAGGTCGATGGGCCGTCGGCCTGCTGGTTGTTGAAGTCGACGATTGCGATGAGGTTGTCGAGCTTGTGGTGGGCGGCCGACATCGCCGCTTCCCAGGTCGAGCCCTCGCCGAGCTCGCCGTCCGACAAGAGATTGTAGACGAAACTGTCGCTCTGCTTGCGTTTCAGCCCCAGGCACATGCCGACGGCGATGCCAAGCCCGTGACCAAGCGATCCGCCGGTGATCTCCATGCCAGGCGTATAGGCAGCCATGCCGGACATCGGCATGCGGCTATCGTCGGTGCCATAGGTCTCTAGCTCTTCCTCCGGCAGCACGCCTGCTTCGATCAATGCCGCGTAGAGCGCGATCGCATAATGCCCGATCGACAGAAGAAAGCGATCCCGCCCTTCCCATTGCGTGTCATCCGGCCGGTAGCGAAGCGCATGGAAATAGGCGACGGCAAGCACATCGGCAATGCCGAGCGCCTGCCCGACATAGCCCTGGCCCTGGACTTCGCCCATGCGCACGGCATGCCGCCGGATGCGATAGGCCCGTTCGGCAAGGCTGACATTGCTGCCCGCGCGTGGCATCTCCAATTCTGCCGGCCCGTCAGCCATGGATCAGCATCCCGCCATTGACGTCGATCACGGCTCCGGTGATGTAGCCGGCAAGGTCCGAGGCGAGGAAGAGATAGGCGCCGGCGACGTCGCGTGCCTCGCCGAGGCGGCTGAGCGGAATTCCCTTGATGATATCGGCGCGCATGGCGTCGGTCAGCTTGTCGCCGGTGATGTCGGTCTGGATCAGGCCGGGCGTGACGCAGTTGACGCGGATGCGATCGGGCCCAAATTCGCGCGCCATCGCCTTTGCAAGGCCGAGCACGCCCGCCTTGGCGGCGGAGTAATGCGGGCCGCCGAAGATGCCGCCGCCGCGTTGCGCGGAAACCGACGACATGCAGATGATCGAGCCGCCGCCATTTTCGCGCATATGAGGAATGAAGGCCTGGCTGAGATAAAGAACACCGCGCAGATTGACGTCGAGGATGCGGTCCCAGTCGGCCGGGCTGATGTCCAGTGTCTTGACCGGCTGCGTGATGCCGGCATTGTTGCAAAGCACATCGATTTTGCCCAAGGCCTCGGTGACTTGCGCGGCCGCCCTCCTGCAAGCTTCGCGGTCGGCGACGTTGCAGGCAAGGCCGATATGGTCGCCTCCGAGCGAAGCCGCGGCGTCACGCGCTTGCCCCTCATCGAGGTCAAGGATCGCGACGCGCGCCCCATGCTCGGCCATCAGCGTTGCCGTGGAGCGGCCTATCCCGCGCGGGCTCGCGGCGCCCGAAATGACCACGGCCTTGCCTTTCAGCAGCATGTTGAACTCTCCTGCTATTTCCATTCTCTTGGCGGGTGATCTAGAGCCGGTAGAACCGGGCGGCGTTGTCATGAAACAACGCAAGACGCTCTTCCTGCGGATAATGTCGCGTGATCTCCTTGAAGGCGTTCACGATGGCGTCGAAGCTCGAGAACAGCTTGTCGACCGGGAAGTTCGTCGCAAACATCGAGCGCTCGATGCCGAATACGGCGATCGCCTCCTCGACATAGCGACGGATCGACGCCGTGGTCCATGTCCAGTCGCCCATGCCGAGACCCGAGATCTTGCAGGCGACGTTCGGCGCTTGCGACAACCGGCGCATGCCCTTTTTCCAGGCGTCGAAATGCTCGGGGCCGTCGACCTGCATGCCGGTGTGGTTGAGGATGATCTGCACGTCGGGAAAATCGCGGGCGAGATCGAGGAACTCACCCATCTGCGGATAGTAGAGCTGCAGGTCGAAACTAAGCCCGCGCTTCGACAGCTCGCGGAATCCGCGCCGCCATTCGGGTGTCCGGCTGACCTCCGGTCGCGCCAGATAGGTCTTAGCGGGATCGGCGTGATAATTCATTGACTGCCGGATGCCGCGGAAGTTCGGATATTCCATGTGTCGGTCGAGAAGGTCGCCGACATCAGGCTTGGACAGGTCGGCATAGCCGACGATGCCATGGGGAAAGCCCCGCTTGTCCGCGATACTTTGCAGCCAGTGCGTCTCGCCGACCGGATCGGCGGGATTGAACCCGACGTCCAGATGCACCGACTTCACCAGGTTCTGGTTCCTGGCGTCCTCCAGATAGTCGTCGATCAGATAGCTCTTGCGGATCGCCTCATAGTCGCCGAAGGCCGCCGGCTTAACCCCGTCGGTCAGCCACGGATAGTAGTGGGTCTCCAGATCCCAAAGGTGATGATGCGGATCGATGAAAGGCAGCTCTGCCACGGTCGGAATCCCTCGCTTGGGGTCTGGAACCCGCCGGCCTCCGCCGGCGGGCCCGTTCGATGGCGATCAGTTGCTCGGGGGGAAAACGCGGGCGATGACCTTCTTGGCCTCCGCACTGTCGACCTTGTCGGCCGTGACCAGCGGCATCACCAGGGCCATATCCTGGGTCACCTTGCCTCCCGTCAGGGCATTGTAGACTTGCTGGGTACCGTCGATCCCCTGGCCGACCGCCTCCTGGAAGAAGATGCCCTGGATCGCTCCCTTCTTCAGCAGCGCTATGGTGGTAGGCGAGCCATCGGCGACAGTGATGCCGATCTTGCCGGTCAGGCCGCGCGTCTCGACCACCTTGGCCGCGCCACTGCCGGCTTCGTCATACATGCCGTAAATGGCCTTGATGTCGGGATGGGCGGTCAACAGATCATTGGCTTGGGTGACGGCCTCGGTGATCGTCAGGCCGCGCGTCTCCAACATCTGCACGAGATCGCAGCCGTTGGCGGCGAACGCCTCCTTGGCGCCCTTGAGATATTTCTGCGCATTTTCACGGTCTTGCGGCAAGGACAGCATGCCGACCTGGTTGCCGCCACGCTCCTTGGCGAGATCGCAGGTGAATTTGCCTTGCGCCTTGCCGGTCTCATAATTGTTGGCGGTGACCGAGGACGTATAGTTGGCGAGGCCCGGCTGCGGACCGATGCCGGCGAAGGCGATCGGTACCTTTTGCTTCTCCAGATAGTCGAGCAGCGGCGGCGTCGACGTCGAGCTGACCGGGCCGATCACGATCGCCGATACGCCCTTGGTCACGGCGGTCCTGGCATTGTCCATCTGTTTGGCGGGTGAGTTCTCAGAGGTGTACTCGACATAGTCCATGCCGAGTTCCTTGGCCTTCTCCTTCACGCCGTAGCCGACCCATTGCCAGTAGGAGATGTCAAGCGACGGCGCGATATAGGCGACGGTCTTCTTGTCCTCGGCGTATGACGCGCTGGACAAGGCGGTCGCCGCCAATGCTGCAATCAGGATGCTCTTCAACTTCATCTTGGTTCCTCCCGTTGATGATCTAGAGTCGGTTCTTGTTGCTGAAGCGGTCGATCAGGACCGCGAGCAGGATCGCGGCGCCAGTGACGGAGCCCTGCCAGAAGCTGTTGACGCCGATGAGGTTCACGCCGTTCTGGATGCAGGTGATCATCAGCGCGCCGAGCACCGCGCCGATCGCGCTGCCTGTCCCGCCAAAGAGGCTGGCGCCGCCGATGACGACCGCGGCGATCGCCTGCAGCATCAGGCTGGCGCCGGCCGTTGCCTCGGCATTGAGGATGTAGCTGACTGTCAGCAGCCCGGCGAACGAGGCGAGCAGGCCGGAAGTGATATAGGCCGCGAACTTGATGCGGAGCACCGGAATTCCGAGTAGGCGAGCGGCAGTCGCCGACGACCCGACGGCATAGAACCAGCGGCCCAGCACGACCTTGCGCAGCACATATTCCACCACGACCATCAGGACGATGCAGAACAGAAGATGATTGGGTATGCCGGGGACGATCTCGCCGGAATTCAGCAGCCAGAAATCCGGCGCACCGATCGGCATCGAGCGACCGTTGGTGACGATGAAGGCCAGGCTGCCCGCCACCGCGTAGGTGATGAGGGTGACGACGAAAGGAGCAAGCCTGACGACGGTGACGAGAAACCCGTTGATCGCTCCGAAAACCAGCCCCACGGCCAGGCCTGCCAGGCTCGCTGTCAGATCGTTCGCGCCATTGGCCATTGCCAGCGCCGTGACCATTCCGGTCAGCGAGAACACCGAGCCGACCGAAAGATCGATGCCGCCGGTGACCACCACCAGGAAGACGCCGAGCGACATGACGACCAGCGGCGCCGCGGCCTGGATGATGTTTTGGACGTTGCCCATGCTAAGCGCCGCGGGCACGAACATCCCGACCGCCAGCAAAAGGGCGACGATCGCGCCGGCGATCGCGGCCTCGGTGCGGTAGGACAGAAGGATCCCGGGGGAGCGGGTCCTGGCGTTCCGGGCCTTCTTGGCCGTCGCGGCGCCGTTGGTTGCGTCGGTCATGCTGCCATCCCCGTCAGCTCGGCGAGCCCGTCTTCGGTGAAGCGCTCGTCCGGGAGAAACCCCTTCGGGCGCCCGTCTGTGTCGAAGGCGAAAATGACGTCGCAAAGCTCGAGCAGCTCGACGTTCTCGGTCGACCACCAGACGATGATCGCTCCGGCGTCCGCCATCTCGCGTATCAGTGCATAGATGTCGTGCTTGGTGGCGATGTCGACGCCGCGCGTCGGCTCTTCCAGCACCACCATGCGCAGCGGCAATCCGAGCCAGCGCGCAACGATGAGCTTCTGCTGGTTGCCGCCGGACAGCGACACCGGAAGGTCCCAGATCGAACCCGCCTTCAACTTCAGCGCCGAAACCAGATCGGAGCATTCCTGCCGTTCGGCGGCGCCGACGATCCGCCGCTTGTCGCGTACCCTGCGCGCGGCAAGCACGTTGTCGACGATCGGAAGCTGCGAAAGGATGCCCTTCGCCGCACGGTCACCTGAGACGAAGC
The DNA here is from genome assembly GCF_001672435.1 of Mesorhizobium sp. AA23. Lineage (NCBI taxonomy): Bacteria > Pseudomonadati > Pseudomonadota > Alphaproteobacteria > Hyphomicrobiales > Phyllobacteriaceae > Mesorhizobium > Mesorhizobium sp. AA23. Next base: position 52,563 of record NZ_LYTP01000003.1, read on the forward strand.
CGACACCCGCACGCGCTGCCGCGGCCGGGGAGGGGAAGCTTTCGCCAAAACCGTCGCCGGCGAGGCGCCAGCCGGCGCCCTTTCCGGCGCCCACGAGAGGATCTATCAGGCCTGTCGGACCGGCCGGCGCGCCGGCCAGCCCGAGGATGGTGCCAGGCCGGATTTCCATCCTGACGCTGTCCGGTCCGACCAATTCCACCGGCGTGCCCTCTGGGCTGCGTTGCCGCCGCTTGAGCTGTGGTCCGGAACGGTGGGTCGATTGGCCCATCTGCTGAACGATCTCGCCATCGCTCAGTGAGGCAAGCGGCGTGGCATTCGCGACGGTGACACCATCCCGCAGGACGGTGCAGACATCGCAGAGTTCGCGGATTTCCCGCATCCTGTGCGAGACGAAGACGATGCCGATTCCCTCGTCGCGCGCCAGTCGCTTCAGAACGGAGAAAAGCTTGGCCGTCTCGCCGGCGGTGAGGTTGGCGGTGGGCTCATCGAGAAGCAGCACTTCGGCGCCCGTTGAAAGCGCGCGGGCGATCTCCACGATCTGCCCTTCATGCAGGGACAATTTGCGCGCCGGCAGGTCCACGATCTCCTCGGCGATCGCCGCATCGATCAGGCGCAGGGCATTGAGCGCGATGTCGCGCATGCGGCGGCGGCTGCTTTGCGACAGGCCAGACTTCGCATGCACGATGCCGATGTTTTCCGCGACCGAGAGTTCGGGCAGCAGCGCCAGTTCCTGATGCACCACCGCTATGATCGGGTTGCTCCCGCCGGCCTTCGCCGATGCGAAGCCGATGTCGCCGGCGTCGCGGGGGGTGAGGTCTGTGATGATGCGGATCAGCGTGCTTTTGCCGGCGCCGTTGCCGCCCATCAGCGCGTGGATTTCGCCCGCCCGGACCTGAAAGCTCACACCGCGCAGGACGCGGGTTGCGCCGTAACTCTTCTCGACTTTGACAGCGTCGATCAGAGGCCTCCCGAGCGATATCTCCCCGGCCGCCGGCACAGTGCCGGCGCCGCCCACTTTCTGGGCCGTTTCCATCCTGCATCTCCTCCCGAGATCGCGGGAATGATGCGGCCGATTGACATCCGGCTCAATTCTCGTTTCTTAACATTCTGTGTAGCTGAACTTAACTGTCGCGAGCGATGTCAGACCTCAAGTTCAAGTCGATGGCGCATTTCGAAGCGGTCGCGCGTTTGGGCGGCGTAGCCAAGGCTGCCCAGGAATTGCAGGTTACGCCTTCGGCCGTCAGCCAACAGTTGCGCCTGCTGGAGCACCAGCTCGGCGTGCGGCTTTTCCAGCGCGAAAAGCGCCACCTGTCCCTGACGATCGACGGCGAGCGCCTCTACCAGACGACGACGCAAGCCTTCGAATCCATTCGCGAGGTTCGAAATGCCATCGTGCGGCAGCGTGAAAGCTTTCAGCTCAGCCTCCGGGTCAGCCCCTCCTTTGGCGAGAAATGGCTGGCTCCACGTTTGGCCGAATTCAGCAAGGACTACCCGACCTGGAATCTGCGCGTCGACGCGACACCCAATTTCTCGGATTTCGAAACCGAGGTCATCGATCTCGATTTGCGTTACGGCGACGGCGGCTGGGCCGGTCTTTATTCGCATTGCGTCGTAAACGACCTGATCCTGCCGATGTGCTCGCCTGCGTATCTCGCCGAACTGCGCAGGCTTTCATCCGATCCGCGCGAGCAGCTTCGCCAGGCCAGACTGATCGACAGCGTCAAGGCCTATTTCCGCTGGGATTACTGGCTGCCCCGTAATGGTGTCCAGGGCGCGCGCATGACCTACCCCCATCGATTCGACCGCTCCTCGATGTCGGTTCAGCTGGCGAAGGATGGAGCGGGCGTGGTTCTGGAAAGCACGTCGATCGCATTCGAAGACCTGGTGTCAGGCGCATTGGTGCCCGTGTCTACCGAATTCGACGTCATAGAGTTTCCCGGATATTGGCTTGTCTGCCCTTCGAGGCACATGAACCGGCGGGCGGTGCGCCTGTTTTCGGAATGGGTATCGCGGATCGGCAGGCGCGACACCGACCGCGCTCGACTTTTTTTGTCCGAGCTGGGCCTACGTTTATCGTTCGAACGACGGCCTCATTTTGGATTGCGGGATGACAAGCCGGCAGCCATGGCTTGATCGAGTCTGCATTCCTCTGGCTGCCGCGCGCCAATCAAGCTGGTTCGCAGATGGGCTAAAGTTACCTGGGCATGTGACCGATCCAGTTCCTGTGTCTCGGCTTGTCGCGAGTTGTCAGCGATTGCTGTGAAAGCTCCCGCCCGGCGGGGGCGGGCGAAGCCCTTGGGACCTGAAGCCTCCCGTTCTCCTGCCGCGGATTTGCCAAACGGTTGGCGGAGTTCCTCACAACGCAAGCAAGTCTCCCCAACACTACGCCTGTTGGCTGAGGATTGGGTTGCAAATCACAGTCATGCGCGATAGTGTATGCAGAATGCAGTGCGCAATCGAGGCCAGCACATGGGCATGACACCTCAGACTGTCTCCTCAAAAGACTCCCAGGAACCAGGAGACCGGGCAGGTGTTGACGCCGACACCTTTCGCGGCATATTCGGTGGCTTTCCCAGTGGCGTGACAATCGTTTCGGCGACCGACACCGGTGGAGCCCCGGTCGGATTGACCGTCAGCGCAGTAATGTCGCTGTCGCTCACCCCGCCGCAGCTGGTCATATGCCTGCAATCGTCAAAATACACGCTCCAGGTCATCCGGGCTCAGAAGCGTTTCGCGGTCAATTTCCTGGCCAGTGATCAATCGTGGATCTCGGATCAGTTCGCGTTCGGGCAAGGCGACAAGTTCGGCGGCATAGACTGGGGTTTTGGCGAAATCACGGGTGCTCCCGTGATCAAGGACGTTCGAGCATATGCGGAATGTCAGGTAGATTCGCTGATTGAATCTGGCGACCATACGATTGTCGTTGGACGCCTGGTCGCCGGCGGCACAGCCGATGCTTCTCCTTTGGTTTATCACGCTCGCAATTACGCTTTGCTTTCGGCTCATCCTGGAAGCTCTCGCAGGGCACCTTCAGACGGGCCTAACAACAAGTAGGCGCGCAATCGCCGCGTTGCATCGAAGCTAGGCACAGGCTGTGCCAACTATGAATTTGAGGGACCGTCGGCTTTCCGGGCGAATATGGCGCCGTTTTGGTCTAGGTAGGGAGCACAGTTGACCGTGCAGGATCTCAAAGAGAATGCAGCGCCTGGCGTCCAGGCTTACACGACGGTCAAGAAGCTGATCATCGAGAGCAATTTGCGACCGGGTGAACTGATCTCCGAAAGCGACCTTGCAAAGCGTCTGGATATCGGCGGAGCGCTAATCAGGGCGGCGTTAGACCGGTTGATTGAAGATGGTCTCATCAACCAGGTGGATGCGAAAGTTCTCCAGGTGGCGGCCCTCGACAGAAAATACATCGACGATGTCTATCAGATAAGCAAAGCGCTTGAGATACAAATCGCTTTACAGTCGGTAGATCACATACCGCCAGACGCGATCGAGGAATTCGCGATGGTGCTCGAAAACATCCGACCCGAGGTAGAAGCCGGCATGCCATATCGGGTTCGCGAGGCCTATGAGCATCTGCAGCAGATGTTCCTGACATACTGCGAAAACGATCTTATCTGCTTGATACTGGGACGGCTTCAAGATCATCTGACCCGCGTCAGGCTGGCCAGTCGCGCCACCGACGACCGACAATGGCTGCACATAGAATATTGGGTCATGAAGGATGAGCTCGATGCGCTTCGTGCCCGCGATGTTAGCAGACTGACCACAACGCTTTCCGCACATATGGACATGTTCCGGCGCTGGATACTGCAAAGCTGGATCTCGCCCCATCAAGCCGGAAAAAGCTGACGGTTCCGCACGGAAAAATCAGGCCCTGGTGGACACCCGGGTCCCGCCGGCTCTTGGTGAGCCCTCACAGCTCGAACGGGACGAACACGCTTCCCGCCTCTGCGGATCGCAGCGTAGTGAAAATGAAGCCAACCCCCCGTGCCCCTTCGTGAACGGTGGGGAAGTCTCCATTGTCGGGTGTGTTTCGACCTGCCGAAATCGCCCGCGCCACCGCTGAATAGATGTTGGCGAATGCCTCGAGATAACCTTCGGGATGGCCGGCGGGAGTTCTGGTAGCTGCTTTCGCTCCGGCACTGACGCCTGTGCCGCCGCGGGCAAAGACAACCGGCTGCCGTCCCGATGCCGTAAAGGTGAGTTGTTCGGGCTGCTCTTGGTGCCAGGTGATCGCGGCATCGGAGCCAAACACACGCAGCGCAAGCCCGTTTGGGCAGCCGTGAGCTATCGAGGTGGTCCAAAGCGCACCGCGCGCGCCACCTTCGAAGCGCAGCAACATATTGACGTGGTCGTCGAGCGGATTGCGCAAGCTGGCCAGATCCGCAGCGAGCGCTTCGACGCGAAGCCCGCTGACATATTCGGCCAAATGGAAGGCGTGCGTCCCAAGTGACGCGACAACACCGAGCGCCCCTGCCTTGGTCTGGTCGTGCTGCCATTCCTTCTTGCCGAAGGCCTGCGTCTGGTACTGATGGGCGTATTCCACCTGGACGGATAAGACCTGGCCCAGTCTCCCCTCGGCTATCATGTCTCTTGCCATCCGCACCATGGGATAGCCCGAGTAGGTGTATGTTACGGCAAGAACTCGGCCGGTCTCGGCCACTCTTGCGCTCAGCGCACTGGCATGCTGTCGGCTGACCACCAAAGGCTTGTCGCAGATTACGTGGATGCCCTTGGCTAGGAACGCATCGGCAATTTCATAATGGGTTTCGTTGAACGTGCAGATCGTGACAGCGTCGATGCCGTCCGGGCGCTCGGCCTCGCGCGCAGCCATTTCCGCATGGTCTGAATAGGCCCTTTGAGGATCGATGAAGTGGTCTCTCGCGACCTGTCTGCTCCGCTCAGGATCGCGCGAGAACACGCCGGCGACCAGCTCCCAACGACCGTCCAGGCGCGCTGCCGAGGCATGGCTGGGACCGATCGAATTGGTGCCGCCACCGCCCACCATGCCAAGCCGCAGCCTTCGGCCTGCTGCATTCGTATTCGCCATCGGGACCTCTCCAGTTGGATTTGCTATCGCGATTTCTTGAGAATGGTCACCGGCGCTTGCGCCGGTGACGGATCGCCTTGACTAGTCAGGACCGCGGCTATCACATCTATCAAGCCCGCAATGGCCCTTTCCAACCCTGCGGCACTCGAAGTGCTTTAGCGTGAGAACTCACTATCGGCTTGTGGCGTCAGAAGATGCAACGGAGCCGCAGCATGTGAATTCAGTATTCAATCGCATCCGGCGCTTCTGTCAAGCCGCAGTTTAATCGGACACTCTCTTTCGGTACGCTAAATAGGGGATTTACGGGCATTTCAATCGCGTATGCGAGTGTTGACAGTGGGAATCAACAAATTGCATACTGAATACCACATAAGATCGCTGATCAGATATGCGAGCTACGTGGTGCGACCCGAATGAGGGCGCTCCCGCCGAATTCTGGAGTTTATGGGAGCGACATGACCAAGAAGAAGAACAGGCTAATCTTGCATTCGTCAGTGGCCTGGGACGTGCCCCTGATAATGGATATCGATGTCGCGCGAACGATCGGTTTCGACGGCATAGATCCGTCGACCAGGAAGCTGCAGGGCTTCCTGGATGCCGGGTTCACCGAAGAGGAGCTGGTCGCCAGGCTCAACGGAATCGACATACCGGGGTTCGGCGCCGTCTTCGATATTGAGAGGCGAGGCGCGTCAGAAGCCGATTTAATGACGGAGGCAGAGTCTACCTTCAGCCTGGCACATCTCGTCGGAGCAAGGGGCATCCAGGTGATGACGGGCCCGGTGGATGTCCGGGCAACGATCGCGCACGCCAAGGGTGAGCACACCGATCTCTACAAAGGGATGCTTGGCTTCCCTCGCCAAGAGCAGATCGCGGTCACCGTGAAGAACCTTTCTCGCATCGCCGACTTGGCCGCGCAGTTCGATCTGCTTCTCTATCTCGAGCCGATGTCATGGACGCCGTTGAACAGAATAGCCGACAATGTGGAGCTCATCGACCGATCCGGCCGCGACAATATTCGATTGATTGTCGATTATTGGCATTGCTTTACAGCCGGGGACACGCCTGACGTAGTCGCCAACCTGAGCAAGGATCTGCTCTACGGCGTTCACATAAGCGACTCGCGTCCATTCGCCGGTGGCATCCCGATCGAGGACGATCTGCGCGACATTGAATTGGGATCTGGTGTCATCGATCTGAAATTGTGGACGGATGCTGTTAAGGCGACAGGATATGACGACTGGTGGGGCTGCGAGTCCTTCAGCCGGAAATGGCATCAGGAAAATGCCTACGAGATCGGACGAAAGGTGCACAGGCAGATGAAGCAACTGGTGCAAGGCTAGCGCTGTGTGGCTCCGTATGGAATCTCCCTTCCGCGACCAGCCATTCCCCCACAATCAGGTGACTGCGCTGCGGAGTAAAGGTCATCTCGTTCCTCCATCTGTGAGGTGGCTCCCAAACCGACCTGCGCATTGGCTAGACCGCAGTGAGCGCGCGGCGAAGCCAAATTCTGAATGCTGCCGTCTGGATGCAATCTGATCGTGGTGGTAATGTCGCTCCGACCAGGTTTTGGAGGCAGAAATGTCGAGGCTGCTGGTAACAATGGCCTTCGTCCCGGGATCATACGATTTCGATAATTACGGCCATGAAAGGCTCTGGGATGAAGTTCCGGCGCGTTGGAAGGCGTCTTTGTCCGCGATTTTCGCGATTTTTCGATATCGCCGTGGAAAGGCTTAGTGGACGACTTTTGAACGGCGCTGCTCGGCTGATCGCGAATTGCGCATTGCCTCGCCACGTGATCAACAAGTGCATCAACCAGGACCTTGCCAGTATTCTCTAGCCTCACCATTATTCTTCGAACGATTCGAGGCTTCGACCGAAAAGGAAAATCATGCAGGAGGTTGAGCGCAATATACCCTTGGGCGAGCGGGTCTACGACATCATAAAGAAGATGATCACCGATGGCGAACTACCCCCCAACCAGGTGGTGCCTGAGAGTGTTTTGGCAAAGCAACTCGGCGTGAGTCGCTCCCCGGTCAAGGCTGCACTGACGCGTCTGCAGGAAGACGGGCTAGTTGTAGGAGAGGCATGGAAAGTACCTTACGTCGCTCCGCTTGACGCGAAATATGTCAGCAACGCCTATCAAGTCCGTAAAGCTTTGGATTCCCAATGTGCGATTCAGGCTATAGGCAACATACCGGCCGCGCGAATCGATGAATTCGGCGTTTTGCTCGACAAGGCGCAGCAATCGTTAGAAACCGATCCTTCGCCAGTGAGGGACGCTTTTTTCTTTCTGCAGAGTATGTTGCGTGAATACTGCGACAATGATCTGCTCCGAAGCATGCAGGGTAAGTTGAATGATCATCTGACCCGCATCCGCAAGGTCATCCATTCGACGAATGATGGCGAATGGTTGAAGATTGAATATTGGATGCTCAAGGATCAACTCGAAGCGTTGAGATCCCGAGACTCCGCTCGTCTCGTGGCAGCCTTGAACAACCAGCATGATCAGTTCGTGCGGTGGCTGTTCAAGAATTGGAGCCTTTAACGGAGGTGTCGGGCGATTGCTGGCGTGGCTCACATCGTCTAACATGCCGTTGCTGCTGGCTCATCCCTTCAGGCGAGCTTTTCCCGCGCCGGGCTCGACGTCATAAACACTTGCCTTGCTCTTGAGCGCGGTCGGCTGTTCGCAGCGCCACAACTAAGTGAATTACGCTTTAATCACTTTGCCCAATATCATGGTAACTTGAAGCATATGAGAATATTGCTGGCAATCCGCCCGTGTGCAGGAAAATGACCCGGTCGGATTTGTCGAGGCGCCCGCTTTGAATGTCGCTCACAAGGCCGGAAAAGCCCTTTCCTGAATAGATAGGATCGACGAGAATACCCTCTGTTCTGGCAAGCAACGCGGCGGCATACTGCGCGGCCGCCGCGGGTTTGCCGTAGTCCTCTCCGACGAATTCTGTAGAGTTGCTGATGCGCTCCGGACCGAGGTCCAGCTTGAAGCCGAGGAATTCGGCAGCCGCGCGGCATCTGCTGGCGATTTCATCGGGGGTTTCATAGGCCTCGTTACGTGCATCCATCGGATTGATGCCGCAGATCTTCACGCCATGGCCCAACAATTCGGCGCCTGCTTGAAGGCCGGCTTGGGTGCTGACTTGAGAAGTGACGTATATATGGGTGGGCAGAGGTTCGCCCAGAGTTTCGAACTGTTCTACGAGCTCAAGATAAGCTCCGATATAGGCGACCGCCGCAAGGGTCAGTGCGCGCTCGGCACCCATGCCGAGGATCATCGGCCTGCGGCCGCTGGCCTTGAGCCGCTCGGCCATGTCCTGCTTGGCCTGCTTGGTCGATGCGCTGGCTTCGATCGGGATAATCGTTGCTCCGAACTGACGCGCGATCAATTGATTGCCCTGCACATGCTCGAATTGCGTGTCTTTGCGCGGCATCAATATGCATTCAATTCCAAGGCGAGCCGCAGCGGCAGCCAACTGGCGCGACTGGTTCGACTGTGAGGCTGCCCCCTGGATAACCACGTCCACGCCGCGGCTCTCCGCGTCGCCCAGGATGTATTCGTGCTGTCGGACCTTGTTGCCGCCAAAGGCCAGGCCCGTACAGTCGTCGCGCTTGAGCCAGATTTTTGGGCCGCCCAGTTCGGCCGCCAGTCTCGGGCAAGGATCCAGCGGCGTGGGGAGATGCGCAAGGCGGGCGCGCGGCAGTTGCGCCAGCGCTTTGGCGATATCGTCTCTTGAGACAGTCGGCATCGGTTGAAACCCCAATCGAGAAACGGAAAATCGGTGGTGATCAGCAGGTCACGAAAGCCGGACGCCGGTCGCGGGGTCAAAAAGACTCAAGCGCGATGCGTCGATGCGCAGTCGCGCCGGACCAGGCTGCGGGATCGAGCCCGCGCCAAGAAGTGCTGACTGTTCGACGCCACCATGGTGGAAGATCACAACGTCATGGGCGCCAGTGGGCTCGATCAGAGTGACATCGACTTCTATGTCAATTTCCGCGTCCCCGACGTCGCCGATCGCGAGCGCAATGTGCTCGGGCCGAAATCCGACGGTCACCTGGCGTTGCTGCGCCCTGGCCGCAGCGCGGAACTCTTCGGGAACCGGAAGCTGGGAATTGGCGCCTTCAAGCAGAAGTCGTCCACCGCCTATGACAGCGGGCGCCAGGTTGATTTTTGGGCTGCCGATAAAGGTCGCAACAAAAAGGTTTGCGGGTTTGTTGTAGACCTCGCTGGGCGTGCCGAGCTGCTGAACAGTTCCCTTTTCCAGAATGGCAATCCGCGTGGCCAGGGTCATCGCCTCTATCTGATCGTGAGTTACATAGACAGTGGTTCGACCCATGCGTTGGTGCAGCTTCTTCAGCTCAGTTCGCATCTCCACCCGCAGCAGCGCATCGAGGTTGGACAACGGCTCGTCGAACAGGAAGAGCGCCGGGTCGCGCACCAGCGCGCGGCCGATTGCAACGCGTTGGCGCTGACCGCCCGACAGTTGGCCCGGTTTGCGATCGAGCAAATGGCCAATCTGTAGCAGGCGTGCGACTTGCTCTACCGCATCCTCGCGCCCACGGCGCGGCAGCCTGCGCATCTCCAAGGGAAAGGCGATGTTCTGGCGCACCGTCATCGACGGATAGAGCGCGTAGGACTGAAACACCATGGCGATGTCACGGCTCTGACACGGCACGTCGTTGAGTACGCGAGAGCCAAGCCTGATCTCGCCGGAGTTGATCCTGTGGAGTCCGGCGATGGCATGCAGCAAAGTCGACTTGCCACAGCCTGACGGTCCAAGCAGGACCAGAAACTCGCCCGAGGCTACCTCGATGTTGATGTCCCGCAGGACATGCAACTGAGTGCCATAGTGCTTGTTTACCTTGTCGAGAGTGAGCGAAGACATCGGCCGTTCCTCAAATTGGGCCATGACGATGATCGTACGAGAGGCCGGGCTTCAGCCTCAACCCAGGCGCGACCCGCTCAAGCGGGCGCCGTTGCCTCGATAGGCTGAAACGCGTCGGCAACCGTGAGAACGTGGCGCCGGCGCTGGATTGTTGCTGACGGCACATCCTTTCAGGTTCGTCACTGCAAGGTCTGTCTGGCGATCAGCGACGCAAGCATGTCTTGCTCTTCGCCGGATAAATCGGTCAGTGGCGGGCGAACCGCCCCTGCATCGAAACCTTTCAACCGGACCCCGGCCTTGATCGCCGCTACCGCATAGCCTTTGACGCGATTGCGGATTGCCATGAACGGATAGAAGAAGTCGTTGAGCAGGGCTTCGCATCGGGCGCGTTCGCCGGCGCGCAGGGAGCGGTAGAAATCTTGCGCGAGGGCCGGAACGAAGTTGAATACCGCGGAAGAGTATGTCGTGAAGCCCGCGCCAAGATAGGCTTCCGCAAAAAGTTCTGCCGTGGGCATGCCGCCAAGGTAAGTGAGCCGGTCCCCCAGCCTTGCGGTGATCTGCCGGATTGCGCCGATATCGCCGGTGCCATCCTTGAAGCCGATGAGGTTGGGACAGGCATCGCAGAGCCGCGCCAGCGTGTCGGCCTGAATGACGGAGTTGTCACGGTTATAGACCATCACACCAATATCGACCGACTGACAGACCCTGCGAACGTGGTCATACAGTCCTTGCTGTGGCGCATCGATCAGGTAGTGCGGCAAGAGCAGGATGCCATCCGCGCCCGCCTTCTGTGCGGCCTTGGCGATGGTGAGGGCGATCTCGGTGCCATAGCCGCATCCTGAAACAATGGCGGTGTCGCCCGCCGCTTCTTTGGCTGCTCGAACGACTTGGGGGATCTCGTCAGGCGTCAGCGAGAAGAACTCGCCGGTGCCGCCTGCGGCGAAAAGCACCGGTGCGTTGAAGCTCGAGAGCCAAGATACATGCGATTTGTAGCTTTCGGGAGCGAAGCGGCCCTGAGCGTCGAAGTGGGTGACTGGAAAGGACAGCAGACCTGAACCCAGGGCAGCCTTGATCTCGATTGGCCTCATTGCATTCCTCTTTTTAGATCGCTGGTGTTGAAGAAGATGGTTATGGAAGCGGCCAGTGGGCCGCATCGGCGAATCCTGTGACGTCGAGCACGGCCTTGCCGTGGAAGCCGGGCCGCAAAACGGCCGCGGCCGCAGCAGGCAGGCTCTCCCATGGTTGACGCATCTGGATGGAAGTCTTGAGTTCGCCGCGCTCTAGCAGCGCGAGCAATTGTGTGAGCAGCATCCCGACGCGGCGTTCGCCAATGGCGAAACCCTGAATGGTGCCGCCGGTTCTCATCAGATCGTCGAAATTGGCAAAAACCGCAGCCTGACCTGCGCTCCAACCCACGGATTGCAAACTCCCGCCCGCATTAAGCAGGCTCGCTGCCTCCACCAGCGACGGGCCGCCCAAGGTTTCGATGATCAGATCTGCGCCTTTGATGTTGCCAAGGTCGGTGAAAACATCATGGGCGCCCAGCGAGACAAGAAGCGCGCGATCGGCTTCAGAGCGCGTTACGGCGTTGACCTTGGCGCCCGCCAGGCGGGCCAGTTGAGTAGCAAATTGTCCGACGCTGCCCGATGCGCCGGTGATCGCCACCGTTCGCCCCAAGAGGGAACCGCCGCGCGATAGAACGGCTAAGGCAGTCGTCGCAGCAGTGGCCAGCGTTGCGGCATGACCAAGATCGACGTCGGTAGGAATAATGGCGACATCCCTGCAATCAGCGATGCGACATTGCGCCCAGCCGCCGCAGAGAGCGCGGGCAACGACTCGCGCCCCAATCGGCAGGCCTTCTACCCCAACCCCAACCTGGCTGATCACGCCTGCCGTATCCCAACCGGGGACAAAGCCTTCTACAAATCCCCCATGAACCGCGCGGCGCGATTCACCGCGATTGAGGGCGATTGCGCCAACATCGATGACGACTTCGACCGGACCCGGACGGCTTCGATGCGACAATCTCAACCCGGTTGGTGTCGCTTCATAGGCGAGCATGGGGCGCATCACTCCGACAGGATGGCCCGGGGCAGCCACGAGAGGCGCTCAGGGCCGGCTTCAGTCACGACGATTGTTTCGCTGAGAGCCAACTGCGGCGTGTGCAGGACGACATGGAAAACCATGTTGGGCTCGAACGCCCAAGTCTGGCCCGGCGCCATGATCCTGGTGTGGTCGCTGACTCGGGGCACAGCCTGATAGCCAAGCGTATAGCCGGTGATCTGGGTAAAGACGGCCTTGAGCCCTTGTCGCAGCACCTCACGGCGGCAAATGGCGTCCACATCGCCCCCCTTTGCGCCTGGAACCATTGCGGCAATCTGGCGGTCCTGGATCTCGACCATTTGCCTGGCCAGTTCCAGGTCCGCGGCGGTCGTCTTGCCGACCAATGCTGGCCGGACAAGGCGTGCGCTATAGCCGCGAAATTGCGGCGTGGCCTCTACAAACACCCGCTCGCCCTCGGCCCACGGTGCTCCCGTCACCCCGCCTATCAAGGCGTCCACGCCGGTCATGCGCCCCAGGATGGCGGCCCGGGTATTGTCGGCCCCGTGATGAATGGAGGCCTCGCACATGGCGGCGAGGCTGTCGCGGTCGCTCACTCCGGCTTTGATCGAGCCGGCGCCGGCGGTCACAATGTGATCGGCGATGTCGGCAGCGCGGCGGATATAGGCCAATTCGGCGGGCGACTTGATCAATCGCTGTTGCCAGATCACGCCGGAGAAATCGACTATCTCCATGCCCGGATTGCCGGCACGGATCTGGTGCAGCCGAGCGATCGTCAGGATGTTGCTGTCTTTCTCCACCGCCAGGCTTTTCGGGGCCAGCCGGGCGATGGCGCTGGTCACCCGAGCGTGCGAATCCTCGTCGTCGGCGAATGTTTCGTAGGACCTTGACCAGGACTGGTCGAGGAAGGTGCCAAGATCGAGTTCGCGAATTATCAGCCAGGGCTCCCCTTTCACCGGGATCAGGGCAGCTTGGTAGCGGGCCGCGGTCGCGAGATAGCCAAACAGATAGGCCAGATGATCTATCTGGTCGACAAGGAGCAGCTCTGCGCCGCGCAACTCCATCTCAGACTGTATCGCACGCATGCGGGCGTGGTACTCAGCCTGGTCAAAATCCAGGGGTCCGCGCGTCGCGTAGGCCGGCCCGGCCGCCTGCTTGTTCATGCGGGCTCCTGTCTAGATCGATGCTCAGCTTGATAGTCCACGTCCGCAATGATGGGCCACATTGGCCGTTGCAAACGACGGCGATGCAACTTTCTCACGTCGACGGGCGAGAGCCCCGGTGGGTCTGCGGTGATGATGCGGTCGAATCGCGGCTCGAACCAGGCCTTGAAATGCTGGCTCGATTTCAGCGCCACGATTGGAAATTGCGCGAGATCGACTCCGGCTTTGATAAAGGGGCCGTCATCAAGTGTCTGGCGGCGCCCACTGGACACGACGACGTCGACACTGCCAATGCGCAATGTCGCCAGCAAACCAAGATCTATCGTCTCCCCGGTTCCCATCGGGCTCTTTACCCGGAAGAGCCCGTTGTTGAGGCCAAGAACCTCTGCCACGGCTCTTATTGGGAGGCCGAGAAGCGTATTGGTGTGTCCACCTAGCTCGACATTGATGTGCGCGCCGACCCCGGCGGCGGCGGCCCGCGCTACCGTGCCAGGGTCGAAAATGTGTGAAAAGCAGGACCGCGCGCCCGCGGCGATGAGAGCCGACAGAAGGTGAGTCCCATCCCCTGGGCTGCCGGCTCCGGTGTTATCTGAAAACTCATTGAGGACGACAGTGCGCCCATCTCGCATTGCTTCTTGGATCGCACCTTCAGGCGGTAGGCTGTCCACCTTGATCTGGTGCCTTCGCTCCCAAAGGGCGCCGGCGATCCGCTGCGCCAGTCGGTGGGCATCATTGGCTCCATTGCGGCGAGTCACCACGACCACCGATGCTCCAATGTGAGGCACGTCTACATAGGGGAAGCCGTGCATGATGCGGGCGCACGCGACGCCCTCCAGCTTTTCGATTTCGGTGCAGAGGCGGTCGAGTTCGACAAACGCCGGCAAGCTGGTTGGAACGGGCGGGAACAGCATCGGCACCTGTTCGATGGCCGTTTCGAAGTCAGCTCTCGAGAGCACGATGTCGCAAAGGCATCGCGCCGCTTCCACTCCACGCTCATACTGGTCGACGTGGGGATTGAGCCGCACCGGAAACAGCGCCGAGCAAAAATCGCCTAGGCGCTGGCGGACGTTGCCGTGGAGATCCAACGTGGCCACGATCGGAATTCTTTCGCCGAGACGCTGGCGTAGCGCGGCACACAAGTCCTCCTCGAGACTGTCGATGCCCTCCACGATGCCCGCGCCATGAAGTGACAAAAGAAGCGCGTCCAGATCCGAAGCCGCCGCCTGCTCGACCAATTCCTCACGCAACGCGACATAAACCTCGCGCCGGATCGTGCCCGATGGTGTGGCTTCAGCGTAGAGCAACGGGACGGCATCGAAACCGAGCGCGCCGGTCTCATCAATCAGACCAGCAAGATAGGTGCGGGCGCCGTGGCTGAACGAAGATATCTCAACGCCGCGCAGCACCTGAAAACCGGTAAGCCCCGTGGGAACAGCAAATGTATTGGTTTCATGAAAAATTCCGCCGATGCCGACCCGAGCCATGCTGGCCATCCCTCGTTGCGACCAACTCAGCTGGCGAGTTTGTAAACGAGGTCGACGTGCTGGCGACTGCAGTAGGTCAAAGGACGATCCTCTGTCACCGCGCCCGACAAGATGCGACCCACAATGATCGGATGGTCTCCGGTCTCGATGACGCGAAAGACGCTGCATTCGGCGTGGGCGCGAACGTCTTCAAGCACAGGCGCCTCCACATGCGGGCTCTTGCCCCAAGCAACGGCAGAAAACTTGTCCTGGTTGCCGAATGCGAAGCTGTCGGAAACGTCAGACTGGCTGCTCGCCAGAAAGTTAACTGGGAAGGCGCCGCGAGACGGAATTGCCTCCAATGTATGATTTGCGTTCGGTGGGCAAACGGCCAGCGGGGGTGGCGCGAGCGAAGCCGACATCACGGCGCTCACTGTGAGGCCCACCGGGACATCTGTTTCATCCAGTGTGGTCACCACTGTTACGCCGCTTGGAGGCCCTGAGAACATGTCCCGGAACATGGCTGGATCGAGGCATGGCTGCGGCGAAGGCTCGGTCGGGATAGCCGCATCGGCTTGAAGCTCGAGGCTCACGGGTCGCTCCTCAGATTGCATACTGAACACAATATCGCGAAGCCGCCGGCTTGCCAATGGCCATTCTGGGTTTGGGGGCTGGATTTGGGGCGGCATGGCTAGAGATCAGCGAAATTTTCAAAAAAACAGCCATTCTGCAAGGAAACCGAGCCGTTCTCGTGCGAGATAAATAAGAGAGGGACTTGACAAGCTCGCAGCCAACTCGACAAAGTGTCGCCTGAACGCTGTCGCCACTTTGGTTGCGAAACAGCCGTGCAGCATCACTTGAGCAAAGCAAAAAAGGGGAATGCTATGACCAAAAACAAGCAGGGCTACATGGCGCGCGCGCTTCTGGCCGCAACGGTGTTGTTCTCCGCGGTTACGACGAGCCTCGCGGAGGAAAAGAAGCTTGAGGTGCTGCACTTCTTCACGGCAGGGTCGGAGGCCGCCGCCATCGGCGTCATCAAGGATGCCTTCACGGCCAAGGGATATGGCTGGGTGGACCTGCCTGCGACGGGAACAGACACGCTCAATCAGGTGCTGCGTTCCCGCGTCACGGCAGGTTCGCCGCCGAACGCGGTGCTGATGCATTCAAACGAGGTCAAGCAGTGGGTCGACCAGGGCGCGCTCGTTGACCTGTCGCCAATCGCCACCAAGGGAGACTGGGATAAGGTGATGTCAAAGGGCCTCATTCCCCATCTGAAGCTCAACGGCGCATTCTACGGCGTCCCGACCACGGTGGAGCGCACGAACTGGCTTTGGTACAACAAGAAGGTGTTCGACAAGCTTGGTCTTGAGCCGCCGACCACCCTCGACGAGTTCCACGCCGCGGCCGACAAGCTCAAGGCCGCCGGTGTGATCCCGCTGGCGATCGGCGGCGTCAACTGGCAGGAGGCCACCCTTTTCGAGACGGTGCTGGTAGCTGTTGGTGGCCCCGACTTCTATCGCAAGGCGATCGTGGAGCAGAACGAAGATGCGCTGAAAAGCGACACCATGATCAAGGTCTTCGATGAATTCCGCAATATGAACAAGTATGTCGACCCGAACTACCCCGGCCGCGACTGGAACATCGCCGCCAAGATGGTGATGACCGGTGAGGCCGGCATGCAGGTGCTTGGCGACTACGTAAAAGGCGAGATGGTGCTGGCGAATCTGAAGCCGAACGTCGACTATGGCTGCGCACCGCCTCCCGGCAACGCGCAGACCTATCTGACCGTGTCCACCGCGTTCGTCTTCTTCAAAAGCAAGGACGCCTCCGTCGAGGCCGCGCAGGATGCTTTGGCCGAGACCACGTTCGATCCCAAGGTTCAGCTCGGGTTCAACTTGAAGAAGGGGGCCACGCCCGCACGCAGCGACGTCGACGCCGCCGCGCTCGATTTTTGCGCGCAGGCTTCCTACAAGGCCCAGGTGGACGCGGCCTCTCGCGGCCAGTCATTCCCCGCCATTTCGCATTTCGAGGCATGGAGCCCGGCCAAGAGCGGCGTTTTCATGGACGTCGTCTCGACCTTCTTCGAGCAGCCCTCAATGACCTCGAAGGCCGCAGTCGATCAGCTCGTCAACGGCCTGAAGACGATCTCTGAATAATCGACGCGCTCCCAAGCGGTCGTGCCGCGGCTGTTGGCCCCACGGGTCCGGCCGCGGCATGGGTATCGGCCAGGTACAAACTTCTCATCTGGAGTGGCGGCAAGGCGAATGGGAATGCTATCGCTGAAGTCGGAAGTTTTTACGGCGCGCCCGTCTCTCGAGACCGGGCGTGCGCGGACGTTCATCGGCAGATATGCATCGCAAATCGCCCTCGCGCCTTCGGTCGCGATAGCCTCGATATTCGTCTATGGCTTCATGCTGTGGACGGCCTACATATCGTTCAGCGCGTCAGGGATGTTGCCAGACTATCACTGGGTCGGTCTGCGGCAATACTACAGTCTATGGTCCAACCCGATCTGGGTTCAATCGGCCAAGAATATCGTGGTTTTCACGTTCTTTTACATCATGCTGACGACCTTGGTTGGTCTGTTTCTGGCCATCCTTCTTGACCAGAGAATAAGAGCGGAAGGGGCCTTGCGGCTCATCTACCTCTATCCGATGGCCCTTTCATTCATCGTCACCGGAACGGCGTGGAAGTGGATCCTCAATCCCGGCCTTGGCATAGAACATGTCATGCGAAACTGGGGCTGGGAGGATTTCCGGTTCGATTGGCTGGTGAACCCGCGCTTTGCCCTCTACACCGTCGTGCTGGCGGGTGTCTGGCAGGCATCCGGCTTCGTCATGGCCTTGTTCCTTGCCGGGTTGCGCGGGGTAGACGAAGATCTGATAAAGGCCGCCCGACTGGATGGGGCAGGCGGCCCCTCGATCTATCGCCGCATAATCATACCGCTTCTTGGCCCGACCTTCGTGACCGTTGCGGTGGTGCTGGTTCAGCAGGCGCTGCGGACCTTCGACCTTGTCGTCGCCCTGACCAACGGCGGGCCTGCCAACAGCACGCAGTTGCCGGCGACCTTCATGTACAAGCAGACT
Organism: Mesorhizobium sp. AA23; assembly: GCF_001672435.1. Taxonomy (NCBI): domain Bacteria; kingdom Pseudomonadati; phylum Pseudomonadota; class Alphaproteobacteria; order Hyphomicrobiales; family Phyllobacteriaceae; genus Mesorhizobium; species Mesorhizobium sp. AA23. Next base: position 70,293 of record NZ_LYTP01000003.1, read on the forward strand.
TTCGAACGCTCGCAGCTTGGCGTCGGGGCGGCGAGCGCAGTGATGATCTTCATGACACTAGTGGCGATCGTGGTGCCCTATCTCTACACCTCAACCAGAAAGGCCTCCGATGAGCACGCATGAGGTGGTGCTGGGAAACGGCCTGGCGCATAGGATCACCCGTATTGTCATCTATGGCGCACTTTTGTTCATGGCCGCCATCTATGTCTTTCCGCTTCTGGTCGTCGTGCTGACCTCGCTGAAACCCTTGGAGGAATTGCGCTCCGGCACAATCATCGACTTTCCCGCCGCTCCGACCATGCAGCCCTGGTATCAGGCCATGTTCGCTGCCTGCATAGGAACGAGTTGCAACGGATTGGCACCATACTTCGTGAACTCGGTAATGATGGTCGTACCGGCAGTGTTGCTGTCGACCCCGATTGGGGCGGTCAACGGTTTCGCCCTGACGCATTTCAAGTTCCCGGGCCACAATTGGGTCTTCGCGTTTCTCTTGTTTGGCGTCTTCATCCCGCTGCAGATCGTGCTCATCCCGTTGGCATATGTGATGGGTTCGCTCGGCATAGCCAACAGTGTCATGGGTCTCATCCTGGTCCATGTGATCTATGGCATTGCCTTCACGACTTTGTTCTTTCGCAACTTCTTCATCACTGTGCCGCACGAGATCGTTGATGCAGCCCGCATGGATGGCGCCAGGTTCCTCCAGATTTTCCGTCGTATCGTGCTTCCGGTCGCCATTCCAACAATGGTGGTGTCGGTCATCTGGCAATTCACCCACATCTGGAACGACTACCTGTTGGCAACCACCTACACCTCCGGCCTGACCTCGCCGGTAACCGTCGGGCTTTACAACATGGTCGCATCGACCACCGGAACGAAGGAATACAACGTGAATATGGCCGCGGTGTTCTTGACCGCTCTGCCAACCCTTTTGGTCTACGTCTTTGCCGGCCGTTATTTTCTGCGCGGGCTTGTCGCGGGATCCGTCAAGGGTTGATCGGGCCAGACCATACGAGAACGACTGCCATGAACTTGACCCCGCCGGGTGTCAGATTTGCTTGCCGTGAGAAATGTCGTGACTGGAATATTTGATTTCATCATCGTTGGTGCAGGATCGGCCGGTTGTGTTTTGGCAAACCGATTGAGCGCCGATCCGGCGGTCAAGGTGCTGCTTCTGGAAGCCGGGCCGAGGGATTGGAATCCCCTGATCCGCATACCGATTGGCGTGAATTACACCGTGGGCAGCCATCTTGATTGGCGGCTGACGAGCGAGCCGGAGCCTGGCGTCGACAACAGGCGCATCAACCTTCCGCGCGGCAAGGTGCTCGGTGGTTCGTCGGCGATAAACGGCATGATCTTTGTCCGCGGCCATGCCGAGGACTTCAACGACTGGCAAAGGGCAGGCGCCACGGGCTGGGACTGGAATGGTGTCTTGCCCTACTTCAAACGCATGGAGACCTGGCAGGGGCCAGCCTCCCAGGATCGCGGCTCATTCGGACCGATAACCGTCAGCTACGGCAACTACCGCACGCCTCTGTTCGAAGCCTTCCTCGAAGCCGGGCGGCAGATGGGCATGCCGGTTGTCGAGGATTACAACACCGGAGACCATGAGGGCTTCGACTGGGTCCAGTACAACATTGACAAGAAGCGCGGCGTCCGCTGTTCGGCTGCGCACGGCTATCTGCGGCCGATCCGCCACCGCAAGAACCTGACCGTCCTCACGAACGCCAATGTCACCGGTCTCATCCTGCAAGGCGCGCGCTGTACTGGGGTGCGCTTCACCATCAAGGGGGGCCAGCACTCGGCCGTGGCCGCGGAGACGATACTGTCGGCCGGCGCCTATATGTCTCCCCATCTCCTGATGCTGTCGGGAATCGGCCCCGCCGAAGGATTGCGCGCAGCCGGCGTCCACCCGATCCTCGATCTTCCAGGCGTGGGCGAGAACCTTCAGGATCACTGCGGCAGTCTTGTGCAATTCGCCTGCACCAAGCCTCTGACCTACTATTCGTTGAAGCATCCTGTGCGTGGACTCAAGGCGGCGGCCGAATATGCTTTCAGGCGCTCCGGACCGATAGCCGTTTTCCCGATGTCGGCTCAGGCGTTCCTGCGCACCAACCCTGCCGAGGAACGTCCGAACCTGCAGGTTCAATTCTATCCCGTGAGCCGCGACCTGAAATCACCCAAGGGCGAGATCGCAACGTTCAACGCCTACACGCTGCAGTTTGGCCTGATGCGGCCGAAGTCGCGGGGCCGGCTCTTCCTGCAATCGAGCGACCCTTTCGTCGCCCCAAAGATCCAGCACAACCTGCTTACCGATCCGGCCGACATCCAAACGTTGACCGAAGGCCTGCGGCTGGCGCGTGAAATCAATGCCCAGGAAGCGTTGCGCGACTTCACCGGGCAAGAGCTAGACCCGGGCCTTCACGTCCAGTCCGACCGCGAAATCCAGGCCTATAATCGCCGCAACCTTTTGAACGAATATCATCCATCCGGCACCTGCAGGATGGGGACCGACGACATGGCGGTGGTCGACCCCGAGCTCAAGGTGCGCGGCATGGCAGGCCTCAGAGTTGCCGATGCTTCGGTGATGCCTGTGGTGACCTCGGGAAACACCAACGCGCCGGCAATGATGATCGGTGAGAAGGCCGCGGCACTCATTCTAGGGGAATATTAACTGCATGCGCTCCGTCCGCACCGGTGACCTGTCGCGGACGAGATATGGCAAGCCAGAACAGGCTTCAAGGCACTGGAATATTTAGGAAATGCTGGCGTGAACGGCGTCGCGCCATACGCTCTTGCTGTGCCTGCGGATAGACCATCTGCATACAATGGAACTGTCAGGGATTGGACCCCATGCACGATATTCGAGACCAGATCGCGGAAATTCAGCGGGAGACGGAGGGCCATGCTTTCTCGGCGTTCAGCCAGGCTGATGCGCTGCGCGTTGGCAAGACGTTGCTCGGTCTGGCGGAAGACGAAGGATTGCGTGTGGCGGTAGGCGTCGACCTCGGCGAACAGGTGATCTTCCGTGCGGCGCTGCCTGGTACGAGCGCCGACTACCAGCATTGGATTGAAAGGAAATTTGCCGCGGTGAGACGCTTTGCCAAGGCTTCGATGCAGCTCGAGCTGCAAGCCAGGCTGGAGCCCGACTTCGCCACTGAGCGCGCGCTCGATCCCAGCCGCTACGTTCTGTGTGGGGGCGCCGTGCCGATCTGCGTGGGGACCGCCATGGTTGGTGCGATCGGCTGCGCGGGCCTCGCCTCCATCGACGACCACCGGCTGGTCATTCGTGCCATCGAAACCTATCGAAAGGCCATTGACGGAAGCTGAGCTGCATTGCATACTGCATGCACTAAAGATTGCAGCCAGCAAGAAGGAAGGGATGCAATGTATCCATTCAAGTCGAACCCCGAAGACGCTCAATGGATCGAAAAGGCTAGAGCCCTCAAGGAGGTCTTTGCCCAGCGCGCCAGACAGGTCGACGAGGCTGGCGGCTGGCCGCAGGAGAACTGGCAAGACATCATCGACGGCGGCTTCCTGAAGCTGGGCGTGCCGAAAGAATATGGCGGGTATGCCAACGAGGATGCCGGCTTCAGCAACCTGTGCCACGCCGTGGTCGAGATCTTCGCCTCTGCCTGCGGCAGCACCGGCTGGATCATCCAAAACCAGTATCACTGCTTTGGACTGGTAGCCGCGCTCGGCAATGAAGAGCAGAAGCGGCGCATCCTGGGCGATGTGGCCCAAAACGGAGTGGGTGTGGCCTCGGTCGGCAGCGAGGTCCAGCCGGGCCGTTCCCAGGTGGTGCCGCACAAGGACGGCAAGATCTCCTTCGCCTCGGATTTGACTCCTACAGAGGGCGGTTTCCTCGCGAACGGCTTCAAGGGTTTCACCAGCGGTGGTGCGGCGTCGAAATATCTCTTGTTTTGGGCATTGGCTCCCGGAACAGATGATCCCGATGTCGGCGCGAGCGTCTTCGTCATCGAGTTGCCCAATCCCGGCGTCGAGTTCGTCTCGGGCTGGGAAGAAGCGATCGGCATCCGCGCATCGCTGTCGGGCGGTGCCAAGTTCACCAATGTCTTCATTCCCTGGAAAAACGTTCTTGGCGAGCCTGGTGATTTCAACCAGAGCCATCCCTACACCTTCGAGCTTGCCTATGCTGCGCATTCGCTTGGTTCGGCGCAAGGCATCTACGAGGAAGTGCGCGATGCAGTCGCGGCAAGAGCTTTCCTGCAGCAGGACGACACCAACATGTACTCGCTGGGCGAGATGGCCTCTGCGATTGCAGCGACCCGTTCGCAGCTATGGTACGCGCAACATCTCTACGACCAGAAGATGTGGGGCGAGGCCTCGCACGCCACTCTCATGGGCCTCCACATGGCCAAGACGACTGTGGGGTTGGTTTCGACCAAGGCCTTCGAGATAGTCGGCACGAGAGCGGTGTTCCGCTGGAGTTCCATTCCGCGGCTGATGCGCGACGCACGCGTCGCCACGCTTCACACGCGTGAAAGCATGATCATGAAGACTGTCGCCAAGACCGAACTGTCGCGGGATTATCACCCCAAGGCGAAATATGGTCGTCGGCTTCCCGAGAGCGAGCGCAAGACCTGGGCCGATCTGGGCTTCCATTTCGACCGGGATGCGGCATGACGGGCAATGCCGCCAAGGCTGACGCGCCGCCCGCTGTGCTGCCCTTCGACCGGGGGGAATTTGGGCGGCGGGTGAGCCGTGTTCTTGCGGAAATGGCTGATCGCGGCGCCGACCTGCTGCTCGTCGACCAGATCGACAGTCTGGCCTACCTGACAGGCTACGCACATTCGGGAGCCCGCTACCAGGGTGCGCTGATCTCACCCTCGGGCGCCGTGACACTGCTGATCCGCTCGGCCGATCAGTTCGGGGCCCAGCGGCAGGCCACAGCGGACGCGTTTGTCACCTTTGACGATCAAGAGGACGAAGTCGCGCTCTTGGCGGGGCTGATCAGTGACAGCGGCGCGAAAGCCTTGGCCGTCGAGACGGACAGCCATTTTCTCACGATCGAGCGATACGAGCGCGTTCAGGCGAGAAATCCCGGACTGACATTCATCGATTTCGGCAAGGTGATTTGGGAACACCGCTTGATCAAGTCCCCAGCCGAGATCGAGGCGCTGCGCCGCGCCTGCGCCATAGCCGACGCGGCGATCCAAGCCGGAACCGACGCGATCGCCGTTGGCCGATCAGAACGCGAACCCGCCATTGCAACATATCGCAAGGCAATCAGTCTTGGGGCCGACAATGGTCGTGTCGCCGTTTTCGGCTACGGCAGCACAGTCGCCAATATGCATGGTCGGCTGGGCGAGCGGATCATGCAGGCGGGCGAACTCTATTTCATCGAGGCTGTGCCCCAGGTCTACGGCTACTCGGGACGCATTGCCCGGCCGATGGCGGTGGGCCACGTCTCTGATCGGCAACGCGCGATTGCGCGGCGTGTGGTCGAGATCCAGGACGAATTCATCGCCGCCATGGTTCCCGGCGCCGTTTCGGGCGAGATCGACCGCGTCGCCCGCGAGACCATGCTTCGCGAGGGCCTCAAGAAGAGCTACCCCCAGGTTTCGGCCTACACGCTCGGTTATCACGCCGTGCCCCGCACGTCCGATCATACCCGCATCTTCATGCCCAACCAGACCTGGGCGCTCGAACCGAACATGGTTTTTCACGTCATCCATTATTCCGAAGGCATGCCCTTCAGCGAGACGGTTCTGGTCACGCAAAACGGACCGGTCCGTCTCACCCGGACTGCCAGGGAGATTGCCGTCAGATGAGCCAAGTCGGACAGCGTGTTCTGGTTATAGGTGGTTCGAGCGGCATGGGCGAGGCAGGCGTTCGCGCGCTTGCCGCCTGCGGCGCCCGCGTCGTCATGGCCGACAGGAAAGCCGCGCCGGACAATCTGGGCGCTGTGCGGGTTCTCGCAATCGACATTGGCGACGACGCGCGTATCGCCTCTGTAGTGGCCGAGGCCGGTGAAATCCTCGGCGGTCTCGATGCTGTTTGGAACAATGCCGGTGTTTGCCACGTCGGCACGCTCGAAAGCATGGAATTGGGTGCCTTCGATCTCAGCTTCGCCCTAAACGTTCGCGCCAATGCTGTGCTGGCACGTGCAGCGCTTCCGCTGCTGCGTAAGGTTGGAGGCGGCAGCTTGCTTTTCACGGCATCGGCAGCATCCATCATGGTGGCCAAGGGTTCACTGCCCTACATCGTTTCGAAGTCGGCGCTGCTGACGATGACCCGGCAACTCGCGCTGGAATATGCCAGCGACAATATCCGGGTGAACGCCCTTTGCCCGGGTTGGGTGGACACGCCCTTCAACGCGCCGGTCTGGGAGATATTTGGCGGGCGGGAATCCTTCCTCCAAAAGGTGCCGGAGCTCGTCCCCTTGCATCGCATGGGGACCGTCGAGGAGTTCGGCGCCATCGTGCGCTTCATTCTCTCGGCCGATGCACGCTTCATGACCGGCCAGGCGGTCGTGGTCGATGGCGGGGAGTCGTTGATAAAAGGCCCGACCCGCTGATGGGTGCGTATGGCCGGCCACACCTGCAGGAGCAGTCATGAGCGATATCGTCATCACCAACGCCAGCTTGCTTGATCCACGAGCCGCAACGTTGCGCTCAGCCCAGCAGATCCGGATCGAGGGTCAAAAGATTGTCGAGGTTGGAGGCTCGGTTGGCGTGCCCCAAGGGGCGACCAGGATCGACGCCGCAGGCCGCGTCGTGATGCCCGGTCTTATCGATGCTCATGTCCACGCGATGGCCTATGTCAACAACCAGATGACGCTGGCCAACACGGCACCCTACCTCGTTGCGGCGCACGCCTCGAAGATCCTTGCCGACTACCTGCGACGCGGCTTTACCACCGTACGCGATTCCGGCGGCGCGGATGCGGCGCTCGCCGATGCCACACGCCTCAACCTCTTTCCTGGTCCACGCCTGTTCGTGCCGGGGCTGGCGCTGGCGGTCACCGGCGGATTGGGCGATTTCCGGGTACGGACCGAACATGAGCAAGGCTGTCCGCATTGTCGCAGCACGCGCAACATCAGCCGTGTCGTGGATGGCGTGGACGCAGTCCGCCGCGCGGTGCGCGAGGAGATCGCGGCCGGTGCTCATCAGATCAAGTTGATGGCCGGCGGGGGCAACTCGGGGAAATCTTCTATCTATTCCCCGCATTTTTCACTCGAAGAGCAACGGGTCGCCGTGCAGGAGGCGGCCGATTTCGGCACCTATGTGATGGCGCACTGTTATGGCGTCGATGTTATCCGACGAGCACTGGAAGCGGGCGTGCGCACTATCGAGCACGCAAACCTGATAGACGAGGATACCGCGCGTCTGGTGGCGGAGAAAAACGCCTATGTCGTGCCCACGCTAGCGACCTTCGAGGCCAGCATCTTCTACGCCGACCAACTGGGCACGCCAGCGCGCATCGTGGAACAGGTCAAGATGATGCTGCGCCGTGGTGTCGAAGCGGTAAAGATCTGCCGCGACGCCGGCGTCAAACTGGGGTTTGGCACCGACCTGGAAGGCGTCATGCATCACTACCAGTTGCGTGAGTTCAAGATCCGCTCCGTGGTTGAAACGCCAGCCCAGACCTTGCATTCGGCCACCATCGTCAATGCCGAGATCGTGCGGCACGAGGGCAAGCTCGGAGAGCTCGTCCCGGGCGCCTTCGCCGATCTCCTGATCGTCGACGGCAATCCGCTCGAAGACCTTGATGTGTTCCAGGAGGACGGCAGTGGCATCCGCGTCACGATCAAGGACGGCCATATCCACAAACGCGATCTGTGAGCGCACCGCGCCTCGATGAGTTGTTCCGGATAAGAGCCACATCGTGGGAACCGCCCAAGGAACATGACGACCACTCCTTCCTCTTCGGCGTCCCCGTCAATTCCCGATGAAGCCAAGCGACGGTCCGGCGATGATTGTCGACCTGGAAGCCATCCGCACGAATTATCGGCTTCTGGCATGCAGATCGCGAGGAACGACTGCGGCCGTTGTGAAGGGCGACGGCTACGGCCACGGCATGCTGAGAAGCGCTCTCGCGCTGCAAGAAGCGGGGGCGCGCCTGTTTTTTACCGCCCGTCTGGATGACGCGTTTTCGTTGCGTGATCACCTCGAGCCCGAGTGCGTCATTTCCGTGCTGGACGGTGCCAACAGTTCGACAATGGCTGAAGCGGTCGCCTCCGGGATCGTGCCGGTGATAAACAGTCATGAACAGCTGTCGGCGGCTGTGTCAGTGGCGCACAAGACGATGCGTCCCCCTCGCGTCTTCGTCCATATCGATACAGGCATGAATCGGCTGGGATTGGCGCATGGTCGCATTTCGGAAATCGTCGACTTGGTCAATTTGCTTGATATTCGTGCCTACCTGACGCACTTCGCAGCCGCCGACGACATGCATATCGCATTTTGCGAGCGGCAAGTCGCGGCGCTGAGGGCCGCAGTTGCAAAGCTGCCGGCCGCCCCGCTGTCGATAGCCAACTCAAGCGGGATCTTCCTGGATCCCTCTTTTCATGGGGATATCACAAGGCCCGGAAAGTCGCTGTTCGGGATCCATCCCCTGGCCGATGGCGACAACCCAAAGTCCGAACCGGCGATCGTCTTGGCTCCTGTCATCCAGGTTCGACAACTCCGCTCCGGCGACCCGGTCGGCTACTCATCGACCTGGCATGCGCCGTCGGATCGGCGCATTGCCGTGATCGCGGTTGGTTACGCGAACGGCTATAGTCGGATCGCATCCAATCATGGGCAAGTTGCGTTCGACGGCAGGTCGGCGCCGATTGTTGGCCGCGTATCCATGGATCTGATCGCCGTGGACATCACCGAACTCTCCGAGACCACGATAGCCGCGGGATCCGTGGCGGAAATTGTTGGGCCGAGCATATCGTACCGCCAATTGGCTGCGATCATGGCGACCAACGAACATGAAGCGCTGATCTCGCTTGGCCGGTCTTGTCCGAGGATTTATCTTGGGCACAAACCGGCGCCATCCAAGGTTGGTGGCGCCCAGCGCTACCGCCTTATTGCTAGTGAATTTGCAGCGCCAAATCTCGGCTAACCTGCTCGGCATCCGTCCGAGCATGGAGCGTGCTTGCCGCTAATTTGATGCTCGCCATCCGATATAACGTTGAGCGCCGAACCGCCGAGGAGATTTCGTTTTAATTCTCGTTCACGTCGAGAACCGGATGGCGCATGGGCAGTTTACGAATTGTCGCGCAATCGGGCCTCACACTTGCCCAATCAAGACTGTCTGACCTGTGGCGGCCGATTGCGCCACCGCCTTTGCCAACTTCACGCTCCAAACACCGTCCTCGCCCGTCGAGGAGGGCTCACCCTCACCTTGAATAGCGGCCATGAAATCGGAAACACCGCGGTCATAAGTGACCTTGAGTTCAAGAGGTATGTCTTGCTCACCGTTACATGTTCGCAAAACGACCCTGCCGCCAGGGGCCTGTGACATGACGTCGATGCCAAGAATGCTGCCGGCCGAGCCATGGATTTCAACGCCGCGCGGGCCATAACCGACGACAAAGCTGTCATGGCATTGCACCAAGATGTCGCCTGAAAATTCCCATACCGACATGACGCTGTCCTCGATGCCGTTGGCCCCTTCGCCAGACGCGGTCGCCAGCGCGGTGATCTTTGTGGGATTGCTGTCCAGATAGAACCGAAGGAGATCTGCATCGTGCACGGTGATGTCGTAAATAACCCCCGCGCCCGCGCTTTTGTCGAAGAGCCTCCAAGTCTTTAGGCTCTCGGGGAGCGATCCCGCATGGAAGATGCGGATCGAGTTGATTTTTCCTATCGCTCCCTCGTGCAGGAGCCGCTTTATCGCTCGGTGGCTCTCCATGTTGCGCAGATGGTGGTTCGTACCGAGTACCACGCCCTTGCGTTCGGCGGCCTCAACGATCAGTTGCGCGTCTTTCGGCTGCAGAGCCAGCGGCTTTTCACAAAGCACGTGCTTGCCGGCTTCGATGGCGGCCAGTGCCTGCGATAGGTGCTGATCGTTCTTGGTGCTTATGTAGACCGCGTCGATTTCTCGATCGCTCAACATCGGCATAAGCGAGCCATAGGCGTCAGGTATACCCTTCTGGTCCGCAAAAGCTTGGGCGCGGCTCGGATCGCCACTGACGACAGCTTTAACCTTACCCAGCGGATGCTTGCGTATGGAGTCGACCATCCACTCGCGTGCGATGGTGCTGGCGCCGATCAGGCCCCAAGAGACTACTTTCCCGTTCATCGCGATGACTCCTTCACTCCCTGGGTGCGGGACCAGCCGCATGCTGATAATTTGTCTGACCAAAATATTATTTGTCAACCTGCTGCGAGGCCGAAACCATCTGAGAGCGACGGTCTGATTTTCGATTTTATCGCGCTTTAACGGGGTCTTAGCTCCGGTTCGCGCCTGCATGCGATGCCGGCCACGGTTCGAACTCGGAGTCGTGCCCCTGATTGTAGATTGACATATATGTCATAAAAGCTAACGATAAGTCGGACATCTGAAGCCGGGCGGCCTGTAGTGGCGAGTCTGAACGGTTGGCAAGGCGGAGGGTGTCGGCGTCGGTAAGGGCGGCCCGCATGATGCCAAGAAGAAGGCGACAGACGCCCGGAAGACCGTAACGAACAACCTTGTTTCGCAACCGTAGCTACAAAGGGGAATGAGAAATGCTTAATCGGAATCTGGTCCTCGCGACGGCCTTGTTGCTGTCCGGTTCGACAACGATGGCGTTGGCGGGGAGCCCGAACGTGGAGGTCATGCACTACTGGACCAGTGGCAGCGAGGCGGCCGGGCTGAATGTGCTCAAGAAGCTCCTTGAGGAGCGTGGCGTCACCTGGAGCGACTCGCCGGTGGCCGGCGGCACCGGGATGAACATGGTGCAGGTTCTGCGCGCCCGCATCGCATCCGATACCGCGCCAGCCGCGGCACAGATGCACGCCCAGCAGGTCCAGGCCTGGGCATCCGAGGGCGTGCTAACCGACCTGACGGATCTCGCCGCGAAGGATGACTGGGCCAAGGTGATTGCGCCGGAACTTGTTCCTCTCATTTCGCATGACGGGTCGTATGTCGCGGTTCCGGTGAACGTGCACCGTTCGAACTGGCTCTGGTACAACAAGAAAGTCTTCGATTCCGCGGGCCTGCAGCCTCCGACGACGTGGGACGAATTCAACGAAGTTTCCGAAAAGCTCCTCGCCAAGGGCGTGACGCCGCTGGCCCTGGGTGGTCAGCCCTGGCAGGAGTTGGACCTCTTCGAGAATGCTGTCCTTGGCATCGGGGGCGCCGACTTCTACCGCAAGGCTGTCATCGATGAGGATGAAGCCGCGCTTCGCAGCGACACGATGGTCAAGGTTTTCGATCAGCTGCGTAAAATCAACAAATATGTCGATTCCAATTATCCCGGCCGCGACTGGAACCTTGCTACCCAGATGGTGATCAAGGGTGAGGCCGGAATGCAGATCATGGGAGACTGGGCGAAGGGCGAGCTGTCGCTCGCCAACCTGCAGCCCAACGTCGACTACGGCTGCGTACCCGCCCCGGGCACCAAGGGAAGTTACGTCTGGCTGACCGACAATTTCGGCTTCTTCAAGACCAAGGACAAGGACAAACAGGCCGGCCAGCTCGCCATGGCGTCGGCAATCCTGGACAAAGGGTTCCAGGAGGCGTTCAACATCAAGAAGGGCTCGATCCCGTCGCGACTCGACGTTTCCATGGACAAGTTCGATTTCTGCGGAAAGGCCGCCTTTGCGGACCGGGCGGAAGCCCAAAAGAGCCAGAAATCGCTGCCGTCACTGGCACACAATGCCGCGGCCGGAGCAACGAAAACAGGCGTCTTCACCGACGTCGTCTCAACTTTCTTCGAAACGCCCAGCGTCACCTCGCAGCAAGCGATCGACCAACTCGTAACCGGCCTTAAATCCGCGCAGTAGCGGACCAGATCGAGGTCAGGCGACGATCGCGGCCGCCCCAACCAAGCTGCGATCGTCGGCCTTCGTGAGACGAAAGGATTCCTGGTGTCAACGACTTTCCCGGTCCAGCAAACCGCGAAGCGCGTGCAATGGCGTGAGGGTTCCGGCGCCAAGCTATGGCTTGCCCGCAACGCATCCCAACTGGCGTTGGCTCCGTCGGTCGCTATTATCCTTCTGGCGGTCTATGGCTTCATGGTGTGGACGGGGGTGGTGTCGTTCACAGCATCCAAGATGCTGCCATCCTATGAATTTGTCGGCTTCGATCAATACTGGCGCCTCTGGAGCAATCCGATATGGCGGATCGCGGTCGATAATATCTTCATCTTCGCGATCCTGTTTATCGCGATCGCATCGATTATCGGAATGGCGCTGGCGATCCTGGTCGATCAGAAGATCCGCGCCGAGGGCCTCTTCCGAACGATATATCTCTACCCGATGGCGCTGTCGTTCATCGTGACGGGAACCGCCTGGAAGTGGATCCTCAATCCGGGTCTCGGCATCGAGCGAATGGTACGGCTATGGGGCTGGGATAGCTTCCGGTTCGACTGGTTGGTGGACCCTCGGTTTGCCATCTACACGCTCGTCATTGCAGGGGTCTGGCAGTCATCCGGATTCGTTATGGCCCTGTTCCTGGCGGCGCTCCGAGGAATTGACGAGGATATCACCAAGGCCGCGAGGCTTGATGGGGCCGGCAGCTTTCAAATCTACCGGCGCATCATCATACCGCAACTCGGGCCAGCCTTCTTGACTGTATTCGTCATCCTAACGCAGCAGGCAGTGAAGAGCTTCGACTTGGTGGTGGCGCTAACCGCCGGAGGCCCTGGAAACAGCACACATCTTCCTGCGACTTTTATGTACATGCAGACATTTGGTCGAGACCAGATGGCAGTGGGCGCCGCGAGTGCCATGATGATTTTCATGACAGTTACCGCGGTCGTGGCACCTTATCTCTATTCCGACGTGAGGAAACAACGCGATGACGCATGACAGCATCGTTGTCGAGAGGGGAGGGCGCTATCATCTCAGGCGCGCATTCATCTATTGCTGCCTGATCTTCATCGCGGCTGTCTATCTGCTGCCGCTCGTTGTCGTGGTATTTACGTCTCTCAAGAATATCGACGAGATACGCAACGGCTCGTTGCTTTCGCTGCCGGAGGCGCCAACCCTGGAAGCGTGGCAGCAAGCCTGGTCCGAAGCTTGCATTGGCCTTCAATGTTCAGGTTTGAAGGGCTTCTTTCTGAATTCGACGATCCTGATCGTTCCCGCTGTCGGGTTGTCAACCGCGATCGGAGCCATAAACGGCTTTGCGCTCACGCATTGGAAATTTCGTGGGTCCAACGTTGTATTCGCCCTGCTCCTGTTTGGCGTATTCATTCCATTTCAGATCATCCTCATCCCAATGGCTCGTTCGCTTGGCGCAGTTGGCCTGGCGAACACTATGCCCGGCCTTATATTGGTTCACGTGGTATATGGGATCCCGTTCACAACGCTTTTTTTCAGGAACTATTTCGTCTCCCTGCCTGCAGAATTGGTCAAGGCCGCAAAGGTCGATGGCGCCGGTTTTTATCAAACCTTCTTTCGGGTCATCCTGCCGATTTCGATCCCTTGTATCGTCGTTGCGGTGATCTGGCAGTTTACCAATATCTGGAATGACTTCCTCTTTGGCACGACATTTACGTCCGGCAACAACGTTCCGGTAACGGTGGCCCTGAACAATATTGTCAACACGACCACTGGAGTGAAGCGCTACAACGTCGACATGGCCGCAGTCGTGCTGACCGCGCTGCCAACTATCGCCATCTACGTTCTTGCTGGGAAGTACTTCCTTCGCGGCCTAATGGCCGGTTCCGTGAAGGGGTAGGGGCCCCCGCGGGTTTTTGGGATCCTCGCCACTGGCGTCAGCAACGGCTCCGAGGTGGCACGATGGATAGCGCGCGACACGGATGAGCAACATATGGACACTACTACGACCTTGCAATTGCCCTTAGGCTTCGCACTCGAAGCGCATTGGGAATATCACGCCTGGCTCATGTCCACGATCTGGATCGTTCTAGTCCCTGGCATTGTTCTTCTCACCCGGTACGGCAAGCCGCCGCCCTCTCGCGAAGGCATACCGAGGGGAAGTCCTAAACTTGGTCGCAAGCTCTATTGGTTCACCGTTCATCGCCTGGGACTTTCCTTTCTCGCCTTCTGCAGTTTTTGTGGAGGGTCGATCGCCTTGCTGGCGAACGGGGGCTTGAGTGCCACGATCCACGCGGTGTTTGGCATTGCGACCGTCATCCTCGGGATCCTCCAGCTTGTGAGCGCGCGCCTTCGCGGGACCCATGGCGGCCCCGATGCATCCACCCAGAGCGCCACGGGCGCGACCGTCGGTCGGGGCGATCATTATGACATGAGTCCGCAACGCCGATGGTTCGAAGCCTACCATAAGATCGTCGGGTACTTCACCGTGGCCCTGGCGTTGGGCGCGGTGGTGACAGGCCTGTCGCAATACTGGATCTCGAGCCTAGCCGTCGGCCTCGGCCTCACCCTTATCATTTGGGTGGTGACCATGGTCGTCCTGGAGGCCAAGGAATTCCACTACGACACATATCTGTCGAACTTCGGCACCGGAGCTCGTCATCCGTTCAACAAGCTTCGGATCGATCAGATGAATGGTGACTAAGACCGGGGCATCGGCCGTTCGCTGTCGCGACAGTCAAAAAGATGGCGGGCCGCGGAGGGAGGATCGCAGCCCGCCAGGCCGGCCCCGGGAGGACGGGGCGGCTTTAGGTCTAGCGTCCTGCCTTTTTGCGCCAGGCTTCATATTTTTCCTGGTTTTCCGGTTTTGTGCAGGGATAGAGCCCGATGATCGACGCGCCGCCACGGACCTCCTCCAGAACGAAATCCTCAAAGCTTTCCATCCCGGTGCATTCCTCAGCAATCTCGTCGGCGAGGTGAGCTGGGACCACCATCACGCCATCCTTGTCCCCGACCAGGACATCGCCAGGGAAGATGGGCGCATCCCCGCACGAAATCGGCACGTTGATGTCCAGTGCTTCATGATGTGTCAGGTTGGTTGGCGCGGACGGCCTGGCGTAGTAGGCGGGCATCTCCAGCGCGCCTATGCCTTCCGCATCGCGGAAGCCCCCATCCGAGACCACGCCCGCTGCGCCGCGCAACGCCAGCCTCGTGATCAAAATAGAACCCGCGGTCGCAGCCCTGGCGTCCTTGCGCGCGTCCATCACGAGGACATGGCCGGGTGGGCACGTCTCCATCGCCACGCGCTGTGGATGTTCTGGATTGCGGAAGACGGTGATCGGATTGCGATCTTCGCGCGCGGGAATGTAGCGCAGTGTGAATGCCGGGCCGACCATGTTGTCCTGTTTGGGCGCAACCGGAACGACGCCCTGAATGAACTGGTTGCGGAGCCCTCGCTTGTAGAGCGCCGTTGCGATGGATGCGGTGGATATCTTCTTCAGCTTCGCTCGCGTTTCGTCAGATAGGTGATGTTCGCTCATGCTTTCCTCGAGTTCACTTGATTAGACCGTTTTGGCGATCGGCCGTAAGGCTGCCGGCATCGCGCTCGTCGGCGGGGCCATAGCCGCCCCCACCGGGTGTTTCGACGACAAGCCTGTCGCCCGCCGGCACCAACTGCTTGCCTTTGCCCTTGAGGGATCCGCCTGACTTCAGCGCGACTTTTCCGGCAGCACCGTTTTCGCCACCGAAGCGGCCGCGTGCGGGGTTCTCGATACGGTCGAGGGCTGCATAGATGTAGAACGGATGGCCTTCGCGATGTCCGATCTCGATGCTTTGCCCGAGACCGCCACGAAATTTCCCGGCCCCGCCCGAACCGGCACGCAATTCCTTGCGCCAGAAAATGAGCGGTGTCAGGGTCTCGAGTATCTCGACGGGAACGCCAGAAACTCCCGACGGGAATGCCGTCGCATTGAGCCCATCAAGCCGCGAGCGAGCTCCGGTGCCGCCGGTCTGAACCGACAGCGCCGAGAAGCGTCGCGTCGCTGCGATACCTTGGGTGAGGCACGCGTCATGCGCGTCTTCAAGGATGAGATTCCACAGAGCTGACGCACCCTCGGCCAGAACGTTCTCGGGAACCAGTTGCGCAAGACAGCCATAGACCACGTCGGGCAGCATCTGGCCGATGACGTGTCGCGACGACACCGGGGCAGGGCGTTGGGCGTTGACGACCGTTGCTTCGGGAGCCGTGACGGTCACGACGGAAAGCGAGCCCGAATTGTTCGGCACATCAGGGAAAAGCGCGCAGGCGACGGCGTAGGTCGAATAAGCCTGGGCATAGCTGATGGGCACGTTGATGCCGCGCGCCGAAAGTCCCGACGTGCCAGTAAAATCCACCGTGATGTGGTCTTCAGCAATCCGGGTGGTTGCCTTCAAGGTCACCGGCCGGTCGTAACCGTCGATCACCATTTCAGCTTCGGCGGTGCCTTTCGGAATTGCGGCGATCGCCTTCAGAGCTGCGTCGCGTGAGCGCCTGACAATCTGATCGCAGAGCGCTGTCAGATCGGTAAGATGAAATTCCTCCAGCATGTCGGCCAGCCGGCTCACTCCGATCTGATTGCAGGCCGCAAGGGACATTAGATCGCCTTCGAGTTCAGCCGGGTAGCGTGAATTCGAGCGCGCGAGGGTTATCAGGGTCTTGTCGATTTCGCCCGCGGCGATCATTGCCAGCGGGGGGACATAAAAACCCTCCTCGAAGACATCGCGGCCGTCCGGGCCAAAGCCAATGCCTCCGACGTCCATGAAATGGCAAGTCGATGCAAAAAGTCCAACCAGATGGCCTTTATAAAAGGCGGGCGTCACCGCGACGAAGTCATGCAGATGGCCTGTTCCCATCCAAGGGTCGTTGGTGACATAGACATCACCCTCGCGCATCGTGCCTGCGGGATAGCGATCCAGGAAGTGCAGGACCGAGGCGGCCATCGTATTCACATGTCCGGGCGTGCCTGTAACCGCCTGCGCGATCATGCGGCCGTCCGGGTGGAAGTAGCCGGCAGAAAGGTCGCCCGATTCGCGGACGATCGGGCTGAATGCCGTGCGGCGCAAGGCCTGGGCCTGTTCCTCGACGACGGCAATAAGGCGGTTCCACATTATCTGGAACTCGATCTCCCCAATCTGCTGGATTTCAGGGCTGACGGCCATTTGTGGCTCCCTTGCGTTCGGACGGTCGCGCCGCTTGTGCGGCAAGATTGGTCAGGACCAGGTGGCCGAACCTATTGCATTCGACACAAAAGTCTCTCGGAACAACCGTGTTGGTTTCGCGCTCGGTGATGACGAGCGGCCCCTTCAGGACGATGCCCGGGTCAAGTTCGGAGCGCTCATAGACAGGAGCGTGGATCGTGCTGCCATCGACTTCGGTGAAGGGGGTCTCGCCTGACGGTTCGATTTTCCGACAGCGGCCAATTAAGGCCTCATCTGCCGGCAGGGCGGGTTGCGCAGCAGATGCGGTTACCGTCCACGTGAGAACCTCTACTTCGTGATTGGGCAGGAAGCGACCGAAGACCTCTTTGTATCGCTGATCGAATGCCTCCTTCAAAGCCGCGCCGTCGATCCCGCCATCTGCTGCGAATGGCAGATCGACCTCGAGCTCGTGGCCCTGCCCAACATAACGCAGGAACGCTGAGACATGCGCCTTGACGGGTTGGCCCCCAGCTGCCGGAGCAACCACGGCGCTGGCCTCCTGCTTCATCTGTGCGATGAGGTCGACAATGGCGGCACTATTGACGCGGTCCATCCGGCTATGGCGGCTTCTAACGACCTCGTAGGCCAAAGGGGCCTCCAGGAAGCCGATGGCAGATCCGACGCCAGCTCCCTTGGGCACGATCACGATGACCAAGGACAATTTTCTTGCCAATTGCGCCGCGTGCATCGGAGCGGCGCCGCCAAAGGCGATCATTGCGCGGCGCCGCAGGTCCTTGCCGTGCTCGGCGGCATGGACACGGCTGGCGTTTGACATGTTCTCTTCGACGATTGCGGTGACCGCGGCGGCCGCCTGGACGGGCGTCACACGCAACTTATCCCCTACCTCGCTGGATAGCGCTTGCTCTGCCAGGTCGCGCTGCAAGACCATGCGGCCGTCCGCGAATTTTCGGGTGTCGATTCGTCCCAGCACGAAATCACCGTCGGTGACAGTCGGCCGACGGCCGCCAATTCCGTAACAAGCCGGCCCCGGCTCCGAAGAAGCACTTTCTGGACCGACCGTGAGGCGCCCCATGCTGTCGACCTGGGCGATCGAGCCACCTCCTGCGCCGATCTCGACCATTTCGATCACGGGTATCCGGACCGGCAGGCCCGAACCCTTGAGGAACCGCTCGGTCCGATCCACCTCGAAGCTGCGCGATTTCAGCGGCTGGCCATGGTCGATCAGACAGATCTTGGCGGTCGTTCCCCCCATGTCGAAGGAGACGATGGCTTCAAGATCGCATTCCTTTGCGATCTTGGCTGCAAGGATTGCCCCACCGGCCGGGCCAGACTCGACCAAGCGGATCGGGTAATCGGCGGCCTGGTCGACGGTCGTGAGACCTCCGCCCGAGGTCATAAGCAGGATCGGCGCGTTGAGCCCTTTTTGCACCAACTCGGATTTGAGCCGGCCAAGATAACCGGCCATGATTGGACGGATATAGGCGTTAGCGACTGTGGTAGAGGTGCGTTCGTACTCACGAACTTCAGGACACGTCTCGGACGAAATACAAAAATAGACGTCAGGCATCATAGCCGACAGGATTTCCCGCACACGCCGCTCATGTGATGGATTCGCATAGGAATGGATCAACGAGACGGCGATGGATTGAACGCCTTGCTCCATCAATGAATGCGCGAGCGCGACGACATCTGTGTCGTCGAGCTCAAGCAGGACGCTTCCATCGGAGGCGACCCGCTCTGGTATGGTGAAGCGCAGGCCGCGTCCCACCAACGGCTGCGGCTTCTTGATGAAAATGTCGTACTGGTCATGGCGACTTTCCGAGCCAATCTCGATCGTGTCGCGGAAGCCCTGCGTGGTGATCAATGCTGTCTTGGCACCACGGCGTTCGATGATTGCGTTTGTCGCCAACGTGGTGCCGTGGAGGAAGACGTCAAGGTCACCCAATCCAAGCCCCTGCTTTTCCAGCAGTCCCTGCACGCCCTCGATAACAGCGCGTTCGGGCGCCTGATGGGTGGTCAGGATCTTGGTCGAGGCGCGGACGCCGCCGATCTCGATGACGATATCGGTGAAAGTGCCGCCGATGTCGGCGGACGCTCTGTTGATGCGGGAAACCATCACCACTCCATTATCGGCAGGCAGTTTCCATATTTGTTAGTTTTCTGATTAATTGTCAATCAATCTTGCATGCAGACTGACGCGCTGTCCTCTGCCCGGGCCCGTTCGGAGCCGGCCCATAGCGGGTTTTGCTGCCTTTTTAGCAATTGCGAGCCCATGAAACGTGCGGCCGACCGTTTACATTCAGTTGATTTTTGGAAATGTGGCCAGCGAAAAGAGGTTGACAAATATGTAATTTTGTTGCCGCTTTGGGCGGAGTTTAGGCGCGCTTCGACAACTTAGGCCAAGGCGACGCAGACAGGAACGCTGGGATTTGGGATGACTTCTGGTTTTATTCCGCCGAAAGCGGTCAGACAATTTGGAAGCTGGATCGACGGCGCGTGGTCGTTCAGACAGGGCGCGCAGATTATGTCGGTCAACCCGGCCAACGGCACGCGGGTTTCGCTGTTGCATGAGGCAGGGGAAGGCTTGGTCGATCAGGCCTGTGTGCGCGCTCACGCTGCCTTCGAGGCCGGATGGCGCCTGTCGAGCGGGGAGCAACGCTCCAACGTGTTGATGCGAACCGCCGGTCTTATTCGCGAAAATGTGGATGAACTTGCCTGGTTCGAAATGGCCGAAAGCGGCAAGCCGCACAAGCAGGCGAGGCTCGAGATCGAGCGCTCGGCCATGCTGTGGGAATTTGCCGCAACGCAGGCCAGGTCTCTCACAGGTGACAGCTTTGGTGGCTTGGGTAAGGACTATTTGGCCTTGACACTGCGCGCGCCGGTCGGCGTGGCCGCAATCGTAACGCCCTGGAACTTTCCGTTCTTGATCGTCAGCCAGAAGCTGCCGTTTGCCCTTGCAGCCGGCTGTGCGGCTGTCGTGAAGCCATCGGAACTGACCTCCGCCACGACGCTGCTCTTGGGCCCTATCCTCAAGCAGGCGGGCCTGCCAGATGGGGTGTGCAACATCGTGACGGGCAGCGGTCGACTAACCGGGGAGGCTTTGCTCAAGCACCCCCTTACGCGAATGATCTCCTTTACCGGATCGACCGCGGTGGGCAAACACGCCATGGAAATCGGCGCTCGGATGTTGAAGAAGGTTTCGCTCGAGCTAGGCGGCAAGAACGCCCATATCGTGATGAATGATGCCGATCTGGGAGCCGCGCTCGACGCCGTCTTGCATGGAGCCTTTCTCAACGCCGGGCAATCGTGCAATCAAGGCGGTCGCATCCTGCTTCAGAACGGCATCGCCAAGGATTTCACGAGAAAGTTCATCGAGGCCGCAAGGTCCATCCCCGTCGGCGACACACTGCGCGACGATGTGCTGATGGGACCTATCATCAGCGAAGCGCAGTATCGCAAGATTCTAGGCTACATCGAGATCGGCAAGGCCGAGGGCGCGACGCTCGCCCTTGGCGGCACGTGTCGGGAAGAGGCCGGAGGGCGCTACATCGACCCGACCGTTTTCACCGAGGTCGCATCCAGCATGCGGATTGCCCAGGAGGAAATATTCGGTCCAGTCTGCACTATCCAGAGCTTCGAGACGCTAGACGAGGCGTTCGCCATCGCCAACGGCACCGACTACGGCTTGTCGGCCGGCATATGGACGCGCGACACAGCCGCGGCGCTGAAGGCTGCGCGGGAGCTGGAGGCGGGAACCGTTTGGGTCAACACCTATCTCGACGGGCCCGCTGAACTACCGTTTGGCGGCCTCGGCGCGAGCGGGATCGGACGCGAAGTTGGTCGCGTCGGATGCGAAGAGTTCATGGACATCAAAACTGTCCAATTGCGCAGCGGCGGATATCAGCCGCGTTGGATCGGCAAGGCCATCTGAGGGGAAGGTGAGGATGGACAAGGAATATGACTTTATCGTTGTCGGCGGCGGATCGGCCGGCTGCGTCGTGGCCTCGCGCCTGAGCGAGGATGCCGGCTCACGCGTGCTTCTTGTCGAGTTCGGCAAGAAGAACGACGGTCCGCTGGTCCGCTGGCCAGCGGGCTACGCCAAACTCCAAGGCCCGAAGTTTCGCTACGAGTGGCAAACGGTTCCGCAGCCGGCTCTCAACAACAGGCGCATGCTTTTCCCGCAGGGCAAGGTTCTGGGCGGGGGGTCCTCGGTCAACTCCATGGTCTACATCCGAGGCAACCGTCGCGACTACGATCAGTGGCGCGACCTCGGCAACGAGGGATGGGGCTATGATGATCTGTTGCCCTATTTCCGCAAATCCGAGGACAATGAGCGATATCTTGACGATTACCATGGTCAGGGCGGGCCGCTTGGCGTGTCTGACCAGCGTTCGCCGATCGACCTGACGCGGGTCTATATCCGCGCCGCGCAACAGGCTGGCTACCCCTACAACACCGATTTCAACGGCGCTCAACAACACGGGGTCGGTTATTATCAGGTCACTCAGCGCGCGGCGCGTCGCTCGAGCGCCGCGCAGGCCTTTATCTATCCCAATGCCAATCGCAAGAACCTGACCGTGCAAACCGAGGCTCACGTGCTTCGGGTGTTCGTGGAGAACGGCCGCGCGACAGGCATCGAGGTCGCAATGAAGGGACAGACAAGCCGGATTGAGGCCCGATCCGAAGTCATACTGTGCGCGGGCGCAATCAATTCTCCGAAAATCCTGCTTCTTTCAGGGGTCGGACCAGCCGCCGAACTCAAGCGCGCGGGCGTGAGAGCGGTTCATGACCTGCCAGGCGTCGGCAAGAATTTGCAGGATCATCTGGACGTCTATTGCTGTGCCAGCCTCAAGGAACCGGTATCCTATAACGGCCACGACAAGGGTCCTATGGCCGCTTGGCACACGCTGCAATTCCTGGCCTTCGGCACTGGCCCGCTCACGTCGAATGTCTGCGAGGGCGGGGGCTTCGTATCGACTGAAGGGAACACCGATTGGCCAGACATCCAGATGCACTTCCTTCCCGCCTACGTCATCGATCATGGTCGCGTGCAGGTCAAGGGCCACGGAATGACCCTCAACACCGCCTATCTTCGACCCGAAAGCCGCGGAGAGGTGATGCTGGCCTCTGCTGATCCGGCGGCCGAGCCGATCATTGATCCTAAATACATGACGCATGAGCGCGATTGGGCGCATACCGTCAACGGGTTCAAGATTGCTCGTGAAATCCTGTCACAGCCCGCCTTCGCCAAGATCTACAAGGCCGAACACTTGCCCGGCGCGCAAAGAACGAGCGAGGAGGATCTGCGTGCCTATGTTCGAGAATGGAGCAAGACCGACTTTCATCCTGCCGGGACCTGCAAGATGGGTTCCGACGAAATGGCCGTCGTGGACACCGACCTCAAGGTACACGGCATCGACGGACTGCGCGTCATCGACGCCTCGATCATGCCCACGCTGGTCTCTGGCAACACCAATGCTCCGTCAATCATGATCGGCGAGCGTGGCGCCGATGCGGTGAAAGGGCGCAAGTTGCCGCAGCAGCACACGGTCGCTCGACAGATGCAGCAAAAGTATCCGGATCACGCGCCTACCTGACGGCAGCGACAAGTTCGATTTCGACGCTGGAGTTGCGCGGCAGTTCGGCAACGCCAACGGCAGAGCGCGCGTGATTGCCTCGTCCGCCAAGCACCTGACGCAGCAAAAGGGTTGCAGCGTCGGCCACGCGCGGCTGGAGATTGAATCCGGGCGCCGACGCCACAAAAACAGTGATCTTCAGTATCTGCACGACATTGTCCAGACCGCCGACGGCATGCGCGAGAGAGGCAAGCGCGTTGCGCATTGCCAGTTCAGCTGCTTCCTTTGCCTGTTCGAGCGTGACGTCCGATCCGACCTTGCCCGGGTGGAGATCCTCATCGCCGGTCTTGGGCACATTGCCGCTGACCCAGGCCTGGCCGTCATGCACCAGAACTGAAGTGTAACCATAAGCGGGCGGTTGGTAGGCCGGGATCTCGTACCCGTTGTACGTAAAGGCACCTGTCATTTTGTCGTTTCTCCTTTGGAACTCCGGGATGCATCTGGCCCGTCTCTCCCGAGAGCACGGCCGAGATTTGCAACCGCGCCGAGTTGCTGGACTTATTGCGGAAATGTCGGACATTTGGCACAAAAACAGCTTGCTGTAAAACAAATTAGCTGACAGATTACAAATATGTGCAAATCCCAAGTCCCGGCAGAGCGATGAAGCTCAAACTGGCAGACCAGGTCTATGGCGCTCTTCGGCAATTCGTCGAAGGCGGTGAGTGGCCGGAGGGCACACGAATCCCTCCTGAGACCGAGCTTGCAAAGAGCTATGGCGTCTCGCGGCCCGTCGTGCGGGAGGCTTTGATCAGGCTCAGGATGGAGGGCATGATCGGAGCGCGCAAAGGCTCCGGGAACTTTGTGATCGGCAAAAATGGCCTGGACTCGGGTGGCTACAGGCCGATCGAGAACATAGCCGACCTCATCCAGGCGTTTGAATTTCGATTCTCCGTGGAATGCGATGTGGCTGCTTTCGCGGCGCTGAGGCGGACCGAAGAGGAGTTGGACGAAATTCGCATTGCCTCCGCCATCGTCAGGAACCAGTCGAACGAGGAGACCTTCGGCGATGCCGATTTCGGGTTCCATCTCGCACTGTCCCGAGCAAGTCGAAACGCAATGTATGAATCCACGCTCAGCATGCTGCGCACGCAGATCGTCTTCGGGATGCGCCTCGTCGGAGAATTCTCTCAACAACAAGCGGCAACCCGGTCCGAGGCGATCTTCGAAGAACACGAGATGATCGTCGATGCCGTTCAGGCCCGAGATGCGGACCAAGCCCAGTTGGCAATGCGTCGGCATCTCATGAACTCGCGGCGCAGGATCCTCGGCTTCGAGATCGCAAGTGATTGGCAACCGACATCGGGGACCGAACCATCGATCAGAAAGGCGCAGAATTGAAGCGGCCCGTCCGTCCGTGCCTGCGTTCTTGCCGACCGCGATCGGCAGTGCATGGCGCTCCCTCGATCGCCGATCTGTTTACCCAGCCCGCTTTTTCCAGCGCGATTTCGGTCGCCGCCCGATCCGGCGCCCTGTGAGAGGTTTAGCTCATGTCTTCGTTGTCCATCGATAGCGTTTACAAATATTACGGCCCCAACCTGTGCGTCTTGAAAAACATCAACATCGACGTCGCATCCGGCGAGTTTCTCGTTCTTCTCGGACCATCGGGCTGTGGCAAGTCGACGTTGCTCCACGCGATCGCCGGCCTTCATAGGATCAACGCCGGCGAAATCCGGCTTGGCGAGCGCGTCCTCAACGAAGTCCCCTGTCAGCACCGCGATATCGCGATGGTGTTCCAGTCCTATGCGCTCTATCCCTCGATGACCGTCAGGCAAAATATCGCTTTTCCGCTGGAAATGCGAAAACTGCCAAAGCCGGAACGTGACAAGGCGGTTTCGGACGTCGCCAACTTGCTTCAGATCAGCCATTTGCTGGATCGAAAGCCGGGACAACTGTCTGGCGGGCAGCGGCAGCGGGTAGCAATTGGCCGCGCATTGGTGCGAGAGCCAAGCCTTTTCCTTTTCGACGAGCCACTATCGAACCTCGACGCTCTTCTTCGTGTCGAAATGCGGACCGAGCTGAAGAAGCTGCACCATCGGATGGGTCGAACCACCGTCTACGTGACACATGACCAGATCGAGGCGATGACGCTGGCAAACCGGATCGCCATCCTGGACAAGGGTGTCGTTCAGCAACTTGGAACACCAGGCGAGGTCTACAATCGACCTGCCAATCTCTTTGTCGCAACATTCATTGGCAGCCCGCGCATCAACCTTTTGCCGGCGGTGAGCAAGGGGGGCAGGGTGGTGCTGGAGAGGTCAGGGACAATCCTGCCGGCCCCGCAGGAATTCGCTCCGGCTTTGCGCCAGGATGGCCGCAGGGTCACGGTGGGAATCCGGCCGGAGCACTATGGCCTGGCGGAGGGCAACGCCACCAGCGAGAAGACCGTAGACATGGACGTCGACGTCAATCTGATTGAGCCGACGGGATCAGACGATGTCATTTTGTTTCAGCATTCCGGCGTGGAACAGCTGGCCCTGCTGCGGGCAGGGCATGTGAGCCAAAGCGGCAGGGCGCGGCTGCGCGTCGATACGTCTCGCATAAGCATCTTCGACAGCGAGTCCGGCGAGCGCCTTCAATGAGCCTGGATCCAAACATCTGCGTGGCAGGCTTCCGGCCCGGAGACGCATCCGTCGCCCTGTCACCATGGTGGCAAATCATGCGCCGCACCGGGTGCCCATCGGCATCTGCCCAAGCGATCTGCACTACAGGCGCCTGGCTTCAACGCGCAACCGAGCGAGCTCGCCCGCCCCTGCGTTTTGTCCCCGAATTCAGCATGCGCAAAGCGCGCGAAGTCCAAAGGCCGCATGCCGCTGATCGATCCTTCTTTCCGCCGTCCAGGGCAGTCGACCTCGCATTCACGATAGCAGCCCAAACCATGCGCTTAGGCGACCGGCTGGCATCCATCCTCGTTCATCAGGAATCCGCGCAGTGACAAAGCAACTTCGATGGGGACTCGTTGGCGCAAGCCGCATAGCCGCCGAGTGGATCATCCCCGCGATCAGAGCGACGCCAGGAAACGAAGTGGTTGCCGTCCAAGGCGGCAACCCGGCGCGTGTGAGCGAATATGCCCGGGCCAATGACATACCGCTTTCCTGCGGGTCGCTCGAGGATCTGCTCTCCGCCGGCGTCGATGCGGTCTACATCTCCAACACCAACGAAAAGCATGCCCCTTGCGCCATGGCGGCACTCAGTGCGGGCAAGCATGTCTTGGGTGAGAAACCGATGGCCATGACCGAGGAAGATGCGCGGGAAATGGTTTCGTTGGCTAAAGATAGAAATCTTGTCTTGGCGATCAACCATCATTTGCGCGGCATGAATAGCCACCGCAAGCTACGTGAACTTGTCGAAAGTGGCGTGCTCGGCGACCTCGTCGCGGTTCGAGCCATGTTCGGTGTTCTGCTGCCCCAGGACAATCGCGGATGGCGCACCGAAAGCACTTCGGCCGGAGCAGGTGTCTTCTTTGACCTAACCGTTCATGACGCCGATACCCTGCACTTTATACTGGGTGAGAAATTTGTGCGCGTTGCTGCTTTTACTTCCAACAACGGCATCTCTGCCGACGGGATTGAAGATGGCGTAGCCACGATAGCTCAAACGGCATCTGGCCTCACAGCGCAGATCACGGAGAGCTTCGCGATCGAGCATGCGCGCACAACCCTCGAGTTGCACGGCACCAAGGCCTCGGTTTTTGCCGATGACGTGCTGTTGCAGCGGCCCGGCGGAAGGCTGGAGCTAAGCGTGCAAGGAAAGCGCCAAGATATCCCCGTCGAGCATGAAAACGCCTACCCCCGTGTGATAGCGGCCTTTGCCGATGCCGTCAGGGGTGTTGGCCGGCCGCTTGTAGCCGGTGAGGACGGTTTAGCTTCGCTTCGATTTGCACTTGCCGCCCGGACCGCGGCCGCAACAGGTCGAGTGATCGAAATCTGACCGCTTCGCGTACGCGGATCGCGCCGGGAGCATCATCCAAAGGATCCAATCCGAATGACGAATGTTTCACAGGCCGAACTCAGCTCTGCGCTCGAAGCGCTCCCGCGTGCGCGGCTGGCGCATCTTCCGACGCCCATCGACTACTGCCCCAAGCTTACAAAGCGGCTTGAGGGGCCAAGGATCTGGATCAAGAGGGATGACTGCACCGGTGTTGCCTTTGGCGGCAACAAGGTTCGGCAACATGAATTCATCCTCGGCGACGCGGTTAGTCGCGGTGTCGACGTGGTGATCCAGGGTGCCGCATCCCAATCAAATCAATCGCGCCAACTCGCCGCAGCTGCCGCGCGGCTTGGTCTCGACTGTATCCTGATGCCTCGTAAGGACGCCCACTACGATCAAGTTCAAGGCAATCAGCTTATATCCAGGCTTTTTGGTGCAAAGATCGTGCCCGTGGACGCGACGGCTTCGGTGAAGCGGGCCAAGCAGGATATGGCGGCCAGGCTGAAACGCGAAGGCCGAAACCCAACTATCCTCGGCATGGGATCGGAATCCGCGCTGAGCTTGGCGGCGGTCGCCTATGTCAACGCGTATCTGGAGATATCTGCTCAGTTCGAAGCGCTGGGCGAAGCGCTGCCCACTCACATCTATGCGACCTCTCAGGGAAGCACGCAGGCCGGCTTGCAGGCGGCGGCAATGCTGCTTGGGCACCCGACTCAAATCCGCGGCATCAACCCGATGGACAGCCGCAACGAGGCCTACGAATTCCCTTCCGCGATTGCCGGTCAGTGTGAGGCGGCGGCGCGTATCCTCGGGTTCGATTTGTCGGTGCCGGTGGAAGAAATCAGCAACTCCACCGATTGGGTGGGCGATGGCTACGGCCTTCCCTCGGCTGATGCTCAAGAGGCGTCTGCCTTGCTCGCCCGAACCGAGGGTATCCTTGTCGACCCGGTGTATTCGGGAAAAGGGTTCTCCGGCTTGCTTGCCGATATAAGGGCTGGCCTTCTGACGGCGAAGGACCGCGTGGTGTTCATCCATACAGGCGGTCTGCCAGCCATTTTTTCTTACGCCGACACCATTCTAGCTTGCAGGTAGAAGAATGGCCGTCAAGAAGCTGACGTGCTGGTGTTGACCGGCCCCAGCCTTTGCCAATTCGGTGGGACGTCAAAGCCAAGGATACGATGGCGCGACTGAAGCAGATGGCTCCGCATCGCGTCAAAAGCGGCCTGCGCGTCACCCGACTTGATTGCATCGACGATCAAGGCGTGCTCGCGATAAACGGTCTGGGCTCTAGTGGTGCTGCCGATCAGCGAAAATTCGCCCACCAGGCGCATACCCAAAAGTATCTGGGGATTGAGCATCGATAGCGTCGCTTCGAAGAGTTTGTTCCCAGTGCCCTTGGCGATCGCGATGTGGAATGCCAGGTCAAGATCGCCGAAATCACTCTCGCTCAGATCGCTTTTGAACTTCTCATGCGCCGAGATGATGTCAGCCAGATCCTGCGGCTTGCCTCGCAACGCGCTGAATGCCGCAGCATCGCATTCAATCGTCAATCGGAACTCGAACGCGCTGATGAGGTCTGCAACATTCTCGATAGGGCTGTAACTGCGCCTTGGTGCCTCGTTGGCGGCTATGACCACGCTGCCTGAACCGCGGCGGGAGTCGATTATCCCCTCGCTGCGCAGCTGCACCAGGGCCTCGCGCACGACGGGGCGTGAAACGCCAAAGCTTGCTGCCAGTTCGGTCTCGGTAGGCATGCGGGTGCCTTCGCGCCACTCACCCTCGTCGATCTGGCGACGCAAGCCATCATAGACGCGCTTCGACAGCTTGATGCGCTCATCGTTTGGAGCAGCCATTCGCAAAATCCGCGTGATTCTCCAGTTGTCTTACAAATCTAACCAAACAAGCGCGGAAAATCCATGACTTGAGCCCTGAAAGCAATCGAGCACATGTTCGCATTCTGCCGACGTTTCGTGGGCCGATCCAGCTTTAGCGCCGGTCGGTATTTGCCTAGCGCGCGCGGCGGTTTGGCTGACCCTTTGCCGGGCGACGTAGTGAAGCACCTTCCTACCGCTCAAGCCAGGTACGGCGCAGTCCCCAAACTCAATTCAGCAAATCACCGAGGTGGCTGATCGGCTCCCGTCATTTTCGCAACGGGGACTAGAGTTCCTTCCCCATGCCAAACATTGTCAGCAATTTGCCGGCTATCGCTTTTCCAAGGACGGCATGATCATGGAGGTCCAGGTGGATACCATCCACCGGGCTCACCTTAATGAACTCTGCGGCATTGAGATATTCGGCGCCAAAATGGGCTGCGACGGCTTTGTATTTTTCAGCAAGCTGGCCCGATTTGACGGCTCCGCCGGAAAAGATCTCGCCGAGAAACCCGACTTCCTCGATAGGGGCGGGAGCGATGACCAAAATGCGGGGATCGGTTCCTGCGGGACCCGATTTGCCGGACAAGATCAGCTCGATCAGCGCGACCAAACCTCGAGCAATGTCTTCCGAAGTAAGGCTGAAGCGTGTCTTCAGATCGTTGGAACCGAGCATCACCACGATTGTGTCCAACGGACGGTGGCTATCGACGCAGGGCTCGAGGTAGGTCAACCCGTTGCGCGAGGCGCCTTCGATAGGATCGTCGAGAGTTGTTGTTCGACCGGGAAGGCCCTCTTCGATTACGCGGAAGCCCTTACCCAAGGCTTCCGTCAGAACGCCTGTCCAGCGTGCGGTCTCGTCGAACCGCTGACTGTCGTACCAACTCCTGGCGGGAGCCGAGCCATGGGTGTTGCTGTCGCCGTAGCATAGAATTCGCCTTACTCTTGTCATCGATGTCGGACCCTTTGCTACGGCGGCAAGTTATTACTCGAGGAAGCCCGACCGCATCACATGACACGGCCGGCCGATGTCATGGCGTCGCCTTGACCTGGTTCCAAAGATCAGTGCGCTTGGTTGGATCTTCATCCGGCTGCATCCAGAAGATCTTGGTTC
The DNA here is from genome assembly GCF_001672435.1 of Mesorhizobium sp. AA23. Taxonomy (NCBI): domain Bacteria; kingdom Pseudomonadati; phylum Pseudomonadota; class Alphaproteobacteria; order Hyphomicrobiales; family Phyllobacteriaceae; genus Mesorhizobium; species Mesorhizobium sp. AA23. The sequence goes on from NZ_LYTP01000003.1 coordinate 99,979, forward strand.
CCGCTGGTATGGTATCGGTTGACGTGACCGAATTGGCGTAGCCGGATTTTTCGGTCAGCTCTGCGGCAATCTTCTTGCTGATCACGAAGTTGATCCACTTCAAGGCTAGGTCGTAGGAATCGCCCTTGGCTCCGCTGGTGACCGCCCACGTATCCACCCAGGCGATGACACCTTCTTTCGGATAGGCCTGCTTATAATTCAGGCCGCCAGCAGCAAGCGCCTTGATCTGCTGATCCGCGTAAGCGCCGAAAATGATGGGCGCATCATTGTTCTGCGCCAACTGAACTGAATCCTGAACGAACGTGTAGAAGCTCGCGGAATTATGCTTCAGGTCTACCAGCTTCGGCATGGCATCCTTGAATTGCTGGTCGGTCAGATGAAAGGGCGTCTGCACGCCGTTCATGATTGCCGCTGTAGCGAACGCGCTTTCGCCGTCGTCATAGAGCAATACCTTACCCTTGTACTGAGGATCCCACATCACCGACCACGAGGTGGGCGCCGGATTTACCTTTGCGGGGTCATAGATGAGCGTCATCGGGCTGAAGGCATAGGGAATAAGATAGGTCTTCCCGTCGTGAACCGCGCCGGCAATCTTGGAAAGATCCTGGAACTGAGGCAACTGCCCGGCATGATTTGGGATCTTCGACAGATCGATCGGCTGGAGGAGGCCTGCCTCATAGTATCTCTGCATACCAGCTGCAGCTGTCGCAAAGATGTCGAAATCCTTGCCTTGGCTACCCTGGATCTTGGCCCACATCTCGTCGTTAGATCCGGCAAAAACCACTTCGACGGTCGCATCATTGTCTTTCTCGAATTGCGCGACCCAGTCCTTGTCGGCGTAGCCATCCCACGTCAGGATCCGCAGCTTGCCTCCGGCCATGGCCGGGCCGGCAACGGCAAGCGCAAGAACAGACGATACCGCCAGCAGCTTTCCAATTTCGCCAAATAGCTTTTTGTACATTCTCATCTCCTCTGGAATGGTTCCGGCATCGTTGATCATTTGAGTTTAGCCGGGTTTGGTTCGAGCTGGTCTGGTCCCTGTCGATTATGACGTTCCGTTGTCGAAGGTGCTCCAACTCGGCGGCCTGCCTTTACTCCGGCTCCGCGGCTCCCTCGTCGATGGGGCAGGGCATTTTTCAGGGCGCAAACCGTAGTGCATGCAGCGTGCAATCGGCAATGAGTGGAGTCAAGAGGTCCCGGCGGTTTTTTTGAATCGCGGAATCATCTGCCGATGTTGCAAATTTTTGTGAACGGCCGGTCGATCCGACGAAAACGATTGGGAGTAGCAAGCGCCAAACGCGCGCTAATTAAGGTGCTGAGACAGAACATTGTCGACGCCGAGGATGAGATGAGGCAACTGCGTCCGGGTCGGCGCGAATGCGCTGTAAGACAGAAATGGGAACAACTGAAGCGAATTACCGGTATTGCGTTCTGCATGCAACTTGGTGTAGGTGCGGTCCCTGACGGTGGCGGCATCGCTTACTCGCAATCCGCTATAAGAATGGGTGGAACAGCCCAACCGGCTAATGGGAAATGCTCATGACCGACCTGCCTCTTATTGAGATGAGAGATATCGGCAAGACCTATGGCAGCCAGACGGTCCTGCGCAATGTCAACCTTGAGATCGGCCAGAACGAGTTTCTCGTGGTGGTCGGCCCATCGGGGTCCGGCAAAACCACTATCCTTCGCATGATTGGCGGATTTGTCGAACCAACGAGCGGCGACATTCTCCTGAACGGAACCCGGATCAATGGCATTCCGGTCAATCGCAGACCGTTCAACACCGTCTTCCAGGACTATGCACTTTTCCCGCACATGACGGTGGCCGCGAATGTCGGCTATGGGCTCCGGGTCAAAGGGTTGCCGTCCGACGAGATCAAGAAGCTGGTTGCGCAGACGCTCGATCTGGTGGGCCTCGGCCAGCTTGGGCTGCGCTATCCAGCGCAGATGTCCGGCGGACAACGGCAACGGGTGGCCCTGGCGCGCGCCCTCATTTGCAAGCCGCGACTGGTCCTGTTGGACGAACCGCTCGCCGCGTTGGACGCCGGCCTTCGCCACCAGATGCAGACCTTTCTCAAGTCAATCCAGCGTGAGATCCAAACCTCATTCCTGTTCATCACTCACGATCAGGAAGAGGCCATCAGTCTGGCCGATCGCATTTGCGTCATGGATCATGGCGAGGTTGTGCAGGTCGGCCAGCCGGAAGAGGTCTATTATCGCCCTTGCAATCGCTATGTCGCGGATTTCTTCGGCGACAACAATCTTGTTGAAGCTAAGGTGAGCACCATCAACCGCGACGGGGTCGCTGTGGAGACGCCATTTGGAACGGCCGTGGCCCGGGGCGATCAGGGCATGCAGTTCAATGCCGGCGACACGGTGACACTCGCTGTGAGGCCAGAGAACGTAGAGCTTGCCGGGGCAAACGGATCGGCACCCGCGGCATATGTCAAATCAGTCTCCTTCGTCGGGCCTATGTCGCTTTTAGAAGTTGAAGCGGCGAAGTCGCCCGGTGCGACCCTGCACGTTAAACAGCTCAGCAGCCAGTTGGCTGCTCCGCTTGAAATCGGCGCCGGCGTGACAGTCTCGTGGAAGGGACAAGAGACGTGGGTCATCCGCAAGTGAACTCCACGAAGACCCCGCAGCTGGGATCCACCGGCGAGGCCCGGCTCATCAACAGCCTTGTCGTCATCGCCTATGTCTTGCCGATCATCCTGATCCTAGGGCCGTTTTGTATTTTTTTCGTCGTCAGCTTCGGGCGCGTCGAGGCCTCCACTGTCGTTATTGACTTCAACCTGTCGAACTACGTTCGAATTTTCGCGGACTCGACCGTCCGTATGGTCATTGGGCGGACCCTCGTTATAGGGGTCGCTACAGCCCTTGTCTGCACGCTGATCGGCTTTCCGGCTGCGTATCTGATGAAGGTTCTTGGCCCGACGCGGCGCTCTCTGCTGATGGTGGCATTTGCTGTGCCCTTGCTGATGAGTTACGTCATCAAGATCTACACGGTGCGCAATCTTCTTGGCACCAATGGCGTCATCAACCATTTCCTGACGGCTTCGGGCCTTGTCTCCCAACCGCTCGAATTCTTCACGCTAAGCTACTACGGGGTCTTCCTGACACTGACCTCCGTATTGCTGCCGTTTGCGGTTTTTCCGATTTTCCTGTCCCTTGATCGCATCCCGGCAAGTCTGGTCGAAGCGGCCGCCGACCTGGGCGCAAGCCGCCCGCGCATCTTCTGGACGGTGATCTTTCCATTGAGCCTGTCGGGAGTGGCAGTCTCGTTGACATTCACGTTTGTGCTGGCGATCGGTGATTTCATCACCCCGGAACTGGTTGGCGGGCCGAACGGATTTACACTCGGTCGCATCATCTTCAGTCAGTTTGGTCTCGGCTTCAATTGGCCGTTCGGTGCCGCGCTCTCGACCTTCATGATGATGATCGTCACGGTGGCGTTGGCATTGGCCACCCGCATCCGTCCACCTGGAAAGGTGACATTTTGAAGCCAGCACGCTCCACGGTCGTCTTCCTTTGCGTCGTAACCGCACTAATCTTGGCCATCCTTTACGGCCCGATTCTCATGGCCATCGTTACCGCGTTCGTGCCGATCCGCGGTGGCGTATTCCAGTGGGATCAGGTCTCCGTCGTGGCGTTTGAGAGCATCAATGGCGATATTGTCGATGCGCTGAAATTGACCCTGATCGTCGGGCTTGTCGCTTCCACGATTGCGCTGGCGATCAGCACCGGACTTGCTCTTTACTGCGCACCGGGATTCGGCTTGGGCAGAAAGTTCATTGAGTTCCTGATCTTCCTCCCGTTTGTAATGCCTCCTATCATCACAGGGCTCGCGCTCCTGATTTCCTTCCGGGAGGCGGACGTCCCGAGGTCGCTTCTGACTGTCTTGATCGGCCATGTCACGATCTTGCTGGCGATCGCCTATCGGACCATCGTGACGCGGCTGCGTGAAATGGGTCCTTCACTGGTCGAGGCGTCGCTCGATCTGGGCGCCAGCCGGCTTCAGACCTTCTGGTGGGTCGTGCTACCTAACCTCAGACCGGCACTGATGGCGTCATTCGTCCTGTGCTTTGCGCTATCGTTCGACGAGACCATGGTCACTTTGCTTCTGACCGGTGGCCAAAGTACTTTCCCGGTTCGGCTTTGGGGCATGATGCGTCTTGGGTTCTCGCCCTCGATCAGCGCGTTGGTCGTCTACATCCTCGCCGTCAGCACGGTATTGAGCCTCTTCCTCATCAGGCTTTTTATCCCCGAGCGCTCCAAGGCGGTCGCGTAGAAACGAGCTTGGCCATTTGAGTCCGGTTGCCACTGTACAGGCACCTGGCCAGGAGGCCTTGGTGGCCGCGGAGGAGACCTTCGGTCCGCACGCACCACCCTTCCGCTTCCAGGACGAGACGGACGTTATCGCTCCAGCCAACGATATCAGATTCGGACCTCCCCCCTAAGTCTATGCCAAAGATCTTGGCGGCTGGTTGGCGGCCTTAGGCCGCGCTCGCTATCCTGGCCGCAAAGTCGCGATAGGTGTGCAGGGGGCGGCCCAAAATACTGGTCAGCCGTACAACGTCACAGGCCTCCGGGATCATGCCGTCGCTGACATAGCGCTCGGCCATCAGGCGCATCTCGTAGGCCGTCCATTTTGGCATGAAGCTCGCCATGTTCTGCTCGAACGCGCCGGGATCGTCGCCGCCATAGACCACCGGGCGACCCAGAAGGTCCGACCAGATCCTGGCCACGTGGGGGCCGGTCAGCGTGTCGGGCCCCACCACGTTGATGGTCTCGACCGGCAGCTTGCCGGGCGCGGAGTCGCGGCGGATCAGCTCGATCGCGGCTACTTCGGCGATGTCACGGGCGTCGACCATGGCTACGCCCTTGCTGCCAATCGGCATCGGATAGACGCCGTGCTCCATAATGACGTCCTTTACCATCGACTCGTTGTCGATGAAGTAGGTCGGACGCAAGATGGTGGCGCTGAAGTCCATCTGCACCAGCATGCGCTCGGCGCCGAACTTCACGGCGAAGTGCGGGACGTTCACCGCCCGATCGGCTTCGAACACCGAGAGATAGACGACATGGTCGACGCCCGCTTCGCGAGCAACGTTGAGTGCGATGATCGCCTGGGCAAATTCGTCACCTGTGACGGCATTGAGTAGGAAGAGGGTGCTCACGTCTTTGAAGGCGCTGCGCAGCGCATCGACGTCGAGGAGATCACCCTTGGCGACGTCCACACCGGTCGGAAAGCTGGCTTTCGCCGGGTCACGGGTTAGCACACGCACCGTCGCGCCGCGCTGAAGGAGTTGGTCGACGACATGGCGGCCGACGCGGCCGGTGGCACCTGTAACAAGTATGGTCATTGGGATTCACTTTCTGTTTTGAGTTAAAAGGCACGCTCAAAATGAGTGATCCACATACATCCCGATAGATGGTATGTTTGGACAGGTCGTCTCATAGATGGAACAAAAAGAACAAGATCGTGGATATTCTCGCTCTTGCCGACTTCAACTTGGTGGCCCGCCACGGCGGGTTCGGAAAGGCCTCGCGCGCCGCCGGCCGGCCAAAGGCCACCCTTTCCAGACGCGTGGCCGATCTCGAGGCAAGTCTTGATCTGCGCCTCTTCGAACGTGGTGCGCGGACGCTCAAGCTCACGGAGGAGGGACGAGCCCTGTTTGAACGAACGGGCTTTCTGCTCACAGAACTTGATGAGACGGCGAAAGCGATCGCTTCGGGCGGCCGTAGCCCGCGTGGTCGGCTACGCATCAGCGCGCCACTGCTCTTTTCTCAGACCGCGGTCGGAAAGCTCGCGGCCGGCTTCGTCCTTAGATATCCGGAGGTTCGGTTGGAGATCACCACGGAAGACAGGGCGGTGGACATGATCGAAGAAGCCTACGACCTCGTCATCCGGGTCAATCCGGAGCCGGATGCCACCCTTGTTGGGCGAGTGTTCCTGCGCGATCGGCTGGTGGTGGTGGCCAGTCCGCACCTGACGCCCCCAGCCTCTGGGCGTCCTGTTCCCGCGATCAGTCGAGGCTCGTTGAACGAGTCCGAAGCCTGGCAAGTCACGACCTCGTCCGGCAAGTCGACGATTGACGCCAAGCCAGTGCTCAGCCTGGCGTCGTTCGTCATGGTCCGGGATGCGGTGCGCATGGGGCTCGGCGCCGCGCGCCTCCCGTTGTCGCTTGCCAGCGGCGATTTGGCTGCCGGCAGGCTAGTGCATTGGGGGGATGTGTCAGGGCCCGAGACGGCGCTTTGGGCCCTTTATCCCTCGAGGCGTTTGCTCAGCCCCCGCGTGTCAGCGTTCCTCGACTACTTGAAAGAAGCCTTTCCGCAGGGGACGGCTGATGAATTGGCAGGCTATGTCGCGGACTGAACATCCGGCCACCCTTCCCTAGGAACCCAGCTCTGCTTCGATCAAAACTGCGAACAAGACAAGCGGAGTATCATCATTAACGAAAGCCTCCGACTGCCCCATAGTCAATGATTTTTCTGACCCCGTGCAAGCGATGTGAGGGGCAGCAGATCAAGCCGGCGGTACTTTTTGGCGGGACTCAACGTCCAGAAAGTACCGCCCGTTCTCGGCCTGCCCCTTTTTGCAGGCCAATCTGAAAGCGCTCCCGATTGAGATCGGATGCAAGTGAAAAAAAGCTGCGGAGCAATTAAAGCAGGCGTTCTGGACTGTTTGCCTACCAGGGTGGAGTCTGGCGCGCAACGCTTGAGCTTCAGCCGGAACTAAAATGGCATTGCCCTCCGATTCAGATTTCCACGCCCGCGAAACGCTCCGCCTGATCGGCCCTGATCCGCAGAACTGGGTGTTGGATCGGGAAGGCATCGACCACAGCAGCACAAATCTTCGCCAGTCCCTCGATCTGCCTTCTGGAAGCGTTAGGCCAGAGTCACGATCGGTGTCGACCAAACGAGGTCGTACAGTTCTTGTCTGGTGAAGGTGCGTTGCATTTTTGGATATCACGGGGGATTTGGTGGGGTTGCGACACCCCAGTCGCAACGCTGCTCAAAGGCAAGCAAGGGTGCACAGTTCTGGCCCCCGACGCCAGCACTGTTCCCTGTTAGGCTGAGTTCATTTCCCTGATATGCCGGTAGGGAATTCTCCGCCAGAGCATTGAAACTGCGCAAGGATTTCACGTTCGAATTCCCGCGCGAGGCGAAAATGACCGAAAAATTCGCTGTTTTTCAGCACCTAACAGGGAAAATGGGACAGAGACCGGTTCGCAGGTGACTGCCAGCACCACCATAACCTTTGATTTCGTTGCCGAAAATTGAGCGAGGCCAGAAACTTCCGGGCCCGTTGACGGGCTGGGCAAAAGGCGATCCCCGCGTTTGCTCCCGTCAAGTTGGAGGCGCAGCACCATCGAGTGACTAACCACCATTGCCCGGACGACACAAGCCTACACTGCCGCTGCATGCCCATGCTGGAAGGCCAAACTCGGGGCCGCCACTTGTTACCTTTCGCTTCCGGCCGCTGCTCCAGATTGTTGGGGCAGCATCTTATGAAGCGAGGTGAATAGCAGACGGTAACGAGTTGATGCCATTGACCTCCAAGGTTTATTAGATCGCCGGCTCGGACCTGGAGGGCATGCGCCTCTGACCTCCTGGGAATCGGTCAAGATGCGCATTGCGCTCGTCCGTTCAACGTCATCGCGCCCCACGAAGGAGCTCAAGAACATAGGTCTTGGCGCCCCGTACCGCCGCCTCCAACGGCAAACCTTGAGCTAACGATGCGGCGATGGCGCTGGACAGCACGCAGCCGGTGCCACGCATCCCCCCATGGACGCGAGGCGCTTCGACCCGAACGGCGCGACGGTCCGGCTGCATGAGAAGGTCATTGGCGTGATCTCCGTGCGCGTGCCCGCCCTTGACGAGCACGGCGGTCCGCACCGTCGCCGACAGGTCCTCGCCTTGAACGCAAGCGCCTTCTTCGTCCTTCGCAGGGTCTGCTCCCACCAACGTTGCCAGCTCAATCAGGTTGGGGGTCACGAGCCGGCAGAGCGGCATCAGATCACGGCACAACACGTCGACGGCATCGTCCTCCAGCAACACGCGTCCCGAGGTCGAGCCAAGCACAGGGTCGAGGACCACCGGCACCTTCGGATGGGCCGCCAGGACAGAGCCGACCGCCTCAATAGCTACCGCCGTCCCCAGCATGCCGATCTTGACGGCTGCGACCGGATTGGCAGCAAAGGCAGCGCGCATTTGGGCGGCGATAAGCTGCGGCGGCATCTGCTCGATGTGTTCGACGGCCGAATGCGTCTGGACGGTCACGGCCGTGACGGTGAGGCAACTGCGCAGCCCAAAGGCGGATACGGTCTCGACGTCTCGGGCTGTTCCGGCGCCGCCACTTGAATCGCAGCCGGCGACGATCAGCACATGCGGCGTCAACGCCATTGGGCTGTCGCCGCCAGCCATTCAGCCGTCCGCGCCTCGGGGTGCGTGTTGCGGGTGATGTCGGTGACGACGGCCGCACTTTGGGCGCCGTGCGCGAAGACACCGGCTACGCGCTCGACGGTGAGCCCGCCGATGGCCACAAGCGGAAGTTCGCCTACGCGCTGCTTCCAGGCGGCGATGCGGTCCAGCCCCTGCGGATCCCATTTCATCGCCTTGAGAATGGTCGGGTAGATCGGTCCGAGCGCGACATAGTCCGGCTCGGCTTGGAGCGCGGTTTCGAGTTCGGCGCCGTCGTGAGTGCTGAGGCCCAGCCTCACGCCCGCCCTGCGGATCGCCTTCACATCAGCCTCCGCCAGATCTTCCTGGCCGAGGTGAACGAAATCGCAATCTTCCTCGATCGCAAGGCGCCAGTAGTCGTTGACGATGAGCTGGCAGCCGTGGCTGTCACAGACTGCCTTCGAGGCGCGAATTTCTCGGCGCAGCGAAGCTTCGTCCTGGTCCTTAGTGCGCAGCTGCACCAGCTTCACGCCGAGCGGCACCAGACGTTCGATCCAAGCGGCGGAATCGACGATCAGGTAAAACGGATCCAGCTTCATGAGAATGCTGCCATGCCGATGACGGGGGTGGAGGGAACGGCCATGTCGCGCGGCTCGAGCAGGCCGGCGCAATAGGCCTCGCGGCCGGCCTCGACCGCCTTGCCGAAGGCCGCGGCCATGGCGGCGGGATCGCCTGCCCTGGCGACGGCCGTGTTGAGCAACACCGCGTCGTAGCCGAGCTCCATCACGGCCGCGGCATGCGAGGGCCGGCCGATGCCGGCATCGACGATCAGCGGAATGCCGGGGAAGTGGCCTCGCAGGCTTCGCAGCGCATTGGGGTTCTGCGGCCCGCGTGCGGAGCCGATCGGCGCGCACCAGGGCATCAGGAGCCTGCAGCCGGCGTCGAGCAGGCGCTCGGCGACGATGAGGTCGTCGGTCGTATAGGGAAACACCTCGAAGCCTTCGGAGGCAAGGATCCTTGCGGCTTCGACCAATCCGAAGACGTCGGGCTGCAGCGTGTCGTGGTTGCCGATCACTTCGAGCTTGATCCAGTCCGTGCCGAACACCTCGCGCGCCATCCGCGCCGTGGTGACCGCTTCCACCACCGAGTGGCAGCCGGCGGTGTTGGGCAGCACGCGAACGCCGAGCGACTGGACAAGCGACCAGAACTGGCCGCCGGCTTTGCCGCCCGATGTTTCGCGGCGGAGCGACACGGTGACGATCTCCGTGCCGGACGCTTTCACCGCCTCCGCCATGATGGCAGGCGAGGAGTAAAGCGCGGTGCCCAGCAGAAGGCGGGACGCGAGTTTCTGTCCATAGAACTCGAGCATGGATCAGCCTCCCTTCATCGGTGAAAGGATTTCGATGCGGTCGCCATCTTTGAGCCGGCAGCGGTCGCGCTCCCTGGCCGGTACGACGTCACCGTTCAGCGCGGTTGCCAGCCAGCCGCCTTGGAAATCGAGTTCGCTGAGCAGCGCGGCAAGCGTTTCTGCCGCGACTTCATGGGCTTGGCCGTTAACGGTGAGCTTCAAGGGCAAACTCCTTTGCTCCAGGATTCCAGGATGAGGTCGGCTGCCCGCCGCGCCATGGCCGGCGCGAGCAGGAAGCCGTGGCGGTAGAGGCCGTTGATGCGAATATTCCCCCCGTCGCGCTCGACGCGAGGCAAGTTGTCGGTGAATGCGGGACGCACGCCAACACCGGTTTCGACCAGCTCGGCTTCGCCGAAGGCCGGATGCAGCGCATAGGCGGCGCCGAGCAGCTCCATGGTCGAGCGCGCGGTGATCGGGCCTTTGGCATCGCATTCGATCATCGTCGCGCCGACCATGAACAGGTTTTCCGCGCGGGGCACTACATAGACCGAGATGCGCGGATGAAGCAGCCGCACTGGCCGGGCCAGCGAGATCTCGCCCGTTCGCAGCATAAGCATCTCGCCGCGCACGCCGCGCAGTTCCGGTCGCCTGTCACCGCTGCCGGTGCAATCCACCTCAATATCCTGAGATGCGGGCGCCGAGCTGCGGCCGAACTCGACGCGCGCGCCCATCCCGCGCAGCTTGTCGCGCAGGGAAAGCAGCGCCTTGCGCGGGTCGAGATGCGCTTCCTCAGCGAAGAACAGACCGCGTCCAAACCGGCCGTCGAGCGCCGGCTCGAGTGCCGCGATTTGGCTGGCGTCCAACTGCCTGAAACCGGATGTGCGGCGGCCGAACCGATCGAGTTCGCCGGCATCGCGGGCAGACGCCAGCACCAGCGTGCCCTGGCGCGAGACATGGCCGGGCAAGGCGGCGTCCCACCAATCGGCTGCGTCGCGTCCGAGCGTCAGCACGGTCTCCTCGGCGCTCTCGCGCTCGCACCAGGGCGCGAGCATGCCGCCAGCGTGCCAAGAGGCATTGCCGGCGATCTCGAGGCGTTTCTCGACCACGGTCACATCGGCGCCGCGCGTTGCCAGCTCGTGCGCGAGTGTCAATCCGGCGACGCCAGCGCCGCGAATGAGCACCTTCATGGCGTGTCCGTGCGCTCGGGGGTGCTGTCGACAGGCATGTAGAGATCGCCGCCGTCGCGGTACTTCGCCGCCATGGCCGCGAGCCCTTCCTTCTGGGCTTCGGCGCGGATGTCGTGCGAGATCCGCATCGAGCAGAATTTGGGGCCGCACATGGAGCAGAAATGCGCCACCTTGTGCGCCTCCTTGGGCAGGGTTTCGTCGTGGAAGGCGCGCGCCGTCTCCGGATCGAGCGACAGGTTGAACTGGTCTTCCCACCGGAACTCGAAGCGCGCCCGCGACAGCGCGTCGTCCCTGATTTTGGCGGCTGGATGGCCCTTGGCGAGGTCGGCGGCGTGGGCCGCGATCTTGTAGGTGATGACGCCGGTCTTGACGTCGTCGCGGTCGGGCAGGCCGAGATGCTCCTTCGGCGTGACGTAGCAGAGCATCGACGTTCCGAACCAGCCGATCATCGCCGCGCCGATGCCCGATGTGATGTGGTCATAGCCCGGCGCGATGTCGGTGGTGAGCGGCCCGAGCGTGTAGAACGGCGCTTCGCCACAGACCGCGAGCTGCTTGTCCATGTTTTGCTTGATCTTGTGCATCGGCACGTGGCCGGGGCCCTCGATCATCACCTGGCAGTCCTTGGACCAGGCGATCTTGGTGAGCTCTCCGAGCGTTTCCAGCTCGGCGAACTGGGCCGCGTCATTGGCATCGGCGATCGAGCCGGGGCGAAGGCCGTCGCCGAGCGAGAACGCCACGTCATAGGCCCGGGCGATGTCGCAGATCTCCTCGAAATGCTCGTAGAGAAAACTCTCCTGGTGGTGATGCAGGCACCACTTGGCCATGATCGAGCCGCCGCGCGACACGATGCCGGTGACGCGGTCGACGGTCAGCGGGATATAGGGCAGGCGCACGCCGGCATGGATCGTGAAATAGTCCACGCCCTGCTCGGCCTGCTCGATGAGGGTGTCGCGGAACACCTCCCAGGTCAGTTCCTCGGCGACGCCGCCGACTTTCTCCAGCGCCTGGTAGATCGGCACCGTGCCGATCGGCACCGGCGAATTGCGCACGATCCATTCGCGGATGTTGTGGATGTTGCGCCCGGTCGAGAGGTCCATTACCGTATCGGCGCCCCAGCGGATCGCCCACACCATCTTCTCGACCTCTTCGGCCATCGACGAGGTGACGGCGGAGTTGCCGATATTGGCGTTGATCTTGACCAGAAAATTGCGGCCGATGATCATCGGCTCGCTTTCCGGGTGGTTGATGTTGGACGGGATGATGGCGCGGCCGCGCGCCACCTCGTCGCGCACGAATTCCGGGGTGACGAAATCGGGGATCGCGGCGCCGAAGCTCTCGCCATCGCGCTGGAGTTTCGAACGCAACTGCTCCCGGCCGAGGTTCTCGCGGATGGCGACGAACTCCATCTCAGGCGTGATGATGCCGGCGCGCGCATAGGCGAGCTGGGTGACGGCGCGGCCGCTGGCCGCGCGCAACGGTCTGTTGCGAACCGGGAATTCCGGCGTCAGGCGATCGGCTGAGACGAAGCCGTTGTCTTCCGGCTTGATCGTGCGGCCCTCGTAGCGCCCCACGTCTCCGCGCGCCTCGATCCATGCCTCGCGCAGCCGTGGCAAGCCACACTCGATGTCGGTTTTCACCGTGGCGTCCGTGTAGGGGCCGGACGAGTCGTAGACAGTGACCGGCGGCTCGCCGGCGCTCGGGTGGACCGAGATCTCGCGCATCGGCACCCGCAGCTCCGGGTGAAGCTGACCGGATTTGTGGACCTTCTTCGAAGCTGGGAGTTCGCCGACGGTGACGGTCGGGGTGTGGGCATTCATGAGTGAGCCTCCTTGCTCGAGTGCAACGGAGACCCAGTCCACGCGATGAGGAGGAAGTGACGCTTCGCTTAGAATGCGGGCACTGCCCGAATGCCGAAGCCGGATTGCCGACCCGCGAAGCCTCGCACCGTCCCTACGCCAGTATGAACTGGATCAGGTTCAACGGGTCACTGCGCGCGATAGCAGTATCTCAGCCCCTTGCCGGGACTCCCCTGGTGAGGCGCCTAGGTTGGACGATGCGACGCTATCCTGTCAACTCGACTTCATGACTTCTCCAGCCTCGAACAAGCGACGAGAAGTGGCGCAGCCACGCAGCTTTGGTCGAGCATCTCTTACATCGACGCCCATTGAGCCACGACCTTGCGCGCGTCGAGCTGGCAGTCGGGGCCCACTTGTCATCCGCCAAGGAAACGCTTTTGCGATCCCTTGTGGCGGCGGATTGAAGAACGCATTTTTCGCCTCGAAGAGCATCTGTTCGGCGTCTATGGACGCTGGTTCGATTTGTTCAGGACCGAATTATTGCGCAGCCGTAAGGGTCGAGTTGCAGCGTTCCTTCAACGGCCTTGCCCGTCAGCAGGTCGAGGCCCTTTGGGACGTCGGTTACGATCACGGCGACTTCCGTGGTGTTCAGCACGAACATCAGCCGGCGGTCGTCGGCTTCCCTGACAGAGACCTCCACCCCGGCAGGCAGGTCGGGCAGCAAAGGCGCTATACCGGCTTTGGCCAGCACGACATCGACAAGCTTCTCCGTCAGTTGCGGTGTGAGATACGTGCCGACATAGACAACCCGACCTTGCCCGACCTTGCGGGCGGTGATTGCCGGAGAGCCGGCGGCGAAGCGGTTCGACCAGACGCCGAGCACCTCGGTGTCAGGCGCTACGTCAAGCACCTCGTACAAATGCGCAGCCTGGAATTCTTCATTGCCAAGGGTGAACAGGTATTTGCGTTCCGCGGACGAGGCCGGGAGGGGCGGCGGTGCATAGGTGCCCATCGGAGCCGGACGAAACAGCGGAAACAGGCCGCTGGCGCCTTCGGGAACGACGCGGCCGAACTCCGCCACCCTGACGCCGCTCAGGGCTGCAAGGGCCTTGCCGGGGGCCTGCTCGCGAATGATGTGGTTGTTCTCGTCCCTCGTCCCGCTCAATGCCGACAGGATCAGCGTACCGCCGTGGCGGACGAAGGTTTCGACAGCCTCGTTCCATTCATCCTTCCACATCACCCAATGCGGGACGTAGAGCGCCTTGAGCCGCGAAAGATCGTCTTCGGGATGAATGAACCCGCATGCAATGCCGTTCTGATAGCAGTGGCGATGAAACAGCGTCGCGTCTTCGAGCGGACTGGGGAGGCCGATCGGATAGGTCTTGTGAGCCTCCTGGTTATCGAAGTCCGCGCCGGCGATGCCGAGGTCCATGCGCACTGCGGTGCCAAGAATCTGCTCCTTCGCGGCGGCGATCTCATGGAAGAAGCGGCTCGCCTCGTCATAGCGGCGGCGCGGCACGTCGTCGTGATCGATGACGCCCATCCAGTAGATCTCGGCGCCGAAATGCGCGGGACGCCAACGAAAGAACATGACACCGTCGGCGCCGCGCGCCACCGAAGTCATGGCCATGCGACGCATCTCGCCGGGCTCCGGCGTCATCGTCGAGAAGCCGGGCTGGCTGCCGAAGCCCGAGGCCTGCTCCGGAACGATGAAGTTGCCGGAATAGGCGCGGCATATATCGAGATGGAGGGCCTGGGTCGCCGCATGCCCGCCGGTTCGGCGCATCTCGTCATAGAGCATCGGATAGATGTCGAAGCCGATGAAATCGAGGTCCTGTCCGAACTGACCGCGGAAGTCGATGTCGGCAAGCTGGCCAAGATTGTGGAAGATGAACCAGTCCGGATTGGCGGCGCGCAGGATCTCGACCTGGTCGTGTTGGAAGGCCGCGGTCGCGGCGGCCAGAAAGCGATGGTAGTCCTGCACGTGGCCGGGGCTGGGGTAGGACGGCATGAGCGGTCTCGGCAGGTCGATCTGCGAGAAATCGTCGTAGGCCGTCGCCCAGAAGTGGCCGCCCCAGGCGAAGTTCAACGCCTCAATGGTGCCATAGGCCTTCTGCAGGTATTTCTGGAACTCCAGCCTTGTCGAAGGCGCGAACGATTCCGACACCGTGGTGTTGAGCTCGTTGTCCGTCTGCCAGCCGATCACACGCGGGTTGTGCCGATAATGCTCGGCCATGGCGCGGGTGATGCGGCGGCTGTGGGCGCGGAATACCGGGCTTGTGGTGTCGGCATGCTGGCGCGATCCGTGGCTTGAGGCCCGCCCGTTCATGTCAACGCGCAGCACTTCGGGATAGTTGACGGTGAGCCAGCGGGGAGGGGTGGCTGTCGGCGTGCACATGATCGTGTCGATCCCCGCGCGGCCGAGAAGTTCGATCGCGCGATCGAACAGGCCGAACTCGAACTTGCCTTCGCGGGGCTCGAAAATGTGCCAGGCGAACTCTCCCATACGCACTGTGTTGACGCCGGCGGCAGCCATGCGCTCGGCGTCACGCTGCCAGCAGCCTTCGTCGACATGTTCGGGGTAATGAGGTGCTCCAAGCAGAAAGCGGTCAAGATTGAGGGGCCGCCATACGGATAGCGGAGCGGGCTCTTTGCGGTTCATGCGTATGGGACTTTCGAAATTTCGAGGTTCAGACTGAGGCGAGGGGTTTTCTTGGCGTGAGCGTGCGGCCATCGGGGCCGAAGAGGTAGGCGTCGCCGGCTTCGAAGCCGACCTGCAACGCGGCGCCGACGCCGAGGGTAGAAACCTTGTTGAGCTGAAGCGTGAAATTGCCGGTGCCGCTGTCGGAATTGGTCGTCTGAAGCGGAGAGCCGTCGACGTAGAGGACAGTTTCGCGCCCCAACTGCTCGACCAGACGGACCTGGCTGGAGAAGGCCGGCATTACGTCGTCGCTTGGCTCGACGACACGCAGAGCCTCCGGACGGATGCCGATGGTCACGGCGTCACCAGCCGAAAGGCCGCCGGCGTCGATGCCATCCAAGGTGATGGCAGGGAGGCCGGCGGCGGCTACCGAGACGCTGGATGCCTCGACGCTCACTGCTTTCGCTTCGATGAAATTCATGCGTGGCGCGCCGAGGAAGCCCGCGACGAAAATGTTGGCAGGGTTGGCGTAGAGCTCCAGCGGCGAGCCGACCTGCTCGATCCGGCCCTTGTTGAGGACCACGATTCGGTCGGCCATGGTCATCGCCTCGACCTGGTCGTGGGTGACGTAGATCATCGTCGATCCAAGCTGCGCGTGCAGGCTCGAAAGTTCCACTCGCATCTGAGTGCGCAGCGCGGCATCGAGGTTCGACAGCGGCTCGTCGAACAGGAACACCTCGGGAGAGCGGGTGATCGCGCGGCCGATCGCGACGCGCTGGCGCTGCCCGCCCGACAGTTGCTTCGGGCGCTTGTCGAGCTGCTCCTCCAGACGCAGGATCCGTGCTGCGCGTTTGACGGCGACGTCGATCTCGGTCCTGGGCCGGTGGGCCATCCGCAGGCCGAAGCCCATGTTCTCGGCCACGGTCATGTGTGGGTAGAGTGCATAGGACTGGAAGACCATTGCGATGCCGCGGTCGCCGGGTTCTTCCCTGGTGACGTCTCGCCCGTTGATCACGATGTGGCCGGAGTTGATGGTTTCCAACCCGGCGATCGTCTTCAGCAATGTCGACTTTCCGCAGCCGGAGGGGCCGACCATGACGACGAACTCGCCCTTTTCGATCGTCAGGTCGACCGTCTTCAGGGCATGGTAGCCGGCATAGTGCTTGTCGACTTTTCGCAATTCCACGCTGCTCATATCGAGGCGCCTTTCCGTGCGTGTCGGGTGCGGCAGGGTTCGCGGCGGATCATCCCTTGACGGCTCCCATGGTGAGGCCGGCGACAAAGTGCTTCTGCATCATGAAGAACATCACGACCGGGGGCAGGGCGACGAAGATCGTGGCCGCCGAGACGATGTTCCAGGCCGATGTCCATTCGCCGCGCAGATTGTTCAGGCCTGCGGTAACGGGTTTGACCGCATCACTCTGGGTAAGGACGATCGCCCAGAAATAGTCGTTCCAGACGAAGGTGAAGGTGAGGATCGCGAGTGCCGCCAGTGCAGGCCGGACCAGCGGAATAACCACGTGGCGCAATGTCTGGAACGGCGAGGCGCCTTCGGCGCGCGCCGCCTGGAACAGTTCGCCCGGGAGAGCGGCGATGAAGTTGCGCATGAAAAGCGTGGCGAAGCCGGTCTGGAAGGCAATGTGGAAAACGATCAGCGCATAGACGGTGTCGTAGAGACCCAGCCTCACCATCAGGTCGCGGACCGGGATCATCATGATCTGCGCCGGCAGGAAATTGCCGCCGACGAAGAGGGCGAAGATGAGGTTGGAGCCACGGAACGGGTAGCGCGACAAGACGAAGCCGGTCAGTGTCGACAGGATGAGAACGCCGATGACGGATGGGATGGTGATCAGCAGGCTGTTGAGGAAAAAGCGCAGCATGGCGGTCTGGTCGAAAACCGCCTTGTAGTTGTCGATCAGGCTGAATTTCTGCGGCCAGCCCCAATAGTTGCCGGCCATCAGCTCCTCGTTGGAACGGATCGAGGTCAGCATCACGGCGAGCAGAGGCAGCAGCCACAGGATCACGACCAGGGTTACACCACCTAGATAGAGGGCTCGCTGGATCCTGGCGTTTTCGGGAATGGGGCGCGGGTACATCAGGCGTTGCTCCGCTCGGCCTTGATGAGGCCACTGAGATACCAGGCGATGAAGACGATCATGATCACGAACAGCACGGTGGCGATCGCGGCGCCGTAGCCAAAGCGGTAGGAAAAGATCGACTCCTGATACATCTGGTAGGCGAGCACGGTGGACGAGCCATAGGGGCCGCCACTGGTCATGACCGCGATCATGTCGAAGGAGCGCAGCGCACCGATCACCGTCACCGCGATGGCGATGAAGCCGACCTGCGACAGTTGCGGCAGGACGACATGGCGCAACATGCGCCAGCCGCGCGCACCGTCGACGCGTCCGGCGGCGATCAGATCGTCGTTGAGGCTGTTCAGGCCCGCCAGGAACAGGATCATGCAGAACGCGATCTGTGGCCACAGACCGGCGGCGGCTACCGCGAAGGTGACGAAGGTCTCGTCTGAAAGCAGCGCCGGGGCGGTACCGCCAAAGGCGCCGAAGAGAAGCTGCAGCAACCCGAAGTTTGGATCATAGACCCATCCGAACACGACACCGACGGTGACGGTCGCCAGCACAAGCGGCACGAAGAACAGCGACTTGAGGATGCGCATGCCGCGGATCTGCTGATTCACGATCAGCGCAAGCGCCAGGCCGATCGGCGGCGCCAGCATGAAGATCAGCAGCCAGATTACGTTGTTCTTGAGCGAGACGTAGAACTGCGGATCGTCGGCCAGTTCGACATAGTTGGCGAGCCCGACCCAGGTCTTGGCGCCAATCCCATCCCAGTCGTGCAGCGAAATCCAGACCGTCTCGATGGAGGCGGCAAGGATCACCGAGCCGAACAGGATGAGGCCCGGCAGCAGGAAAAGTACCGGCGTCAACCAATGACGATTTCTGCGCCAGACAGGAGGCATGGCGTTCCATCCGAAAAAAGAGAGCCGGGAGCCGCCGAAAGGCGGCGCCCGTCAGCCAGGGAGGATCAACCGAAGATTCTCTTGCGGGTTTTTTCGAGGCGCTTGAGGATCTGCTCACGTCGCTCAGGCTTGACCATGAATTCCTGCAGCCCCGCCATCCCTTCCTGGGCCATGTCCGGATCGGTGTCGCGATCGTAATATTGCGATGTTCCAACCACTTTCTTCAGTTCCTCGACCGCAGCATTGACCAGCGGGTCCTTGCTTGGCGGGCAGTCGTTGCGAGGCGGGATGGCGCCTTCGGCGGCGAGGAATGCGCCCAGATTTTCCGGCTTGTAGAAATAGGCGAGGAAGTCGCGCGCACCCTGCTTGTTCTTCGCATTCGCCGGAACGTGGATGGAGTTGACCGAAAAATCCTCGTAGCGGGCGACGCCGGGAACGATCTCGGGAAATGGCGCGTAGGCAAGCTGAGGCAAATCCGCTTCCGGAAAGGCGGATCGAACGAAGCCGCCCAGGTCCATCATTGCCGCCTTCTTTTGCGCTAGGGCAGCACCCGCCTGCTCCCATCCGAACGAACTGTGGCTCGGCGAGAAGAAGCCCGCCTTGATCAGATCGTTCCATTTGTCGAAGACTGGCGTCAGCATCGGATCGGTGTAAGGAACTTTGCCGTCCATCAGCGCGATGTGCTTGTCGAGCCCGTTGATGCGCAGGTTCATGTGGTCGAACCAGCCACCCGCCGGCCAAAGCTCCTTCGTGCCCATGCTGATCGGGATCATCTTCGCGGACTTTGCCGCCTCGCCGAAGGCGAGGAAGTCGTTCCAGGTCTTGGGCGGCGACCAATTTTTTTCGGCGAAGACGTCCTTGCGATAGAAGAGGCCCCAGAGAAGACCTCCCATCGGCAGGCCATACTGCTTGCCGTCGACGGTGACCGCGCTTGTGGTGGCGCCGAGTACGCTTTTGTAGTTCTCCTTGGCGAACAGATCGGAGATGTCGTCAAAAAGGCCCTTGTTGACGAAGGCCTTCATGCGGTTGCCGGAAAACCAGAAGCAGATGTCCGGAGCGCCGACGACAAGATAGCTGCGGATTGCCGTCTTATGGGCCTCGTGGTCCATGTTGTTGATGACGATCTTGGCGCCTGATTTTGCCTCATACTCGTTCGCCAGCCGCTGCAGGATCTGGCGTTGCTCGACATTGCTGAGGTTGGAAATGATGGTGATTTCCTGCGCCTGGGCCAAGGCCGGGAGGCAAAGACCAGTCGCCGAAGCGGCGAGTGCCGCGCCAGTGCCCTTGAGGAAACGGCGCCTTGTTGTGGTTAACGCGGAAAAGTCGGTGGTCATGGCTTCTATCTCCTCCCTGAGAACAGCCGGATTCCAATTGAACCATGCGAATTCGTAGCGTATGGATGTCAGCATGGTCAATACTTAATTTACAAAATTAATTATGAGGCAGGAATGAAGCTCAAAGGCGATCAGCAAACGGCCCGCGCGATCAACCGGCGGCTGATCCTGAACCTGCTGCGAAGGCAAGGTGCTATAAGCCGCGCCGAAATCGCCTCTGTTACGGGCCTCAGCCCCGCGGCCGTGACGTTCGTCGTGTCTGAATTGCTCGAGGAAAATATTCTGGTGGAAGGGGAGGCGAGTCTTGGCGCGCCGGGACGTCGACCTATCCCGATCAACATAAACTACGCCGGCAGGCTTGTGGCCGGGCTCAAGCTGAAGGTAGGCGGCATCGATTGTGTGCTGACCGATCTTGCCACGACTCCACTTGTTACGAAGCAGGTCGTTGTCCCCGATCTGTCGCCACAAAGTACGGTGGAGGCCTGCGCCTCGGCAGTCGAGGAGCTGGTTTCCGACCGCAGGGCACCGACAGGCGCCCAGCTCAGCGGGATCGGCATCGCTGTACCAGGCGTCATCGATAACGGTGTCTGCCGGTTGAGCCACCGGTTCAATTGGGCCGATGTGCCGATCGCTGCGATGCTTGCCGAACGCGTGCGCGTACCCGTCTGGGCGGACGACGACACCAACGCATTTGCGCTCGCGCAACAATTGTTCGGACTTGGCCGGCATCATCGCACCGTCGGGGCCCTGGCCATCGGGGCCGGCATCAGCTGCGCGGTGGTCATCGATGGCTCTGTCCATCACGGCGCGAATGGCGCCGCGGGCAAGATGGGTCACTCGACATACGATCCGAACGGGCCGCCATGCGAGTGTGGCAGGCGCGGTTGCCTGCAGACCTTCTTCTCGGAACCGGCCCTGGTGCGGCGATGGAAGGAGGCCAGGCGACTCGCTGGTGAAGTGACGCGCCACGACATGCTGAACGCGGCCAAGACTGGAGACCGGGCAGCCATAGACCTGCTGCAGGAGGCAGGCGAGGGGATTGGACGATACCTGGGCGGTTTCTGCAATATCATCGATCCGGAAGTGATTGTCGGCGGGGGCGAAGCCGTCACCTTTGGCGACTATCTGTTCGGGCCAATGCGCGATGCATTGAAGCGTTATGCCATGTGGAACCCGCCACCGATTACACCCGATTGGGCAGACGATTCCTGGGCGCGCGGCGCCGCGGCGCTTGCGACCCAAAGGCTCTTCGACTTCGAAAGCAGCCCCGGAGAAATCGCCGGCACTGGGCTGCAACGATCAATGGTCAAGTAGCTGCAGGACCAAAGCGGCGTCCTCGTCCCGATTTCGGGCCTTCGTCACTGCGGGCCTATTCCGTAGCCAACTGTTTGGAAAAGCGATGCTTGGCCGATAGTTGCGATTTGTGCAAAGGACGCCGGCCGAATGGAAGAAGACCGGCGCGAGTGTGCCGGTCTTGATGTCGTAACGAGCAGAGGAGGTCGGCGACCTCCGGTCCCGGATTGCCTGAGCAGTCAAGCAGCCTTGAGGTTCTTCAAAGCCTTTTCGAAGGCATCCTTGATCGGCTTGGATACGTCTTCGGTGGCTCTCAACATCACCGCCTGCAGGGTCTTGGCTTGCTCGACGGAAGTGTCGATCTGTTTGTTCACGAAAGCGGCCTGCAGCTCGAAGAACTCGGATGGCGACTTCATGGCGGCCAGTGCTTCGAGGTGAGCGAAGCCGGCTTCGGCATTGGCTCGCAGAGCTGCGATCGTCTTCAGCGACGCCTCGTTGCGGATGGTCTTGGCCACCTCAAGGGTCGACTCAAGAGCCTTTTGAGTCGTCTCGGCGTTCGATTCCAATTTGGAAAATGCTTCCTTCGCCTGCTCAACGCCCTGTTCGGCGACAGCGCGGACCTGCTCGGTAACCTTGTACGGCTCGTAAGTAGCGGATTCCGCGTTTTCGATCGTTTCGGTCTTGCCGGGGATCTTGGACATTTTCCATCCTTTTCCAGAGAGTGGCATTACACAAAGCCCCCTGTTTCATCTACGAAATCGACACAACGGATTTATGAAGGGGAGAATTGTCGCTCGAGGGCACCACTGCGGCGGCCGGCGCGCTGCCGGCAGCGATCGGTGCCAACGTGGAAGGGCAAAAGCCTGAACTGCCCGTGCGGGCCGGAGGCAGCCTGGGGTGCCAAACGCGGCCATCAGGCCGAGCGCGATCTTGGCTGTCGTCATTCGGCAGGTCCGCCGGCCGAAATTGAGCATCACCTTCTTAGGAGCGCCTCTTCGGAATCCATCGCTGCCATTCGACCCTGGCGCGACCTTCTCAGTTGTCCTTGTACAGCCAAGACTCCGTCTCATGCCAAAACGGCCAAGGCGTCGGCGAAGAAACGGTCGCCGCCGAAATTGCCTGACTTTAGGGCAAGCAGCAGCTCGCCGTGCGGGCTGCCGAGTGCACGCAGCGCTGGGACACCCGCGGCGATTTCGGGGCCCAACTCGAAGGCGGGAATGGCAAGCTGGTCCACGACGGCGCCGGACGTCTCGCCTCCCGCCACGACCAACCTGCGCACGCCGAGTTCGACCAGACCTTCGGCGATGGTCGCCAACGACTGCTCGATCGCTTGACCGGCAGCGTCACGTCCATGCCGCGCCTGCAGCGCCGAAACCACCTCGGGCGATCCGCTGCTGGCGATGAGGACGGGGCCATCGGCCAAGCGGGCGGCGGCCCAGGCGAGCGCACGGTGCGTCTCCGCCACTCCGCTCATCAGCCTTTCCGGATCGAGCCTCAGCACGGGCATCGTCTCTTCGGCGCGGGCAATCTGCGTCAGTGTCGCCCGCGAACAGCTGCCAGCGAGGCACGCCGCAGGCCCCTCGACCGGCCGGTCCCGCAGCACCGTCCGTTGATGGCGCCGCGCGGTGCCGGCGGCGACCAGGCCGCGGGCGAGACCCAGTCCCAGGCCGGACGCTCCGACCGACAGGCGTTGTGCCAAGGCTGCCGCGCCGATCGCTTCAAGATCGCTCTCGAAGACGGCGTCGGCGATTGCCGCTCCGGCTCCATCTTGGGAAAGCGCCGCGTTGCGCGCGCGGATCGCGTCTGCGCCGCGCGCGACCGTCGCGAGGTCGATCGACCCGACCGCTGCCATGCTCTGCCGGGCGAGTACGCGCACCAGATTGGCATCGCGCATGGGATTGAGCGGGTGATCCTTGAGCGGACTCTCGTTGAGCGGCACCGCGCCGACGAAAAGATTCCCCTGGTAGACGGTTCGGCCGGTTTCCGGAAAGGCCGGCGTCACCAAAACCGATTTCTCATCCACGTCGTGACGCAAGGCGTCCAGCACCGGGCCGATATTGCCGGCATCGGTGGAATCGAAGGTCGAGCAGATCTTGTACATCACATGCGCTGCCCCGCGGGCGCGCAGCCATTGGTCGGCCGCGCGAGCGCGCTCCACCGCCTGCGCTGCCGCAACCGAACGGATCTTGAGCGAGACGACAACCGCGTCGACCTCGGGAAGATCGAGACCTGCGGCCGGAATGCCGATGGTTTGAACCGTGCGAAGACCTTCCTTGGCGAGCGTGTTGGCCAGGTCGGACGCGCCTGTGTAGTCGTCCGCAATTGCGCCGAGGGCGAGGCTCATGGCGAAACTCCGATGCCAGCCTGGGGAAGGGGCTCGCCGGCAAAGGGGGCGAACCAGCCGAGCCCCTCAAGTGTCGTGCCGCTGGGCCGATATTCGCAACCGACGAAACCATCATAGCCCAGCCCGTCCAGTTCCGCGAAGATGAACCGGTCGTTGAGCTCTTCCGAAGTCGGCTCATGGCGGGAGGGCACGCTTGCTATCTGGACATGGCCAATGATCGGCAGCAGCCGGCGCAACGCCATGACGACATCGCCATGCAGGATCTGGCGGTGGTAGACATCGAACTGCAGCTTGAGGTTGGGCAGCGCCAGTTCTCCGATGAGCTGTTCGGCAAAGTCGAAGTCATTGAGGAAATAGCCCGGCATGTCGCGACCATTGATCGGTTCGATCACCAGATCGATGCCGCGATCGGCAAGCTTGCCGGCGGTCCAGAGGATCGCTTTGCGATAGGCATCCATGGCCGCCCTGTCCCCGCGAGCGGCGAGCCCCGACATCAAATGCAGGCGCTTCACGCCCGTGGCCTCCGCGTAGGGAAGGGCAGATGCCACGGCGGCCTGAAGCTCGGCGAACCGATCGGGCAAGGCGGCCAGTCCTCGCTCGCCGGCGGCCCAATCGCCAGGCGGCAAATTGAACAGAGCCTGGGTCAAACCGTATCTGCGAAGGCGCTCGCCGATCACCTCGGGCGTTTGCTCGTAAGGAAACAGGAATTCGACCGCACGGAAGCCGGCATCGGCGGCCGCCTGGAACCGATCCAGGAACGGCCACTCGCTGAACATCATTGTCAGGTTGGCGGCAAAGCGGGGCATGGGCGATCCAGTCTTCCTCAGGCCGATGTCAGGCCGGTTGGCTAGGTTTGCGGGTTGTAGGCAGTTCGGTGCCGGTGATCTTTGCGTAGAGCCGGGCGACGGATGCGTCGTCGTCCCGGCCCATTCCAGCCGCCGAGGTCGCCAGGAACATCTGTAGCGCGGCTGCGGCCACCGGCACCGGGAATTTGGCGCTGCGGGCCATATCCTGAATGATGCCGAGGTCCTTGACGAAGATGTCGACCGCGCTGCGCGGTGTGTAGTCGCCGTCCAGCACGTGCGGCACCCGGTTCTCGAACATCCACGAATTGCCTGCGGAGGCAGTTATCACCTCGTAGACCTTGCGGATGTCCAGCCCTTGCCGGGCGGCAAATGCGATGGCTTCGCTGGCCGCCGCGATATGCACGCCAGCAAGCAACTGGTTGATCATCTTGAAGGCTGCACCAACGCCCGGCTCGTCACCGAGTTCATAGACGTTGGCGGCTATTGCATCCAGTGCCGGCCGCGCTCTGGCGAAGGCGGCAGGGCTGCCGGAGGCCAGAATGGTGAGCGCACCCTCGGCGGCGCGCACCGACCCGCCGCTGATCGGCGCGTCGAGATAGAGCCGTCCCGTCGCTTCGAGCGGCGTGGCAAGGCGGCGCACCGCATCGGGATCGATCGTGGCCGAGGAGACGAAAACCGCGCCCTCGGCCATGGTTTCGGCGACGCCGTTCGTACCGAACAGGATGGCCTCCGTTTGCGCGGCGTTGACGACCACCGACACGACGACGTCGGCACCTTCAGCGGCCTCGGCGGGGCTTGCCGCGCCTCGGCCGCCCGCGTCGACGAGCCGGGCGATGGCCGCGGCGTCCACGTCGAAGCCAGCCACTTCAAACCCGGCCCGCCTGAGCGACATGGCCATGCCAAGTCCCATGGAACCGATGCCGATCAGGGCGGCCCGGTTCGTCCTTGCTCCGGCGGGGTTTTCCTTGCTTCGATCATAAACGGTCATCACGGAGATCCTTATTCGAAACGCAATCCGGTTTAGCGATTGACCAGCTTGGGTGGCGTCGTCAGCACCAGGACCGCGCCGAGCACCAGGATTGCGGCGAGCGCATACATGCCGACCTGCGTTGCGCCGGTCAAATCCTTCAGATAGCCGACGAGATACGGGCTAACAAAGCCGGCCAGGTTGCCGACCGAATTGATGAGCGCAATGCCTGCCGCGGCACCTGTCCCGGCGAGAAATGAGGTCGGCAGCGACCAGAACAGCGGCGCACAGGTGATCGCTCCGGCCGCTGCAACGGACAGGAAGGCGATGGCGATCGTCAGATTCGAGCTGGCGGCCGCGACGACGAAACCGACGGCGCCGAGCAGTGCCGGAACGACCAGGTGCCAACGGCGCTCGCGATGCCTGTCAGCGCTGCGGCCGAACAGATTCATGACCACGACGGCACAGATGAAGGGGATCGCGCTGATCAGTCCGATATTGAAGTTTCCGGTGATGCCGGTCGCCTTGACCAGGGTCGGCATCCAGAAGGTCAGCCCGTACTGGCCCATCACGAAGGTGAAGTAGATCAGGCACATCAGCCAAACTCGGCGATCGCGGAAGATACCGGCTACCGAATGCCCACTCTCCTTGTGACGCTCCTCGCGTGCGATCTCCTCTTCCAGGGCCTGCTTTTCCGTTTCGCTCAGCCACTTGGCCTGACGAATGCCGTTGTCGAGGAAGAACAAGACAGCGATGCCGAGAAGGACGGCTGGAACCGCCTCGATAAGAAACATCCATTGCCATCCGGCGAGGCCGTGGGCGCCATCGAACGAATCCATGATCCAGCCGGAAAGAGGATTGCCCAATATGCCTGAGACCGGGATCGCGGACATGAACACCGCGATGATCTTGGCCCGGCGATGCGAGGGATACCAGTAGGTGAGGAAAAGGATGATCCCCGGGTAGAACCCGGCTTCGGCGACGCCCAGCAGAAAGCGCAACAGGTAGAATGTCGGCGCGGACGTGACGAACATGAAGCCAGCTGAGATCAAACCCCAGGTGATCATGATGCGCGCGATCCACATGCGCGCGCCGACCTTGTGAAGAATGACGTTGCTTGGCACCTCGAACAGGAAATAGCCGATGAAGAAGATGCCGGCGCCGAGGCCGTAGACGGTCTCGCTGAAGCCGAGGTCGGCCGACATTTGCAGCTTGGCGAAGCCGATGTTGACGCGGTCGAGATAGGCAACGACGTAGCACAGCATCAGGAACGGCACGATGCGCCAGAAGACCTTGCTGTAGGCGGTTCTCCTCGTTTCGATTTCAGCTACGGCTTGCGCCGGTAGCGCAGGTGTAAGCACGGTCATTGGTTCCTCCCTTGACTGTGAATGGGGTGTCAGCGCGCCCTCCGATAGCGGCTTTGGCAGCGCTTGCGTAACTGGGTAACATGGATTGGCAGCGCTGCCAACGAAAAAGTGGCAGCGCTGCCAACAATCGTTTGAAAAGGTTGCCGCGACATGGCAAAAGAGGATGGACGGAGGCGAGGACGGTCCAGTGCGACGTCGCGCTCCATCAGGGAGATCGAAAGTGGCCGACGGCACGCCGACGGGGACGACGACCCTTACCGATGTCGCACGCGCGGCCGGCGTCGGCGAGAGCACCGCCTCGCGCGTGTTGCGCGGGCACGGTTCATTTTCGGCCAAGACACGCGAGAGCGTCCTCAATGCCGCGAGAAGCCTCGGCTATGTGCCGAACCGCATCGCCGGCACGCTGGCCTCGACCGGCTCCAAGCTGGTCGGGATCGTGATCCCGTCGCTCAGCAACATCGTCTTTCCGGACATGCTGCGCGGCGCCAACACGGTGCTGGTGGGCTCCGGATTCCAGCCTGTCGTCGCGGTGACGGACTACGAACAGGGCCGCGAGGAAACTCTCATCGAGTCGCTGCTTAGCTGGCGTCCGGCGGGTATGATGGTGGCCGGTCTGGAACACACCGAGCGTACCGTGGCCATGCTCAGGCACGCCCGCATCAGGGTCGCCGAACTGCTCGATTCCGATGGCGATGGCATCGACATCGTCGTCGGTTATTCCAACCGCGAGGCGGGAGGCGCGAGCGCGCGTCATCTGGTCTCGCGCGGCTATCGGCGCATCGGCTATGTGGGCCACGATCTCAGCCGCGATCTGCGCGCGGCCAAACGCTTGGCCGGATTTCGCTCGGCGCTCGCAGAGGCAGGCCTTGAAGTCGCCGCGGAAGAAATCATTCCCTCATCTTCGTCGATCGAGGCCGGGCGCGACGGTCTCGGCCGGCTGCTCGGGCGCGCCCCCGATCTCGATGCCGCCTATTTCTCTAACGACGACATGGCGATTGGCGGTTATTTCCATTGCCTTGCCCGCGGCATCGCCATTCCCGGCCGGTTGGCGATTTTCGGCTATAACGGCCTGGACGTCGCACGCGCGGCGCCGCAACCGCTTTCCACCATCCGGACGCCACGCGTCGCGGTCGGAGAGACCGGTGCTCGGCTGGTCTGCTCCGACGGGCCGCCGACGAAGATCGATCTCGGGTTCGAACTGATCGAGGGAGCCACAACATGAGCGAGGCCAAACTTCGCGAAGAGATATGCCGCTTCGGCCGTTCCCTATTCGAGCGCGGGCTGACACCGGGATCATCGGGCAATATCAGTCTGCGGCTCGATGACGGCGGCTGGCTTGTGACGCCGACCAACGCATCGTTGGGCTTTCTCGATCCGGCTCGCCTTGCCAGGCTCGACGCGCAAGGGCAACTCGTCGCGGGCGATGCGCCGACCAAGGAAATCCCCCTGCATACCGCCCTCTACGAGACGCGGGCAGCAGCGCGTGCGATTGTGCACCTGCACTCCACCCATGCGGTGGCCGTCACCATGCTTCCCGAGATCGATCCCAAGTCGGTCCTGCCGCCAATGACGCCGTACTATCTCATGCGCGCCGGACAGACGGCTTTGGTGCCATATTTCCGTCCCGGAGACCCTGCGGTAGCTGATGCAATCAAAGGGCTCGCCGGACGCTACTCTTCGGTGCTGCTCGCCAACCATGGTCCCGTCGTCGCGGGCGAGACGCTCGAGGCAGCGGTATTCGCTACCGAAGAGCTGGAGGAAACGGCAAAGCTCTATCTGCTTCTGCGCGGCCTCAACCCCCGCTACCTGTCACCGGAGCAGGTCAGCGACCTGGTGCGGACTTTTGGGCTCTCGCTGCAGGAGCATGGTGCGCACGACCACTGAGACCCGATTTCGACCTTCGTGAGGCGCTCCTGGATTGCATAGGTTGGGGGGTATTACCTGAGCATGTTGCTAAGGGCGTGCGCTTGTTGAAGATGTCCTGACGGCCGGCAGCCTTACGAGATACAGGGCTGGCTGCTACCGAGTTGCGGTCGAGATTGCTTCTCTCTCGCGCTGTTCGGCACTAGACGTTCCGGCGGCGGGCGGACATTCGCCCCGGACCGTCGCTGTCTATCGGTCGCGTTGCGGTCAGGCCGGCTTCGATGGATCTGAGAAGCTCAAGCGCGGCATTGAGCTTGCGTGTGTCGCCGCCGGCGGCCTCGGATACGGCAGTTGCCCACTCCTTGCGCACCAGGGCGTAATTGTGGGCTCCCCGCCGGGTGCGATGGACGCTGACGCCCCGGCGATCTTGCGGGTCGACATGGCGCTCGATCAGCCCCTTGCCTTCCAGGTCGCGCAGCACGGTGGAAACATTGGTGCGCTGCAGCCCGGTCGCCGTCGCGATCTGGCTGGGCGTTGCGGAAGCGTGCGCAACCAGGTGGCGCATCACCATGCCCTCCGATTGCGACAGCGACAGCGCTTTCTCGTCCCTGTAACCGCGAAACTGAATCTCACGGGCAATGATGAGGATGAGGTCGGCCAGGTCCGCCCAGCGAACAGCCGGGGGAGCTTTGCGTGCGGACGAGTCCGGATCGGTTTCCATAGGGCGGAGTTTACAGACTTCAAGATCTCCTTGCGCTTTACGGCACCGACGAGCCGCTTCCGCAACGGAGGCTTCTTGCCGCCGGACCGCTGACCGCCGTTCTCGAGGACGGCAATCTGCGGACGATCTGTTTTGCCGGCGTGGAGGTGGTTCGGGCGATCAACTATCTTGCGCGCGATGCGTCTTGGGGGACTTACAAGGCCGAACTGTCCAACACGCGCATTTCCGAGGACGGCACTTCGTTCGAGCTTCGCTATGACGGACTCTGCGCCGGCCCGCAGGGACGTTTCGCCTATCGCATGAAGATTCGTGGCGACGCTTCGGGCGAGCTGACCTTGCAAGCGGATGGCGTGGCGCTCACCGATTTCCCCACCAACCGCACCGGTTTCGTGGTGCTTCATCCTTCAGAGGCGGCGGGCAAAAGGCTGACCATCCGGCATAGCGACGGAAGCATCGAGGAGACGACATTTCCCAAATTGATCAGCCCGGACCAGCCTGCCTTCGACATTTCAGCGCTGACGCACGAGCCAGCACCCGGCTTGGTCTGCACCGTCGCCATGGAAGGCGATGCCTTCGAGATGGAGGACCAGCGCAACTGGACGGACGCCTCGTTCAAGACTTATGTGCGGCCGCTCTCAAAGCCCCGACCTTATGTCATCGGCAAAGGTGTGAAGGACATACAGCGCGTCACGGTTTCCGTGCACGCCGAAACATCGGCGCCTGGACCGGCTATCAGCAATACAGCAACCCTGACCCTTGGCGGACCTGCCGGGCGGATCCCGTCGATAGCGCTGTTCGTCGATCCCGACCAACTGCCGGCAGCCATCGCCGGCGCGGCTTCGCTTGGCCCGGTGCCGGAGATCATACTGCGCTTCGACAGCGCGCGCGGGCATGATCAACGCGTGCTGGAAAAGGCAGCCGAGCTTGCGAGCGCGCTTGGCGCCCGGCTGGCGGTCGAGGCGATCTTTGATGCGATCCACCCCGGGGCCGAGGCCCAGGCCCTTGTAGCTATGGTTCGCTTGGCGGGCGTCGAACCGAGCGCCATTCTGGTTTCACCACGGCGCGAATTCAAAACACGCCCCTCACAACATTTGCCCAACGGTGAGCTACCGATTGACGAGATCGTGCAGGCATTGCGGGCTGTCGGTCTCGCTTGCCCGATTGGGGCTGGTACGCCCTCCCTATTCACCGAATTCAACCGCAACCCGCCGACCGGCAATGCGGATTTCGTCTTCTTCGGCAACAGCGCCATCGTGCATGCCGCCGATGAGCAGTCGGTCATGGAAACCCTGACCGTTTATCCTGCAGTCATGGAGACAGCACGGCAATTGTGTCCCGGAAAGCCGATCTGGCTTGGGCCTTGCACGATCGGCTTGCGGCACAATCCCTATGGGGAGGCGGTCACAGCCAATCCCGGAAATAACCGGGTGCCCGCCGCCGGCACCGACCCGCGTCAGCGGGCATTGTTCGGTGCCGCCTTTGCCGTCGGCGTCGCGGCCCGGGCCGCTGAGACAGCCGCTGCGCGGTTGATATTGGCAGCACCGACTGGCCCCTTCGGTCTCTTGAACGAGGACGGCTCCCGACGACCTTTGCAAGCCGTCCATGCCCAAATCGCTGAGGCCGCCGGCGTCGAACGCTATCGGATTTCGAGTGATTGGCCAGGCGTGGCAGCAATTGCCTTTCGTCGCGGCAACACGATCCGCGTGCTGGCGACCCCCATGCCGATCGCGCTATCCTGGGATGCTAAACTGCTCTGCGTTGTAAATGAGGACACGAAGCCGGCGAAACCCCCGCTGACCGCCCATACATTGGGGCCGTACAACTCTGTCGCTCTTCAGTTTGTCCAAACACCAAGTCGACCAGACGGCAGGCCCAGGAAAAGCTGAACGTCAAGATACGCAATCCAAAGCGGGATGTCTCGTCTCCCAGCTATTTGCGTGGGCGGGATGATGGCGCCCGGCAGGAGCATGGAGTGCGCGGACAGGCCTCAAGATCAGCAGCTTCTGCAGGCGAGCGGCGCCTCTGAAGCGCTGAACCTTCGATTGTTGAGTCGGCGTCGAACCGCCAAAGACGTGTGCGGTCAACCGCCTCCGTACATGAGCTTCGGCAGCCAAATGACGATCGAGGGGAACACGATGCACAACCCTACTCCGATTGCCTGCAGGAATAAGAAGGGAACGGCGGATCGGAAGATCGTCGCCATCGATATCTCCGGTGGCGCGACACTCTTCAAGTAAAACAGTGAATAGCCGAACGGTGGGCTCAGGAACGCCATCTGCATGTTGACCATGAAAATGACGCCATACCACAGCGGCACGTCTTCAGGAGCCACACCGGCTAAGCCGAACGTACCGCCGAATTCGAGGGACTTAAGGATGGGCAGAAATATCGGTACGGTGAGAAGGAGAATGCCCACCCAGTCCAGAAACATGCCCAGGACGAACAGGATGATCATCATCAGAACAAGAATGCCGTAAGGCGCGAATCCAGTTCCGAGAATGGATTCGGCGACGAAGTTCTGCCCGCCCTTCAGGATGAAGAAGCCGACGAACATGGTGGCTCCGAAGAATATCCACATCACCATCGCAGTCGCCTTGAGGGTCGCCACGCCGGCTTCCCGGATCGTGTCCCAGGTCAGGCGGCGATGGGCGGCGCAGACGATGAAAGCACCGAATGTGCCGATGCCGGCGGCTTCAACAGGCGTTGCTATGCCAAGGAAGATGACCCCGAGCACAAGCAGGATGAGCAGAATGGGCATGAACGTGCGGCGCAGAAGCCTCAGCTTCTGCCCAAAGCCGATGCGCTCGCTCGGCGGCAAAGCCGGGCCGAGCTTGGGGTTGATGTAGCAGCGCGCCGTGACGTAGACGACATACATCCCCGACAGCAGCAGCCCTGGGAATACCGACCCGATCAAAAGCTCGCCTAACGACTGTTGCGCGACGACGGCGTAGACGATCGCCATCACCGAAGGCGGTATGAGGATGCCAAGCGTTCCTCCGGCGAGCAGCGAGCCGCAGGCGAGCTTTGCGTCGTAGTTGCGGCGGAGCATCGCTGGCAGAGCGATCATGCCCATTGTCACTTCCGTCGCACCGACGACCCCAACCATTGCTGCGAGCAGGGTGCACGAGATTATGGTGGCCGAGGCAAGTCCGCCTTTCAGCCCACCCAGC
This sequence comes from Mesorhizobium sp. AA23, assembly GCF_001672435.1. Taxonomy (NCBI): domain Bacteria; kingdom Pseudomonadati; phylum Pseudomonadota; class Alphaproteobacteria; order Hyphomicrobiales; family Phyllobacteriaceae; genus Mesorhizobium; species Mesorhizobium sp. AA23. The sequence continues at coordinate 132,199 of NZ_LYTP01000003.1, forward strand.
CATTTATAGACGACGTCAAACAGCTCCTCGATGATGCCCGCTTTCTGAAGGATCGCGGCCATGAAGATAAAAAGCGGCACCGCCGAGAGCTGATAATCCGTCATGAAGGGAAAAATCCGCGACGGCAGCATGTTCAGCATGGCCGCATTACCGAATAAGAAGAGGAAGAGAACGGCGAGGCTGCCCGTGCAGAAGGCCATTGGCAGCCCGAGCAATAAAAGAACGCCCAGTCCGCCGAACATGAGGATGCTCAGCCACAGGATTGGAAGCTCGAGACCCATGGCTTAGCGGAGCCTTCTTGTTGCGGTCGCGATGTCACGCATCAGGCGAGACACGCCTTGAAGCAGCAGCAGCGCGGCGCCAACAGGAATCGCCAGCTTCACCGGCCAATATTGAATACCCCACTCGGTGAAAGAACTCTCGCCCACCGCCATCGCGTCGCTGGCAAAACGCCAGCCGGCAACGAGCATTGTACCCACGAACAGGAAAAAGAATGCCGAGGTGATGATATCGCAGATCGCCCGGCCACGTTCGGAGAGGTGGCTGTACACGATGTCGACCCTGACATGGGTCTCATCGCGATAGGCATAGGCCCCAGCCAGCATGTATTGCATACCGAACATCAAAAACATGCTCTCGTGCACCCAGTTGGTCGGGGAGTTGAAAACGAAGCGGGCGACCACCTCGTAATAGTACGCCATGACCGCGAGGACCGACCAATAGGCGACGAACTCGCCTGTCACTCTTACAAGCCAGTCGACCGGCCTAAATGGCGCAAGAGGCTGTTTGACGGGCGTCGCGGGCACATCGACGACGATCTCATGGTGGGTTGCGGCGCGCCCAGTCTCACGGGCGCGGGCGCGCCGCACAAGACCGGGTATGAGAAGGGCGTCGCCGACAATAATGAGACCGAGCAGAAGTCCCGCAATCCGGCTGATGCTGCTGTCCCACTCGAGCCCGTGAACGGCCGCCGTCAGATTGTTGCGCGCCGCCGCGGCCTCAGCCTCAGCTTTTGCAAGTCGATCGGCAGCCCCCTGCTTGTTGGCTGCCGTATCTGCCTTGGCACGCGGCAACAGTCTCTCGGCGTGCTCGCTCTGGGATCGCGCGAGTGAAACTGCCTCGCGTCCATCGCGCACCTGCGTGCTTGTCCAAAGTACCGCGATGAAGAACGGGATAAAAATGAATCCCCACCTGCTCTTCAGATAGAAGCGGTGCATGCCGAGGAAGCCGGCTGTGACCAGGAACAGATAGGCAAGAAACAGGTTTGGACGGCCGGGATCACGCTGTGCCCGTTCTCGATGGACAAAATGAACGGCGGCCAGCGGAAAGACCGCGAGGGTTAACCAGTAGAGCCAGTGCGGCAGCACAAATGTTAGGGAAGGCATCGGCGAACGCCTGCTGCAGGAGCGAGCGCCCGTCCGGCTCAGGACGGGCGAAAAGAGGGTTCACAGGTTGATGGTCAGCCCCTGGTACATGTCCGGAGTGACATAACCGACTGTCGGGTTCTCCATGACCTCGAGCTGCAACTTGAAGATGCGCGCTGCGTCCTTGTCCTTGTTGGCCCACTCGAACCAGATGGGCACCGCGATTTCCTGGAACTTCTGGAGGTCTTCCGGTCCAAGCCGATTGATTTCAATGCCGGCATCCAGGAATTTTTGCCAAGCCTCCATATCGGCCTTCTGGATCGAGCCGAAATGGGCATTGGAATAGACTTGGATCTCGTCTTCCACGAACTTCTTGAGGTTGTCCGGGAGTTGGTTCCAGACATTCATGTTGACGGCAAAGTCCATCAGGTCGACGGGCTGGTATACGGACATCAGACCGGCTGGACCCATGGAAATGTACTTGGTCACCTGCTGGAAACCGAGGGCCCAGTTTACGGCCGGACCGGTGTAGTCGGCGGCATCGATCGTGCCCTTTTCCAGCGCGGAGAACACCTCGCCGCCCGGCAGCAACGTCGTCTTGGCACCGGCTTTCGCGAAGGTTTCGGCGATCATGCCGCCCGGTACGCGCAGTTTCAGATCCCTAAAATCCTCGATTGAGCGGATCGGTGTCTTTGAGTGGATGATGTTCGGGCCGTGATGAATGCGGTTGACGTAGTAAAGGCCTTGTTTCGCATAAAGGTCGCGCGCGGCCTGCAGACCACCTTTTGAATAGAAAAAGATATCCCATTCGTGCGGATAGCGTAGCCCCAACGTGTAAGAGGACAGGAACGCCGTAGCGGGAAGCTTGCCGGCCCAATAAAGTGAAAACGAGTTCATCGCTTCCAGAACGCCGTTCTTCACCCCGTCGAGGAGTTCGAAGTCACCAACGATATCCTTTGCCTTGAACGGCTGAAATTCGAGTTGGCCTCCGGTTTTTTCCTTGATGGTGCCACACCAGTTTTGGAAGGTTTCAAGTCCGACACCCGCCGGCCACGAGGTTTGGATTTTCCAGGTGATTGCGTCTGCGGCTCCGGCCCTTCGAACCCAGGGCGCGGTGACCGCCGTCGCCGTTAGCCCAGCGACAAGTCCACTCGTCTTCAGAAACTTTCGCCTTGATTGGGAACGCGATTCTCCGTCCATTGCTTTCCTCCCTGTTCGGCAAGCGGGCAAATGATGGGCCCGTCGCCGGTCTCAAATCGCAAAATCAATGACGCAAAGGATGTCCCGTTCTTGTGGGACCAGAGCTGCCTCCTTTTTCGCAGTCGTTTCCAGCCGGATGCCAACGCCACAAACGATAGCGACAGGGACCGGCGCAGCCTGTAAATAACATAACGCGGCGCAATCATTTTCAACCACTGCGCGCCCGATCCATAGTATGCCTGTGCGGCTGTAATAAATCCATTGGTGAGTCACGCCCAGCGGCTCGTACTGAGCGAGTCCTTGCAGGCCCGCGAGGTCAGTCAGATGTAGGACGCGCGAGTTGCTGGTGATGAGCTGTTCGACACGCAATGCTGAATTGCGCGATTGAGCTGGGGCACACTCAGTCCGAGCGCGTCCGCCATGACTTCCCCATGCGGTATAAACCAGCTCTGGCAAATGGCGTTCGGGCGTCTCCCAGTATTTGCGCAGGCGGGATGATGGCGGCGCCCGGCGGGAGCATGGAGTGCGTGATAGGCCTCAAGATCAGCAGCTTCTGCTGGCGTCCGGTGGATACGGATCGGTCAGTCGACCGTCGCTTGACCCGTTGCCTCCTTAATCTTGTCCAAGACCGCTTCAGGCGCCACGTCGCGCTTCAGCTCCTTCAACTCATTGTCTACTTCCGTCGGAACATCCAGGCGCTTCGCGATCTCCTCGACCAGTTTGATGAGCTTGGTCGTCTCATGCTCGTTGAGCAGGCTCACCTGCAGATCGAGGTCTGCCCGCGCATCATCCTGGGCGGCCATGCGGTTCTGGTTGATCAGTACGAACGTTGAGAGAAAGATCGCCTCGACCGAGGCGAACATGGCCAGAATAACCAGAGAAGGATCCCAGGGTTTGATAAAGTTCACGATCCCGAAATTTAGGCCGATCCAGGCGCCAAAGAAGACGAGGTGGATGTAGACGAACATCATGCTGCCGGCAAACCTGCTGATTGCCGCCGCCGCGCGCTGCTCCAGCGATGCTGCCTTGGCATCGCGCTTCCGCCTCTCGACCAGTGCCTCGATGTTCCGCGCCAGGGCAGGGGCGAGCCCTTCCGCTGCCGGCGTGGTCGGAGTGGCGTAGCCCTGGTCCTCTGGAGCGGCTTTGGGATTCATTGTTGTCTCTCCCGTCTAGGCAGCCTAACTCGCTATTTGGCAATTCGCTCCATTTCACCGCTGTCCAGAGTCCCGAACGAGCGTCTTGTCCGGCGATCCTGCCCGATGCAACAGCGGTTGCTGCAGACCGGTGCAGGCTCGCTTCGCGTTGAGTTCGCAGGGCAGGACTCCTACTTAAGGGGATGCCCGCGAGCAGAAAAATCGATTCGACTGCACGGCTGGTTGCAGAGTGGCCGCTATCACTGGCGGCGACGCTTGGATCGTCGGTGCGGGCGAGGGGCATTTTTCTTGAAATGCACACTCGCCTTCCGACGAACTTGAGAAGCCTGCTCCACAGCGAGTCCCGGGTTCTTACCTTGCGTCTGCCGGAGGGCTCCCATGCCAATGTTGAGGCCGCATCGGCGATCGTGTCCAAAGCCATGCAGGACATCGAAGACCTGCCCGTCATGCCTCGCGAGGTCGAGGACATTCTGACGATCTCGGCGGGCGAGCGTCATCGCTGGCTCAAGGCCGGCCGCTTGCAGAGCGCCGGGACGCGGACCGTGAAACTGCGTGGGCGCGCGAGGAAAATCACCTTCCACGTTTTTGATCCGCGCCTGATCGAGGATGTGCTCGACCGTGACCTAGTTGCTGTCTGGCGCGAGGAAGACGCTGCGAGAGCCGCCGAGAACCGACGCCGAGCCGCTGCAAAGGCGGCGCTCAAGCGCTCGCAAAAGAGCCGCGGCGCGGCCGCAACCGACGACAGCCAAAGCGAGGCAGTCCACTCCAACCTGCGCGGCTGGGAAGACTTCGAGCGCAACGGGCTCCTCCGCTGAGGTAGGGAGCGCCGTGTCATCTTTTGGGCGGACCGCAGCGCCCTTTGAGGACAGCGATGCCGGCCTCGCGGTCCCCACCGGGCGGCGAGGAGACCGGCGCGCCGACGAGAAACACGTCACGCGCGTCACCCGGCGACATATTCACGATACTCTTCGGTGGTGACACTCGGAGCCACGATTCTGTCGGCCTCGCTTCTCGAAGAAGGCTGGCTAAGACAATTGGCGGCAGTGTGGGAAAGAGCGTGACCATAGAGACATGACAAAGCAGAGAATTCTTTTTGATACCGATCCTGGCGTAGATGATGCCCTCGCGCTGCTTTACCTGCACCGTCATCCGAACATCGAACTGCTCGGCATCACAACTGTCTTCGGCAACGCATCGATATCGGTTACAACGCGCAATGCCAGGTTCCTCGCCGAGGCTTGGGGGATCAAAGCGCCCGTTCACGCCGGTGCTTCCGTTCCGCTAAACTGGTCCGGGGCGCCGCACCCCTATCCTGTCCATGTTCATGGCGCGAACGGGCTGGGGGATTATCCTATTGCCCAGGAAGCGCGGGAGGAGAAGGACACTGCCGCGCGATTCATCGTCGATACCGTCCGGCAGAACCCGCGTCAGGTGCGGTTGCTTGCTGTCGGAGGCCTGACCAACTTGGCGCGGGCACTGGAGTTTGATCCGGCGATAACAGATCTGGTGCAGGACGTCGTCGTCATGGGCGGCGCGTTCGAAGTCCCTGGCAATGTGTCGCCCGTTGCCGAGGCCAATATCTACGCAGATCCGAAGGCAGCCGATCGAGTGTTTGCAGCCTCGTGGAGAGTGACCGCGGTTCCGCTCAATCTCACAAATCGAACGGTGATGACGCGACAGGATCTCGCCACGGCCTCGGAAGGTGCCGATGCCGCCATGCAAATGGTAGCCGCACTGTCGCAAGGCTACATCGACTTCTACCTGCAATGGGGCGAAGCGGGTATGCTTGTGCACGACTGCAGCGCCGCAGTCTACCTGACCGACCCGCACTTATTCGCCACCCGATCCGGTTCGATCGTCGTATTGGAGGACGGCCCGGCGGCAGGTATGACCGTGCAGAGACTGGGCGCCGCCAGTTATTCACCGAACAAATGGGATCAACGTCCAATGCAGTCGGTGTGCGTTGGTGGCGATGCTGCAGGAATCTTGGCGAGGATTTACGCTGTCTGCAGGGGAAGTTTCGCGGAGCCATCCCCAAAAAGCTGAAAAGGCTCGCTCCGGCGAGAGAGCCGCGATAGCGCGCCCGAGCCTGTGGCGCGGCTTCTACCCACAGCCATCCAACGGGTCGGGCTCGAATGGTTCACCAGACTTGCCCGACCCGAAATGGTCCCCGAACGCGATTGCAAACCGATCCGGTCTGTTCTGATCAGGACTTGTTCGTTGTCGACGGTTCGGTATCGGACAGCTTCCGGTGCACCGCCTCATCGGCTTTGTCGGCGGCGGACTTGACGACATCGCTGACCTTGTCAGCGAGCGTACCTTCGCTCGACGCCTGCCGTCCTGCTTCGTCGCTGGCCGCCTGGTAGGCTTCGGCTGCAACCTGCTTCACCTGGTCGACGCCCTTCTCGAGCGCGTCCTCGGCCCTTTCGCGAAGCTGTTCGCGATAGCCGCCGAGCCGCTCGTCTTCGAGTTGCGTGTGGGGCAGCATCGCGCCGATCGCCGCTCCGATCGCGAGACCGACAGCAGCAACTGCCAGAGGCTGATCCTCCATCAACTGCTGCGCGGAACGAGTGGCCCTCGTCGCCATGTCGGCCGTGGCTGTCGCCGAGTTCGTCAGCGTCTCCGCCGCGCCGCTTGCCATGCCAGATACGCTGCCGGCTGCGCTGCTGGCCATGTCAGACATGGTGCCGGCCGCACTGCTGGCCATTCCCGAGACAGTGCCGGCCGCACCGCTGGCCATGTCGCCGACAGAGGCATAGGTGTCCGAAGTCATGGCTCCGGTTCCCGCCGTGGATGTGCCGTCATGCCCGTCGGAACCGCGACGGGTCGCGTAGCCGGGCGCGGCGGTTGCGGCGGAAGCGCCGCTGCCCAGCATCAGCCAGGCCAGACCGGCGCCGATTACAGTCAGTGGCAGAGGATTGTCTCGCACCTGAGCCTTCAGGTTGTGGAGCATGTCGGAGCCTGCACCGCCGCTGAAAATACCGGTGAACTCATCGAAGAGCTGGCCGGGCGTCATCTTGCCTCGAATGGACTCGGCGGTCGCTACCACCCTTGCTCGCGTGGCCTCGGCTTCGCGTTCGAGTTCGGCTGCGGATTTGTCGCTCATCTCGCTTGTTCCTTGATTAAGTTCGCGTCACGCTTCAGTTGCTCCTGCGTACGGTCAGGCGCGAGCTCGGAGGGCGACATGCTCGCCATGCCGGTCCGCAGGAGGATGACACCCAGCACGGCAACGACCACTCCGACGAGCAAGGCGGACCAGCCGGCGCCCAGGCCGAGGCGGGTCAGGGCAATGACGAGCGCTTGCAGCAGCACTATCAGCGCGGCGAGAAGACATACCGCGCCGCCCAGAACCCCGACGGCGCCGGCCTCCGCTTTAGTCACGCTCTCGGATAGCTCCGCCCGCAGGAGTCTGGCCTCCGTTTGCACCAGCGTGCTCACCTGCTGTGCCAGGTCGGCGACCAGAGTGCCGAGGCTTTGGTTGTCTTGAGTGTTCATTTCTTTAGCTCCGCTGCATTCCTGGGAGCGCCGCCGTCGACGCCCCAATTGGTCGTCGCGTCATCCCATGGCTCGCTCGCCTGCGCACCAGTCTGCCTGCTCGTTTGCCTACCAGTCTTCCCAGTCTTCCGTGGCGTCGCTGCGCTCTGCCCCGCGCGGCGTGTTTCCGAGGGAGAAGCCTTTATGAACCGTCCGAGCGCCAGTCCTGCCAGCACCGAACCAGCGATCAGAGTGCCGGGATTTTGGCGGCCGAAGTTCTGAATTTCCTCAAGCACCTCGCCGAAGGGCTTCTCCTTCAACGAGGAGGACAGCCTTTCCAGTCCGCCTGCCGCATCCCGCATGAAATTCGACGCCGAGCTCTGGTCGCTGTTGGCCAGATGGTCGCTTGCGGCACGCAGAGCGCCGCCGAATGCCGCCAGGCTCGATCCGATGTCGCGCTGCGTTTCCTCGCCCCTTTCCGACAGGGCCTCCTGTGCTTCCGACGCATAGTCGACTGCCCTGCGAGCAACCTCGTCGCGGGCATCGTGGAGCGCTTCGCCGGCGCTTTGGGTTTCTTTCTTAACTCGATCGGAAACTTCGTTCTTCGCCTTGGCGAAGTCGGCCGGCTCGCGGCCCTGATTATTTTCGCGCTGCATGACGCCTCCTAATGAAAGCCGAGAAAGGAGAGTATCGCGAGCACAACCACGATGAGACCGATAAGATAGATGACACTGTTCATGGCGCAGGCTCCTCCTTGCCTGTTCCAACTTCGCGCCCGCCGCGATGTTCCCTTCGGTGACCAGGATTTTTTGTAAGTAGCTACTTACCCCGATCGGCGCCTCCGAAGCCGGCAAGCTCGTCATCCGAACAGAGCAGCCGCGGCTGCGCCGGATCGGAGATATCGAGCTTGTCCCAAGGTATGCGGTAGAGGCCCTCGCGGCGCCGCAGCGCGAAAAAGTCGAGCAATGCGGTGCCGATGGCCGAGGCCGACAGGCGTTCAAAAGCTGCGAAGATGCCGACATGGAATTCGGTGACAACGAGGTCGTCGCCGTCCTGCTCGGCGATGACCTCCTCGATATGGCCGATGCTCCTGCCGCCCTGCGTGAGAACGCGCCGGCCAGCCAGATGCTCGAGATTCACATTTGGCATCCTCAGGCTCCCGGGATTCGGCCGACGATGCGATCGCGCAGCCAGCTCTGCCAGGCCAAGATCTTGGTCCTGCGCACGTCGATATCGAATTCGATGTCGACGCCGATGTCGCGCACCTTGGTCCAGGCGATGCGATGCGGCCGTGCCTGCTGCTTCCCGCTCAGCCTTGCGGCCAGCCGCGCCGTTAATCGCCCAGGCCGAGCGCCAAGCCGTCGGGCCAGCGCAATCGCGCCAAGCTCGACCGCAACGACCCTCGGCGGCTTGCCCTGCCTCAGCTCGGCGACCAGTCCATCCACCTTGCCGATCTTGACCTGCTCGCGGTCGACGACCTGCTTGTCCAGGATATCGCGCAGCAGCTGCATCAGGTGCCTCCGAATATCTGCAGGGGAATAGTCACCACCGCCAGCACGAAGCCGAGCGCGATGACGAAGATCACGGCGGCATTAGAGATGACGCCGTTGCGGTGCTGGCCGACATAGCGCTCGTCATTCAGCAGGAAGAGGAACGGAACAACCGTCAGCGGCAGACTGGCGGCGGTCAACGCCATTGAGAAGATGGTGAGCCTCAGCGGGTCGAGACCAATCGCTATCGGAACGGCTGCAAGAAAAAGCGTAAGCGTGTAGACGAGGCTGAAGCCCGGATCGTCGCGCGGCTTGAGGTCCTCGCCCCAGGTCCAGCCGAACCCTTGCGCGACGAGATAGGCCTGCTGCAGCGCCACTTCCAGAACGGCTCCGAAACAGGCGATGCCGAGCGATGCGACGAAAAGGACGAAGCCCCAGAAGCCGAACACCGAGATCAGCATCAGCGGGAGCTGGTTGTAGTCGTCCACCTGGTTCACGCCGTGGGCGCCGAGCACAAGCGCGGCCACGATCAGCACGGCCACGGAGATCGTTCCTCCGAAGCTCATGCCGAGACCGGCAATCGCCCGATTGGTGCCGAGATAGCTCTTGTCCCATTGATCCTCGACCGCGCCCGAGGAATAGAACATGAAAAGGTAGGGCGAGATGGAAGCGCCGAGGATGCTGACGGCCATGAACCAGTAGTTCGCCGTATCGTGTTGCGGCAGGCTGGGCACGGCACCGGCAGCCACCTGTTTCCATTCGGGCTTTAGCATCACCGATGCGACGACGAAGCAGAGCGTGATCAGGCCAAGCATCGACACGCCTTTCTCGATGAGGCCGAACGTGCCTTTCCACAGCAGCAGCCATGCGAGGAAAGCCGCTGGCAATGCCCACCATTGAAAGCCGATCCCGGTGGCAAGCTCGGCAGCAATGGCAACCCCGCCTATTTCTGCCGAGAGGACCAGGAAATTGACCAGCAGGACTGCAAGCAGCGGCCAAAGGAAAGCATTGAAGCCGAAGCGTTCGCGGATGCCGTCGGCGATGGTGTGATGGCTCACGGCGGCGAAGCGACCGGCCATCTCGACCAGGAAGATGATGCAGATGGTGCCGAGCACTATCGCCCAGATGAGTTGGAAGCCGAACAGGGCGCCTGCCTGCGCCGCTGTCGCCATCGAACCGACCTCCAGGAAGCCACCAACGCTGGTCACGACGCCAAGCGAAATTTCCAGCAGCTTCTTCATCGTTGCGGCGCGAAATAGCCGCGATAGGCCGTGGCGAGATCCGCCTGCGCGGCGCGAAGCTCGTTGCGTGCCCGGCTGGCCTGCGCCTGCTGTCCGGCCTCGACCGCGCTGTCGGCCCCGCTTGCCGCGGTGGACAGCCGGCTGATCGCCGCCTTCAGCGTGTCTCGCGTCGCAGGATCGGACGGCGAGGCCGATTCCACTTGCCGGCCGGCATCGGCGAGTGTCTCGGCGAAGGATTGTAGGGCAGAGGACGCGTAGTGGGACGGCGCGGCGCCGGAGAGCCAGGCATCGGTGACCAGCACCGCCGCCTGCGCGGTCGAGGCGGCACGCTTCGATTGCTGTTCGACGGTTTCAGACGAGGAGCAGGAAGCAAGTGTCAGTGCAAGCACCTGCAGTAAAGGCAGTTTTCGCCGAGCAATGCTGCGCAATGCTTCCTCTCACTGCTGCTGCTTCGAACATGGAGATAAAGCGGCGTGGATCGGAAGGTTCCCCGCCGTAGGCCGGTTGCACGGCACTGCTGCTTATCGGTCGCTCAGTTGCGCGTCCTCGGTGGTCGAAAGGGCAGCGATCTTGTCGATCATGGCGAGCACCGCCTGCGGGGCTGTCAGGTGCACCATATGCCCGGCATCGGGGACGATATCGACTACCGAGTTTGCGAGATCCGCGTGCAGCCGAAACGCCTCGGCCGGCGCGTCGAAAAGCTGATCGCCGGCGCCGGCGATTATCCCAACAGGAACGAAAATGTCGTTGTGCCGAGGCGTCACAAACGCCGCTGCGATCCACATCAGGAAGGACTCCGCCGCGATCGACCGCAGTTGCGAGGGGCGGCTCGCCAACTCCCTCGTCGTTGCGGTGAATGCCGCCGAGATCGCCGCCGGGCCAAATATCTTTCGCATTGACCAAGCCCAGCCAAGCCTGACCAGCGGCGGCAGCAAGGTGTGGCGGAAGGCCGTTCCGATCAAAGGCAAGATCGGCAACCCCGACAAGGCGAGTTCGAACCTTGGCGATGGATAGTGGTAGCCGGAGACAAGCACGACCCCGGCAACGCGCCCAGGGCGCCGTCGCGCCATCTCGAGCGCAACCGCGGCACCCCAAGAGTGGCCAACAACAATATAGCGTCCAATTCCGAGTTTCGCGGCCGCGGCATCGATCAGATCGGCCTGCGCGGCGGCCGACCAGATCCTGCCGATCGGGCGCGAGCTCCTGCCGAAGCCTGGTCTGTCGAAAGCCAGAACACGATAGTCTGCGGCCGCTTTGTCGACGATGCCGCTTGTCGTGAAATCCTCGGCCGAAGAGCCGTTGCCATGCAGCAACAACAGCGGCATGCCCTGGCCATCCTCGATCAGGTGCAGCCGCGCTCCGTCGACTTCGACGAAGCGTCCAAAACGTCGGCCGCGTAACGCCCGCCGCGCTCGCAGGCCATTGTAGAGGGCAAGCCCGGCCGCTGCCGCGGCAAGGAGGAGGACCACGTCGTTGAACGTGGCGATGTCAGGCATGATCCCGTGCTGCTACGGAGCCATGGCACAAGCCGCTGTTGAGAGAAGCGGCGGATGTACCCAGGCGCTGGCTTCCAAAGAAGGAGCTTTCAGGCCGAGCCCTTCTGAGGCAGCTTCGTCTCCTCATCGACCTGTTCCTGGAGAGCCCTGCGTTCGCGCTCTCTTCCCTCAGCGTCGACCGGTCGATCTTGCCGTTCAAGCTCGCGTTCCACCGTGTCACGCGCGCCCTCGACAGGATCTTCCTGCGGCAGACGCTTATCTGTTCGCTTTGTGCCTTGCTCGCTCGCCCGGTCACTGTCCGATCCCAGTTTGGACGGATCGTCCTTTGCAGAATGCTTCGTCATTGGCTTACTTACCTATCTGGCCTGCCACGTCGGCGGATCACGTGCCGATCTGTTCAGAAGCAGCCCAACAGGCGAGCTGTCTCTTTGTTCCGGATATCCCGTGCGGCAGTCGGTCAGTCCCGATCCTCATGGTCTTCCGCCTGTGCCGGTTCCGACTCCTCGAGAGCTTCAATGACCGGGGCAAGCGAGGTCTCTTTCCGCGGATTTGATTCTGTCGGGTCCTCCTGCTCGGCGGTCATGTCGAGCGCCCGCTCGATTGCATCTTCGATATTGCCGATTTCCTCCTCGCGAATCTCGTGCCCGTAGCCCGCGGCGTCGGCGTCCTGCTCGAACTGTCGCACAAGCACCGGAACGCTGACTTGCGTGTCGGCAGGCAAGTTCCCGACGTTCTCCTCGAGCCAGCTTCGAAAGAACTCCCTGGTTGCACTCATGAGCCGCCTCCTTCGAGCTGAGAACGGCCGCCGTCTGCCAATGTTCCTCTGGCGGAGCTTGCGTTGCCGCGTCTTTCGTCTGAGCGGTTACAACGAGGATCAGACGGGTTGCTCTTGCGCATGTTCGGAACGATCGAATCCAATTGCCATTACCGACGAAAGAACAGGAGGAACCGATGAGCGGACGCAGAACCCATGACCAGCAAGTGCGCATTCTGGAAGAACGTGAGAACACGAAGAACGCGCCCAAGGAATTCGACGCCAAGGCGGAGCTGAAGCAGCCAGCCGCGGAGCGCGAAGCGCGGCGGAAAGGTTCGGACCTCAGGAGCGACACGCCCGACCTCGTCGACCCCGATGATCGCAACATCCTTCGCGGCAAGAATCAGGAAAGCGGCCACAAGCATCGTGGCGACTAAAGCGCGTCACGCATGTCTTGGTCCCGAAGCCGGATTTCACTTTCGGAAGACATGTTTTAGGCAGGGGGGCTTTCGGCGTAAGATGCGATCGTCCCCTTGCTGGCGGTCTTGGTTTGGGCACACCTGGTTCTGAATTCTTGGGCCTCGGCTTCCGTGAGATGCTCGATGCCGATGAAGTCGTTTTTTGCGCGGCCTGAGCGAATGAGCTCATCGAGCTTCGCCTGAATGGCCACGCCGTCGCGGTTCTGGGTGTTTTGAATCAGGAAAACCATCAGGAAAGTAACGATCGTCGTCGCGGTGTTGATGATCAGCTGCCAAGTCTCGGAATAATGAAAGGCCGGGCCGGCAATGGCCCAGAGGACCACCGAAACCACGCACAAGACGAAGGCCCATGCACGGCCCGCGACATGGGCGACAATCTCCGCGAGCCGATTGAATGCTTTTTCCAACTTGAACTCCGGACTTTCACCCTGACGAAATTTCCCGCCAAGCCAGCCTGACGATATCGTACCGGATGAACTGCACCGAGGTGGAGCGGTCTATCCTGTCGGTCGGCGCTGGGTACCGGCAAGAAGTCAACTGAAGGCGACGCGACGCCAAGAAGGCGACCGCTCAGCGTTTCGCGAGGAGGCGGGCCCCGTCATTAATCGCGGCCCCGGTCAAAGAGACCGGGGCCGCGTCGCCAAGTCGACTTTTGGCATGCGAATAAGCGTTTATCGGGCGCCTTACGCGGCCGCCTGCATGGCCCGCTTGTTCGCACCGCTTTCGCCGAGCTTGCTAAGTGTCTCGTCGGTAGCGGATTCTTCCTTGAGGGTGTCGCGCAGCAAGGGGAGGGCGTCTTTCAGGCCCAGTTGCTCCGCCCAGGCAATCAGCGTGCCGTAGCGCGCTATTTCATAATGCTCGACCGCCTGGGCGGCAGCCACAAGGCCCGCGTCGAGCGCCGGCTCGTCCTTGTATTCCTCGAGGATCTCCGAACCCTCTTCAATGATGCCATCGATCGCGGGACACGTCTTGCCGCGCGCCGGCTTGCCCAGCATTTCGAAAACCTGCTCGAGCCGGTCGACCTGAGCTTCAGTCTCGGTGCGATGCTTTTCGAAGGCCGCGCCTACTTCTTCTGACTGCGCCGCCTTGGCCATCTTCGGCAGCGTCTTCAGGATCTTTTTCTCTGCATAATAAAGGTCTTTCAGGCCATCCACGAACAGGCTTTCCAAGCCGTTCGCCGCGCCGGACGAACTTTTCTTTGCCATCGACGTCTCCTTCGTTCGACTTTCTTGACCAAACAAAACCGGTGGGATCGACCGATGTTCCCGCGAAATATTTTTTGAAGCCGGGACGACGAGCCGAGGTGCGCGAGCGTTACTTCGGCGTGCCCTTGCCGTTGCGGGACGAAAGTTGGTCGAGCATGCTGAGCGCTGCACTGGGACCCGCATGCTCCAGCAGACCCTGCTCGGCGGCCGCCTTCTTGAAGGCGGCAAAGGCGATTGCCGGCCGGCAAATCCCGTTGGTCGCGTCTTCCACCAGCCGAACCGCCTTGCGATAGGCTGGTGAGTCCTTGCTCTTCCATTTCCGACCAAGCGCCTTCTTGGCGTCAGCGATCGACGACACCATCATCGTGCCGCCGTTGACGAAGTGGATGGTGAGGGGCAGGAATCTGCTCAAGGCTCTTTCACCGTCCTAGCCATTCGCACGCAGCCCGGGCGGGCCCGACGAAGAGGTCCGCGGTCGGCGCCGCCGCCAAGGGATTATCGGTCCGAAAGGATTTCATGATGCTACCGCCTGTTTGAGATCGCATAAAACGAAGCTGCCGCCGGGTAGTTGCATTCAGCCGGCCCGTGGCGGTCAAAAAACCTGCTCCTACTGATCGCTGTCCCGGCGAGCGGCGCCGGAGGTTGTGGCGGCCGTGATTGAGGTCCCGACGGATGTCGCGACCGATGTCCGGATTGAGAGCCGGCAGCTTCGGAGCGCGGCCAACCTTTTCTGTTCGCGTGCGTTGTCCCTCGAAAGCGAAGGAGACACCGATGCCGACGAAATCCGACAGGATGACCGACTCCGCCACACCGATGAAATCGGCCCCGCGTACCAAATCCACCTCCGAGCAGGCGGCCAGCAAGCAGCGGAGCGTGCAACGCAAGGTCGACGCGACCGATCGCGCCAAGTCGAACGGCAAATCCAAATCAGAAGGCGCCATGCAGGCCGGCGCGCGGGAATACCCAGTGCCGCCTTTCCCGAAGCAGCATCATCCGAAACCCGGCGAGGAATGGGCGATCGAGCCCGCGCCGCTCTACGACGCGCCGTTCTGGCAGGGATCGAACAAATTGGAAGGCAAGGTGGCGCTGATCACCGGAGGCGATTCCGGCATCGGCCGCGCAGTTGCCGTGTTGTTCGCCCGGGAAGGGGCGGATATCGCCATCGCCTATCTCAGCGAGGATCGCGACGCGAAGACGACAAAGCAGGCAGTCGAGGCCGAAGGCAGGCGCTGCATCATCATGCGCGGCGACGTGGCCAGGCGGACCTTCTGCCACAAGGCGGTGGAGCGGACGCTGAAGGCCTTCGGCAGGCTCGACGTGCTCGTCAACAACGCTGCCTTCCAGGTGCATTCGACCGATTTCGCCGACCTCACCGAGCAGCACTTCGACACCACGCTGAAGACCAATCTCTACGGCTACTTCCACATGGCCCAGGAAGCCGTTCCGCACATGAAGCCGGGTTCGGCCATCATCAACACCGGGTCGGTCACGGGCATCGAAGGCTCGAAGGAGCTCGTCGATTATTCGATGACCAAGGGCGGCATTCACGCCTTCACCCGGGCGCTCTCTGGTAACCTGATCAGCAAGGGCATTCGCGTCAATGCCGTGGCGCCGGGGCCGGTTTGGACGCCGCTGAACCCGTCGGAGAAGGAAGCGGAGAAGGTCTCGCAGTTTGGGGCAAAGACCCCGATGAAACGGCCAGCCCAGCCGGAAGAGATCGCGCCTGCCTATGTATTTCTCGCTTCGCCGCAATGCTCCAGCTACATCACCGGCGAGATCCTGCCGATCATTGGGGGCTATTGACCGCGGCCGCCTATATGAAGGTCTTCATGAAGAAGGCGGTTCTCGATCCGCCGGCCGTCTTGGTAATCCCGCCTGACGGCTGCCCAGATAATCTGATTGGCCAAACGGCCGGCCAGGCAGTCGCAGACGCCGGGAAGGATTTTTCGGCACAAGCCTGAACCTGTCGGCCTTTCGGCAGTTTTCAAGGCTAGGAGGTTTCGATGAACGAGCACACCGACAAAGGCGACTCGCATGACGGTGCCGTTGAGATCCTGGCCGGCCGATTGGCCAGGGAGGCAGACATTTCCGAAGAGCAAGCCCGCGAGCTGATCGAGTTGATCGGGACCGATTGGAATTCCCTGCTTCGAGAGGCTCATTTTCTGAAGGCGCGGCATCGCTTATGAGCGAACGCGGGGCA
The DNA here is from genome assembly GCF_001672435.1 of Mesorhizobium sp. AA23. Taxonomy (NCBI): domain Bacteria; kingdom Pseudomonadati; phylum Pseudomonadota; class Alphaproteobacteria; order Hyphomicrobiales; family Phyllobacteriaceae; genus Mesorhizobium; species Mesorhizobium sp. AA23. Next base: position 148,256 of record NZ_LYTP01000003.1, read on the forward strand.
GAATTCTTTGGCGAATGGATCACCGACAATGTGATGCGCGGCAGCGTTGGCGCTGACATCATTTCCGTCGCGGAATTGACGACCAAGCTCTTTGCAGACGCGAAGGCCGTGGGTGTTTCCGAGCACGAGATTGAAGAGGAGATCGGGAGCGCTTACGATGCCATCCTGGCTGCAATCGTTGGATTTGAAGACTCGGGCAAATCCGATTGAAAGCCAAGCAGCCAGCAATTAACCCGGATAGGGGCGCGTTCAGCCCGCCTTATGCGGAACGATGTAGCCCGTCCCTTTCGCGCCGCGGGATCGGCCGACGGACCGATGCTGCCTATGGGCTGCAGGCTCGATCGCCGGCGCTGTTTCCATCTGCGATCGCTCAGCGTCATCCGACATGACAAAGGAGAGCGCGATCAGATCGTCGGCGTCGATGCCGCCGCGACCATTGTCCATATGGTCGGCGACCCTTTGAAATGCCTGCATGTCATCCATGCTCACGTTGGCCGCCCGCAGCCTTTCTTGGAGACCCGTCAACTTGGTGGCCAAGGCGTTGGAAATTTCGATCATAATTGCCTCCGTGGTTCCAATCTTAGTGCCAGACCGAGGATAAGAGCCTCGAACAGTGCGGGGGCCGATGAACAGACTGATTTGCCATTACCTGCTATCGCCCAGCCGCTCGGCCTGCCTGGCAACCTTTGCGAACTCTCCGTCTGTGAGATGACCTCGAGGGTGGCAGGGGCTCATCCTCGCCAGTCGCGACCCAATGAAATTTCTCGCAAGATGTTTCCTGCCCCCGACCTTTGAGTTGGCCCGTACGACATTTGTCCCGCATTCGCTGGGACCGGTGGCCGAGGTCCAGAATTTTAGGGAACGGTCGCTGTCGGATTTTGTTGATTGGATGCCTGCTGCGCACGTTGCCAGGTTTGCGCACTCAGGTACCAACCTCCAGAATACTCAGCCCGCAGGCTCCGGTCTGCGGGCTTTTTCGATGCCATGGAATGCGGCGCTCGCGCTGCCGCTGCCCGTCCGCATCTGGGACGGCGGCGTCGGCTGCGAGACTTGGCTCTCACTCACTAGCTTCGGAAACAAAAGGCCGGCCGGATCGTTCGCTCTATGCCAGACCACCGGGTGCCGCGCCATGCCGTCCACCTCGATCAAGAAAACAAAATACGATCCGGCCAAAGGGACTCTTTCCGTATGGTTTGTGACCAGCGGGAAACGCTACGAGTTCGAGGGGGTGCCGCCGGAGACGTTCGCGGCATTCCGATCAGCCTTTGCCAAGGGCCGCTTTTTCAACGCGCACATCCGCAATCGCTTCCGATATCGTCGCGTAACAAGCGATGACGATGATTGACCGGCTATTCAGCGTCCAGTTCAAGCGGCTCGTGCTGCGCTGCTCATGATTTTGGCGTGGATCCCGGCGATCGCCGCTGCGTTGGAGCTCTTGGTCATCCGCGAAGCTTTTCGGCCTCGCGTTCCAAGGTCTTCCGGTCGTTGCCGTGCTGTTTGATGAGATCGCGAACCTGTTGCGCCGTCAGCCCGACCTTGTTGGCGAAATGCCGGACTTCGTAGTCATCGTCCGCTGATACCCGGTTGCGGTCACCGCCACCACGCTTCCTCTTGTCGTCTGCCATCGCTTGTTCCTCCGGCAGGGAATAACAGCGGCCGCGCAGGAATGTTCCAGGCGCGGCAAGCGGCAATTTTAGGCGGGACTAACAAAAGTTATCGAAAACGGACTGCTCGCTCGTGCAGGATTAACGTCACTCCGCCCGCCACGGCGGAGGATGGGAGGACCGGCCTCAACAAAGCCGAAGGCCGGGTTACTTGGCCCGTTGCGCGGATCCCTTGGGCGCTGCGACGGGCCAAGGTCGCTTGCGTCAGTCTTTCCTCCAGCGGCGCCTTTCTCGCCAAGCCAGCAGTGTACCATTAACATTTGTTACTGCGGACCTGCTAATGAACTGCGTAGATGACTGGGCGGGCGTTGCCCTGGGCTTTGGAGTTGGGTTCGGTTTGCGGCGACAGTGTCACCGACTTGAGAAGCGAACCGATAGCTAGGCCCGTTGTCTAACCTTGGCGGGTCACGGCAACGGGTCTAGCGTTCCTCCGCTTGGGAATGGGATTTCCGGCCGAAGATGAATGTGCCGTCTCTGACGGCGTTCACACTGGCCCCGATACGAGCCCGAAACACCTTCGCGGCATGAGCAGACAGCCCGCCAGCGCTCACAAGGAACTTTAGCGGCATCTAAAAGTTCTCCTCGGGCAATCCCGCACTCCTTGGGTCGAACGATGGCCGAGCTGGCATCAACTTTCGCATATTCATCAGGGCTGACCGGCGATGATATGCTAAGCGCAGTCGTGTCGTTACTGGCCGGCCTGCTGCTCTATAATGTCATGCGCGAACCAAGCCGATAGGGCTCCTGCCGAGACGAAATTCACAGACCGCGCAGTGACGCCGGACAAAAGTTCGGTGGGCGGCCGTTGCTCGGTAGCGCAGCATGGAGGCAATCGGCTATTTGCCCGGGACCTCAGTCCGATCCAATTGACTCGTAGCTGACTTTTTTTGGGTGTATCCTTTCCCCGTTGTGGCGTATCGGGGTGAGGTAAACGATGCGTGGAAGCAATCGCAATGCTGTCCCGCCCAAAAGTGCGGGATGCGGTATAGTTGAACCTGCAGAGGTCAACATTCTGGCCAAGGCGGTGAGTGACTACTGCTCCAGTCACAAAATCGAACGCAAGGACGAGCGGGAAAACGTCGCGGTCAAAGTCATGAGCCTTTTTGGACGCGGTGTAACTGACGCTGACCAGCTGTTGGAAGAACTCGAGAAGGTTCGCTAAAGCGAGCCTGGTGCCCTCGGCTGGAACAAGTCCACTAAAGCCGAAGTTCGCGTAGACGGGTTCTGAGCAAAATGAGCGCGTTCGGAAGAGCTTGTGTGAAATGATCCTCAGGCGATGCAGCACTGGGAGAGCGCTCTAGCCGAGAGACGCAACAGATGCCCGTCATTCCAGGAATGGCGGGCATCTATTTCACCGCTGCCGACGAAGAAGGTGACGCATTTCCTCGCCGGTCCTACCAAATGATGCATCGGGCAAGTTGTTTCTAGCATAACGACCAATGCGCCGGCCTGTCTAACCTCAGTAGAGCGGGAAGAGGTCGTTCCTCGACGGCACTAGTTGGGATCGCCGGACCTCGAGCCCCCATGGGCTCCGCCGCCATAGCTGTCCCCCCGCGACCTTCCGTTGCCGGATCTAAGAAACTTTGGCTTGGGACCGACGTGACCGTGGTTCTTGTCACCCCATCCATTGCCCGGACGTGTTCCTCCCGATTTGGCAATCGCCTTGGAGTTCAAGCTTGTGCCGAGCAGCAATGTAATGGCCGGAGGCGTCACCGCAGCAAAGCGTCCAGCCTGCTTGAGAAAATCGCGGCGCGCGTTGGCCTCTGAAACAAGCTTTTCGGAATTCTTTTCAATAAGCCTTTTGCTCTCATTCGGCATTTTAGCACTCCTTTCCTGCAAGATACTTTAATTGCTGTCTGCAAAGAAAGTAGTTCTCCAAAAGGCGTACACCGCGCCGGTGTCCGGAGCGGCCCGGCTCTCTGGCCGAAAAAGGCCAGAATTGAGCCGGGCCTGACCGGCGGGGGCTCGGAATCGCAACACGGCGCCGGCTGACCAATGAGCATATACCCCTGATTGTATAGCCGGAACGCATTCATAAGGATAAAGCCGAGCCGGATCAGTGCAGCCAATATTACGGCTTCAAGCTGGCGCTAATATTCGAGCAGGCTGATGGAACCCGAACGGTGCGGTCGGGTTGGTAACATGCGACCACACTCGTTTTCTCCCATTCAGGGTGCGGCCGCACTACTCCGTAAGCAACAGAAGCCCGTCGCGCTTGCGCCATTGCGCGACGGGCTTTCTGGTCCACTGAACTTGTAGGTCGATACCCTTCATGTGCGAAGCAGCACCGCGAAGGCGGCTTGACGGCTGAAAACCCAAACAGGTACCCGCCACCCGGGGGAGTGTATGGCGGGTACCTGACCTCTCTCCGCCGACGACTGAAGGATTCCGCCGGCTCTACCAAATGTCGGAACGGGCTTAATGTTTCAGTACTGGGACCAATGCGTTTGGATGTCCGACTTCCGTCCGGAGCGACAATGCTTTCAAATCATTGGTTCAACCAACCCGCACTAGACCTGGGAAGTGCTCGGACTGGTCTATGTTTTCATCAGCGCAATTCGATAGGCGCCTTTGTTCGCCACGCCATCCCAGATGAAGAACGCGGCAAGGGCGGCGACGATCAGCAGGATCGGTCGCATGGCTGGAATTCCCTCAAAGCTCCTCGTACGCGCGTGGCCTGATTATCCGCCTGTTCATCTATGTCTACAAGCAGTTGCTAACGTATTGAGAACTCGCCGGGCTCGCCGCCCCATAGCCCAGCCCCAAGCCCGACGAGTGCCGACCCGGGAGGGTACCGGCATCATCCTATTTGCAAGGCTGATGCCAGCATATTCCGTCCTGAAATGAAACAGAGGGTGTGTCAGCGTGCGCAGGCTTGAACGATGGCAAAGCCTATGCCGATGACAACCGGTACGGAAACACTCCTCCTGCCCGAGACAAACGGATCACCAAGAAAATGTTCCGCCATCGCGGAACACCTCGCATTCGAAGAGGTTTGGGGCGCGGCGGCGCAATTCCCTCCCGATCTGTGCACAGCCGCCGGGCGGAGCCTCCCATTCTCCGCGGGCCCGCTCCCTGGTCCCATCAGGGGCGGGCGTTCTTTTAGATCTCGCGCTAAGGGAACGCTCACGGGAGTTCCATATTGAATCAAATTCGAGTTTCCCCATTGGGGTTCGCATGCGCAAGCCTGCCGGCAGAGCCAGGCACGAATAGGAGTTCACCGCCATGGCGATCCGCCAAAGAGCACTGGAAGCGGAAATTTTCGATCCGGAAGAGCTGGAATTTCTGGCCCGCGTCTTCGACCGGTTGAAATATGATGGCCAAACTACGGAGCAGCGTGAGGCGCTGGCCTCTCGCATCATCGCCAACTTCATGGCGGGTATTGTGGACGAGAATGAACTGGTTTCGCTATCCAGGCTACCTTTAGGGAGGTAACGATCTGAACGGACTGGACTGCCTGCCGCTCGCCTCTTGTGAATATTCGTCATTGTTGCCGCTGGGCTACAGCCCTTTGGGGGCGACTGTATTAGGAAACGCTTGTGCGGGGTTCCCGGAATCGGGCGGACCATCTGGGAAAGGGGCGCACAGTTTTGAGGGAAGATGGCCCGTCGGCTTTGGTCGGCGGGCTTTTCTTTTCTATGGCCTTGACTGTATGGCCTTGTCGTCGATCAGCGCCGCTTTCCTCGTGCTTCGGCCCTTTCGTCGCTACTTCCGGACCTACATCTTTTTTAAATGACGGTCGGGTGCTGCCTCAGCCAGATCGGCGAGCCAACTTCAGCAAGGGGGATTCGCCATGAAGCGCACTTATGAAAAGCCCGTCCTGGTCAAGCGTGACCGCCTGTCCGCCGTTACGGCCGTGATCGTCGTCTCGCTCGTGAACGGCGCAGCGTCCCGATAAGGACGATGCCCGTCACTCCAGGCAGGAAATGGCGGGCATCTATCTAGCTGCTACCGACCAGGAAGGTGACGCACTTCCTCACCGGCTCTATCAAATGATGCAGCGAGGCTTAGGTTTCAGCATGGGGACCAAAGCGTCAGCCTCTCGGACTTCTGTCGCATCGGCGGAAGGGGACATTCTGCCAATCGTCCCGGTTGGGTCGCGCGGCGTGTGCCTCAGCTGAGGTTCACCTCGCCGCGAAAGGCGTTTCCTCAGCGCCCATTCGACCTTCCCAGGCGGGCGGGCTCTTTGTTTGTCTTGGAACAATTCGGTGCCGCTGCAGTTCGCATTCTGGGTGCAGCTCCCGGCAAGAAGAGACGGTCGAGCGCGCCTTGGTCGGGTTGCCCCCGACGCAAAGAGCCCGCCCGCGGAGGAGGTGCGGCGGGCTCTTCTGCTGATCCGGCTAATTCAGCCTGGCCGGCGGCTCGCCGGGATAGCAGTAGTGATTACTATCCGCAGGCCGACCGGGGTATAATCTCCAATGGCCGTTCGGATAGCGGTTGTCCTGGCGCTTCTCGCCGCCTTCGCCTACGGGTTTGCAAAACTCGTAGAGCGGTATGGCGGTGCGGGCAATGATCCCGCATCACCCTGCGGAAAGGTGCCAAGCGTCGATTGCCCGGACCCGAATGCGCCGCCTCCCTTTCCCAAGCCCGACCGGACGGAGCCTCAAAGGCAGTCCGGTGCGTCAAGCCTGAAGGCATATTTATAAATTGCGCGGTTTCCCTCATCGGTCACCCGCACCCAGAAATGTTCATCCCGTCTCGCCAGGACGTCTTTGCCGGTGACTTTCTGAGCAGCCTCCCAAGGGGCATGGGCATTGGCAACGTGATAAGCCACCACCTGGTCGCCAGCCATCTCTTCAACTCGGTATGTCTTCATGATCGCTCCAAACAGCGACCCGAACTTGGAGCGACGAGGGTTGTTCCGGGTCCTCCATTTCGCTGGCCCATAGCGAGCGATTGCACGGCAGCCTTGGGCGCCTCTATCACGGGGCAGGTGGCCCGGTAGCCTTGGGTGGCTATGGGGGTGGCCACCGGGCCTTGGCCGGCAGGGGCTTAGGGAACACGATGCCGGCAAACGAGTATATGCGCATCAACTAATAAATCAAAATTCAGCCAAAAGGCCGAGCTCGCCTTGAAACGCGAACATGACGGCTGGATACTCCAAGCGCCGATCGACGCGGGCATGTCTGCCACGGCCGGCTGCCTCGACTGCCATCGTCATCAGAAGCTCGATTACCGGCGATCCGCGACCGCTTGGGTGAACAGGAATCTGGCTCAATCAGTCCGGTTGGAGAGCCGGTTGAAATTTGTTCGGACCCGGCGGCCGGCAGGTTTGAGTGCCGCGACCATGGACTCCTTCAGAGCACCGCCGCTTAGAAAAGACGGGCTCCGGCCGGATAGAACTTCCGGCCAAAACCTTAGCGCCGATCGTAAGATAACCAATTGCGCAGCGGCCATGCCTTCGGCGAAAGCAAGCGCCTTCTCGTTGACCGCAAGCATCGCCTCAATCCCTTTCGGGGCACGGCTGCTTGCATCCAAAGCAATCAGCGGAAGGCGCATGGCGACGACAGCGGGTGCCAACATCAGGTCTCCACAAAGCGAGAATGCATTTTGGGTGTGGCGCTTCTTGCGAGTTGACATTGTGCCCCCATCTGGACCCGGCTGTTCAGCCAATACGCAGCAATCCGGGGTTTGTTCCTGGAGGATGGCGGCCTTCATGAGTCCGTCATAAGGTGCGAATATATTAGCGAGGCCGGATGTCCCATCATCGGCTCCTACAAAGTCTCCTGCCCGGTTTCGGCCGGGCATTCTTTTAGCCTTCAACGAGCGCCAGCTTCGACCTGATCGCGCAGTCGCGTTCACGACGGCATCGGCAGCGTGAAGGCCCAGCGCGATGTCCAAAAGACCCCGCAAGCGAATAGATCGGAACCTCCCGCCCGCGGCGTCATTGACCTCTGCGGGCCGCGTCAGCCGGACCTGGTGGCAAAGAGAACAGGGTGGTTTTCCGGCTTCACATCCTGGCCAACGAAAAGGCAGTCGAGCTCTTGTCCTACCCGGCCCGCTTCAGTTCGGTGTCGAGCGCATGGCGGAAGACAGGAAATCAAGGACCGGCTGGCTTCAGGAGGCCTGGCTTCTGCTGAAAGAAAGCGTCAGCGGTTATATGGATGACAACGCGCTGAGCCATGGGGCGGCGATTGCCTTCTATGCCACCACCTCTCTTGCGCCGATCCTTCTGATCGTTGTGGCGGTCGCAGGTCTCGTCGTCGGCAAGGACGCCGCCCAGCTCGCGCTCTCGGCCCAGATCTCGGGCGTGATGGGTCCGCAGAGCGCCGACCTCTTGAAGGCGACGATCGAGACCGCTTCGCGTCCCTGGTCCGGCGCGCTTGCCACCATTATCGGGCTGGTGACGCTCCTGATCACAGCCTCCGGCGTCTTTGGCGAGATGCAGCAGTCGCTGAATGAGATCTGGAAGGTCGAGCCAAGGGCCATGTCGCTCTCGCGTTTGGTGCGGGCGAGGGCGGCGAGCCTTGGTCTCGTCGCCGCGCTCGGCTTCATGCTGCTCGTGTCGCTCGCGGCGAGCACGGCCATCTCGCTGTTGGCCGATGTCATCAACCAACACCTGCCGTTCGGCGAACTGATCGTGAGTTCGATCAACACGATCGTATCGTTCGCGTTGATCGCGCTGCTCTTCGCGGCGATTTACAAGGTCCTGCCGGACCGCAGTCTCAAATGGCGCGATGTCGCTGTCGGTGCGCTGGTCACCGCGCTTCTCTTCACCATCGGCAAGTCGCTGATCGGCTGGTACATCGGCAGCAGTTCGATCGCCACTTCCTATGGCGCCGCCGGCGCGCTGATGGTGGTGCTGCTATGGGTCTATTACTCGGCTCAAATCTTTCTGTTCGGCGCCGAAATCACGCGCGCCTATTCGGTGAGCAGCGGAAGCCGGGCCGACCTCAGGCGGGTTATGAAGCCAGGCGTCGGAAAGACGGAGAGGTGACGGTCAAGCAACGCCGGAGAACGCAACACTGCGCGCGACCCTCTGCCTAAAGAGATCAGGCGTTGGGCCAGACAGAGTTGGCATAGGCGGACAGAGAGGGACCATCACCACGGTCGGTCCGCAGGACGTGATCAGGTTGCGAAGCCGCGATGTGGCCGCCGCAACCCAGTCACGCCCGGCGGGCGTCAACCGACGATCAAACAGACCCCGATGTCGTCGTTGTCATCAATGGGCGGTCTGCGAATGAACACCGCCCGGCGCCGAAATGCCGCTCAAAGCCTCTCCAGCCTCCCGTGTTTCACCCTTTCTTGCGAGGTCTCCGAGGGAGATGATGCCAACGAGCCGTTTGTCTCGGTTCAGAACCGGGAGCCGGCGCACCTGCAAGTCTCCCATGTTAGCAAGAACATGATCGACGTCTTCGTCATCGAAGCAATATCTTACCTCTTGGCTCATGACATCGCGCACCCTGGTATCGGGACCTTTGCCCAGCGCTATCCCGCGGATGACCATGTCCCGGTCGGTGATCATCCCCACCAGCCGGTCATTTTCACCGACAGGCACGACGCCGGCGTCGAGCTTGCCCATCATCAGCGCCACCTCGCGGATCGACTGTTCGGGATTCGCGACGGCAACGTCCTTTGTCATGCAACTGCCGACCTTCATGGCTATCTCCCTTTGTTGCGGAGCCCACCCGCCGAACCTGAACTGAGAAAACAAATGCTCGGCGCTATTGGTTCCTTCAAATCTCGCGCGGGAGAGGGCATGGAAAGTTCCGCCGTGGGGCTCGAATGCCAGCCGGACAGGCGACCGGTCCTTGCGCAGGCCCGAGGGAAGCAAGGCCGGCAGCCCATGGCCCGTGTTCGGCCGAGACCCGCTCGTACTGGTGCGATCCCGGTGATCGTTGCTTTCGTTGCGTGCGCGGCTCATGGAACAGAGTCCTGCCTTCGGCCATTGTGTTATGGGCCGGGGGCGACCCGAAAGGGGTGCCATGGCCGACTTTCGAAACCGAATCTCACCTGCCCGCGAGGCCGAGACAAGCTCGCGGCAAGCTAAGGCGCGCAACCGCTCCATCATCGTCATCGGGGCGTCCGCTGGCGGGGTTGAGCCCCTGAAAGCGATCGTGAGCGACCTGCCTGCCGATCTACCGGCGACCGTGTTCGTCGTGGTCCATGTCGGCCAGGTCAGCTATCTGCCGGAAATCCTCGACCGTGCGGGAGCGCTGAAAGCCTCCGGCGCCAAGAACGGCGAGTCCTTAAAGATGGGAAACATCTATGTCGCGCCGCCCGGCTTCCATCTTCTTCTGCATGACGATCACATGATGCTGCGCCGCGGCCCGCGCGAAAACCTCGCGCGGCCGGCGGTAGACCCGCTGTTCCGCTCGGCGGCGCTGAGCTTCGGCGCAAGCGTCGTCGGCGTGCTGCTGTCGGGCGCGCTTTCCGACGGCACCGCCGGCCTGAGGGCAATCAAGGCGGTCGGCGGCCTCGCGGTGGTCCAGCATCCCAAGGACGCGCTGGTGCCTTCCATGGTGGAAAGCGCGCTGCGTTATGTCGACATCGATCATTGCGAACCCGCCGCCAAACTCGGCGGCTTGCTGGGCAAGCTGGCGGCCGAGCCGGCCGGAGAAACGTTGCCGGCGCCCTCCGGCGTGCGGCTGGAAGCGGCCATCGCGGCACAGGAGCATTCGACCATGAAAGACGAAGATCGACTTGGCGAACTGTCGGTGTTTACATGCCCGGAATGCCACGGGCCGCTGTGGGAGATCGAAGACGGTGACATGCTGCGTTATCGGTGCCATACCGGGCATGCCTTCACCGCAGACGCGGTCATGGAGGCGCAGGCGATCGAGGCGGACGAGATCCTGTGGAGCCTGCTGCGGTCGCATCAGCAGCGGGCAGAGTTTGCCCGGCGCATGGCGGAGCGGGAAAAGACGCGGCATCGCTCCGAGCTCGCCAGCGAGTTCGGCAAGCGGGCGAAAGAATACGAAGCGGATGCCTCCGTCATCGAGCGCATCCTGGAAAGCAGGCGGACACAGGTAACAGGCAATGGCGCAGGCGGCGAGGAAGGCAAGCACAAGGAAGGCACGGACTAGCTCGCGCCAGAGCTCGAGAGAGCCCGCCATGTTTCCCGTGATCGGCATCGGCGCGTCTGCGGGCGGCATCGCAGCGCTGCAGAAGTTCTTTCCGGAAGTGCCGGCCGACAGCGGCTTTGCCTATGTCGTGATCCAACACCTCGATGCCGAGCATGAGAGTGTGCTCGCGAGCATCATCCAGCGCTCCACCGCGATCGAAACGCAGACCGCGGTCGAAGGCGCAGAAGTCGAGCCGAACAACATCTACGTCATCCCGCCGGGCGTCTCGGTGACCATCCGGGGACAGCGTTTCAACATGGCCAAGATGGCCGCCACGCGCGCGAAGCGGACGCCGATCGACGATTTCTTCACGTCCCTGGCACAGGATCAAGGGGAGGATGCGGCCGGGCTGATCCTTTCCGGAACCGGCAGCGACGGCACGATCGGGCTCAGGGCAATAAAGGAACATGGTGGCCTAACGCTGGCGCAGCAGAGCGCCGAATATGATGGCATGATGCGCAGCGCCGTGCAGAGCGGCCTAGTTGACATGGTGCTGCCGGCCGAGGAGATGGCTGCGAAGCTCGTCGGCTATTTCAGCCACGCCAACCGCGATGAAAGCGAACGCGACCGCCGCAAGCGCGAAGTGGGCGAACAGCTTTCGCGGATCACGGGGCTGTTGCGTACGCGCACGGGCCATGATTTCAGCGGCTACAAGGACAACACCATCCTGCGGCGCATCCAACGCCGCATGCAGGTGCTGCAGATCGACGATCCGACGGCTTTCTACGAGCGGCTGCGCGACGAGCCGCAGCAGGTCGACCTTCTGTTCCAGGACCTGCTCATCGGCGTGACCAGCTTCTTCCGGGACCCGCAGGCCTTCGATGCGCTAGAGAGCTTAGTTATTCCGAAGCTTTTCGGGGGCCGCAAGCCGGACGAGACGATCAGGGCCTGGGTGCCCGGCTGCGCCACCGGAGAGGAAGCCTATTCGATCGCCATGCTTTTGAAGGAGAACGCGCCGCGGGGCGCCGCTTCTCCCAACCTGCAGATCTTCGCCACCGACATCGACGAGCGTGCGCTGGAAGTGGCGCGCGCCGGCCGCTATCCGGCGACCGTCGCAAGCGACATCACGCCGAAGCGCCTGAAGGAATTCTTCTCGCGCGAGGACGGCACATATCGTGTTTCCGCCGAGTTGCGGGAAGCCTGCCTGTTCTCGGCGCACAATCTGTTGCGCGACCCGCCGTTTTCCAAGCTGGACCTCATCGCCTGCCGCAACCTCTTGATCTATATGGGGCCGGAGCTGCAGGAGAAGATCATCCCGATCTTCCATTATGCGTTGCGCAATAACGGCTATCTCTTCCTCGGCTCGTCCGAGAACGTTACGCGCCATGCGCGCCTGTTCTCGACCATCGACAAGGCGACCCGCATCTTCCAGAAGCGCAGTGAGGTCGCCGCGCAACGCCTGCCGGAATTCCCACTTGCCGCCGCCGCCAGGCAGGCTGTTCCCAGCACGCGCCCGCGGGCAACGACAGGAACCCTGCAAGAAGTTGCCGAACGCTTCCTGGTCGAGCGCTATGCTCCGGCCTACGTGGTCGTCAACGCCGCCGGCGAATTGATGCACAGCTCGGGCGGGACAGGCAAATATCTGGAACTTGCCGCCGGCGCGCCCGACCACAACGTCTTCTCCATGGCCCGTCGCGGGCTGCGCATGGACCTGCGCGCTGCCCTTCACAAGGCAGTCAGCACCGGACAGATGGCGGTGCAGAACAAGATCAGCATCGGCACCAATGGCGGACGCCAGACGATCAGCCTCGCCGTGCAGCCGCTGCCGGTCGACGGCAATTCGGATCCGCTCTACATGCTGGTCTTCCGCGATATCGGCGGGATAAAGGCGGAGGCAGAGGACGAGCCCGTCCACACGACCGACGATGTCGAAAGCGCCAATGTGAGTCAGCTCGAAAAGGAGCTGCGGGAAACCAGGGAACGGCTGCAGATCACGACGGAGGAGCTAGAATCCTCCAACGAGGAGTTGAAATCCTCCAACGAGGAACTGTCCTCCATCAACGAGGAGCTGCAGTCCTCGAACGAGGAACTGGAAACCTCGAAGGAAGAACTGCAATCGATCAACGAGGAATTGCAGACCGTCAATGCCGAGCTCAACATCCGCGTCGACGAGCTCAGCCGCGCCAACAACGACATGTCCAACCTGCTCGAGAGCACGCAGATCGCGACCGTGTTCCTCGACCGCGATCTTTGCGTCAAGAACTTCACGCCGACGGCGCGGGACCTGTTCAGGCTGGTCGAAAGCGATGTCGGCCGGCCGCTCGCGCATGTGCGGCCGCGCTTTGCCGCGGACCGGCTGCAGGCAGACATGGAGCAGGTGCTGCAGCGGCTGGGGACGATAGAAAGGCAGGTGGAAGTCATTGAAAGCGCCAAGCGATACATCATGCGCGTGATGCCCTATCGTACCGTCGACAATGTCATCGCCGGCGTCGTCGTCACCTTCGTCGACATTACCCAGATCGCGCAGGCGGAGGAAAAGATCGGCGCGCTGTCGCACGACCTGCGCAACCGCCTCGAAAGCCTGGAGACTGTTCTGGATCTTGTGCCTGTCGGCATCTTGATCGCCGAAGACGACGACGGCGATGCCATCCGCGCCAATCGCCGCGCGGCCGAGCTCGCCGGCCGGCGCGCCGCGGACGGCAAGCTCAGCACTGTGCCGGCGGTCCTGCCGCTGATGGTGAACGGCTCCGTGGTGGAAACGCACGAGCAGCCGCTGCAGAAGGCGATGCGAACGGGCAAGCCCGTCCCCGGCTACGAAGCCCGAATCGCCCAGGGGGACGGCTCAAGCATCGACGTGATGATGTCGGCCAATCCGCTGTTTGACGAGTCCGGCAGGGTTCGGGGCGCTATTGCGGCCCTGGTCGATGTCTCGAACCATAAGGAGGCCGAGCGCGCTCAGGAGAGGCTGCTGCACGAGCTGCAGCATCGTGTGAAGAACATCCTAGCCACGATCACCGCACTGACCTCGCGCATGATCCGCTCGTCAAGCTCAATGGGGGAATTCGCGACATCATTCCATGAGCGACTGCACGCGATGGCGCGCACGCATGAGGTCCTGTCTTCCCACAATTGGGGCGACGCCGACCTCGAGGAACTGCTGAGGGCGACGTTTTCCCCCTACAGCAGCACGGGACGCCAGAATCTAGTCGTTCACGGCCGGCCGTTCCACCTCGATGCGGCAACGGCGGCGGCACTCGGCATGGTGTTCTTCGAGCTTGCCAGCAACGCCGCCAAATATGGGGCGCTTTCCGTCGAGACCGGACGCATCGAGGTCTCCTGGAACGTGGTGAAGCCGGGCATGCTTTCGATCAGCTGGAAGGAACTCGGCGGTCCGGCCGTGGAAGAGCCATCCCGCAGAAATTTTGGAACCACTTTCATCCAGCAGAGTTTGGAGTACGAGCTGAGGGGGAGTGTCGAATTGAACTTCCGGCCCACCGGCCTGGAGTGCCTGCTTGAAATCCCCCTTGCCCGAACCGAAGCCTTCGAGCCGCTGCCCGGCTACGCATGAACAAGAGCGCTCCATTATCGGGCCTGCGGATCCTCGTCGTCGAGGACGCTTTCCTGGTTGCGCTCGACCTCTCCGACGAACTGACCGATGCGGGCTGCCATGTGGTGGGGCCCGCGCCCTCGGTTCAACAGGCGCTCGAGCAGATCGATGGCGTCGAACTCGATGGGGCGGTGCTCGACGTGAACCTGCATGGCGAACGCAGTTTCCCGCTTGCCGAGCACCTCGCAGCGCGCCACGTTCCTTTCCTCTTCCTCACCGGCTATGACAGCGCAACGGTCTTTCCCGATCAGTTCCGGGATTCGCCGAGACTGTCGAAGCCAGTAGACTCCAAAGTGCTGATCGAGGCGGTCGCCCGATTGGCGAGCGCAGGCACCGAGGCCGCGCGGCGCTCTCGCCTGTAGCAATCGGGCTCCTGCAAGGGTTTCGCAACATCCAATGTAGGTATTGGTCTGCAGGTCTTTTCTACTCCTCCGCTAGTGTTGATCCTTTTGCTGACGAATGATCGCAGGATCACGGGCGGCCGGGTCAATAGTCGGACCACGAACAACCTCGGAGCATAACGAGCGTGGTGATCTTTGCGGCCTCGGCGGATTGGTCGCGAGTTGGTTTCTCTAGCTCGAACGGCGACCCCGTTGGTTGGCCGGAGGCGTTCAAGCAAGTTCGTTTACAACAGGAACGATCATCATCGTCACGCATTCTCCCTAATCAATGCCCATCAACTCTCTCTGCTGGGGTGAGAACCGTGTTACCCAAAGGCCATGCCGTGCCTGACTGCGTACCGGGCGAGGTCGCTGTCGTCGACCTCATTCCTGCCTTGCGTGCTTTTGCGCGCACTTTTTGCCGCTTGCCCGATGACGCCGACGATTTGGTGCAGGAGACCCTGACCAAGGGGCTTGCGAACCTGGACAAGTTCGAGCCGGGGACGCGATTGAAGTCCTGGCTTTTCACCATCATGCGCAATACGCATTATACGCGGGTCAAGGCGGCAGCTAGGGAGGCGCCCGGTTTGCTTGACTGCGCCTCCAGCCGGCCGATTTCGGAAGCCTCGCAGGACTGGTCCGTTCGGACCAAGGAAGTCTACCGCGCCATCCAGAAGCTTCCGATACATCAGCGCGAGGTACTGACGCTGATCGGTGTGCTGGGCGTCAGCTACGAAGAAACCGCGGAGATATGCGATTGCGCGGTCGGGACCGTTAAAAGCCGTCTCAACCGCGCGCGTGCAAGCGTCCTGGAATTCCTTGATGAAAGCTCATCGCAAGCGCTGGTCGAAAGACACGACCATCTCGCGGAAGATCACTGGGACAGAAGCGCTGACAGGCATCGATGAGGCTTGCCGTCAGTTCTCCTTTTTGCACCGGCGCTTCTCGATCAGCGCATTCTGCAACTCGATCGCGAGCTTAGCCAGGCGATCAGGAACTTTTTCCTGCTCAATGGCGGTCAACAACGACGCGATCTCTTGGTCTATGCCCAGGCTTGCCTGGCTGACGGGATCGCGCTGGCTCGGACGAGACATGGCATTCTCTTAGCAAATGTGGCCCCTTCGAGATTCACTTGAGACCATACACGGCCGGAGTTTGCAAGGCGCTTCCAGCCGCCGATCAGCTTCAGCCCCGCAGCAGATCGTGGCGGAGCGAAAACCCTTTGCCTGAAATGATCCGTTGCGCGCCTGCAAAGTCTTGCGATAGTCCCCGCAAGATCAGTTTTCCGGAATCCGGTTTGCCGCGTGGTCTTGATACTGATCGGACTTGATCCGATTGCTGTCGAGGCCGCGTTCTTTTGTATGCTGCTTCTTATCCCGGTTCGACAGGACGTCATTTTCGCCATTCATGTCTTTCGGAACCGTCGTCTTCGCTCCGGTCCCGTCACCTTTGCCCTGACTGCCGCGTCCCATGTGTTTCTTACCGCCGGACGCCATCTTGTTCTCCTGGGTCTTCCAGCTTCTGCGCAAGTGGTTTGGGGCCCGAACTTCGGTCCGTCGGTTATGTTCCGCCGGTACGACGAATAAGAAAGGCGGTGCCGTCCCATCGACGGAAAGGCATCTCACCATCGATGAGGACGTCCATGGCGCATATTCGGGCGAGATGCCCGATGTCCGAGGAATCGGCGGCGGGCGACATCCGGTACGAATAATTCAGGATTGCCGCCATCCCTCCTGGCCGCAACACGCGCGCCACTTCGATAAAGTGCCGCTCGGCGACGCCGGCAAGTACCAGGTAAGGGAAGCTGTCGACCGCCAGCACGCCATCAAAACCCGCATTGACGAATTCGCCAAGGTCGAGGCCGGAGGTCCGGCGGAATTCAACATTGCCAAGACCGGCGCAGCGTCGGCGCGCGACGGCAACCATCCTGGGGGAGATATCGATGCCGACGATATGCTTCGCTCTGGCGTGGAGCGCGCATTCGAAGCGGCCGATGCCGGAGCCGATATCGAGTATTGTCTTGTCCGCGCCGGTAAAATCCTGTCGCTCCAGCCAGGAGACGATTTCGGCCGTTGCAGCCGTAAGCTTTTCCTCGTCGCCAAGCGACGAAAGTTGGACGCTGGCCGCCGGAGAGATGGCGACCGCCTCGTCAAAGCCCTCGGCCAGCCGGCGGATCGTCATCTCACCGGTTTCGCCGCGCAGACGGTCATGACAAACCGAAGCTGCCGTTGACCTCAGACTATCGAAGGCATCTGCCTTGCCTGAAAGAAGCACAGCGATGTCCTCGAGCCAGCCCCTTTGCTCGACAGCGCTTGTACGCATGTCCAATGCGACGTCCGCCAATTCTGGCGCGCGCATATCCGTCTCGACTGCCAATCTGGCGACCGCGACTTCGGCGGACAGGTCGGTCGCCATGCAATCCTCGAGGATATGCCTCGCGGTCGACCTCACTCGCTCTGCTGTGGTCATGGCGAGGCGCTCCGGGTCCAGACCCGTTGTATGGTCCATCGGTCCTTTGCTCCCCAGCTGTATTTGTAGCTCTCCCGGCCGCGTAGAAAATCGAACTCTCGCGCGCCGTCCTGAACGGCTTCGGCGATAGCCTTGCCGATCAGAATGGCGCCGGGGCTCTCCGATGCGTAAGCGGGGTCGAAGCCGCCGAGATAGGCATAGGCGCGGTCGTGGTGATGAAAACCGTAATAGGCGCCGACGACGGCGCCGTCGATTTCCATCAGCCAGCACCGCGCCAAATGGCTCGCGGCGAGACGGGGCAAGGCATTGCGATGAAACTCGATCGCGCTTTGCGTCAGCACGCCGCCGCCCTGTCCGGCCCAGCGGGCGTCGTGCAGGCGGATCAGCTGACCGAGAAATATCTCCGGCGCGGCCTCCGCCCGGTTGATCGTCACCCGGCCTCTCCGTTGCGCGGCTCGCAGCGCGCGACGCAGCTGGCGTCTTCGCCGCGCGGGAACGCACCCTGCAAGCGTCTCGTCGCCAGCCAAGGCAAGCACGGGGCAGGCGGCATGGCCGGTAGATCGGCTCTCGTCGATATCGGGCAGCAAAAGCTCCAGGGATGCGGCTTCACTCGAAAGGTCCGGCAGGATCCATTGCGACCATTCGAGCGAAAGCACAGTCTCGGCAATCAAGATACCGACGGCTTCTTCGAACTTGGGTGCGCAAAGAATGTCGAGATAGTCGCTCAGCGATATTCCGATCGGAAGCAGGCGCAAACCGGAAGCGTGCCGTTCGAGGTAGAGTGGTGCCAGGCCGACGAGATCGTTTCCGTTCCACACGGCGATCGCCGAGAGATCGCCCGGCGCGAATGTCCGCCACCATGGCAGGAGCCAGGCGGGTGACTGGAAAGGCGTAGCAGAGCCGCATTGCGACCAGAGCGACCACCAATGCTGCTCTAGACCGTCGAGCGCATCTTGGTCGCGGATGACATCGGCACGCAGGCCGCTCATCCGGCGACTCCCAAATGTGTGCGGGACTCGCCGAGCTTTGCCAATGCCCGATAGGCATCCATATAGGCCGAAACCATGCGATCGAGCGAAAACCGATCTCGCGCCTCGGCCCGGCATGTTTCGTTGTCGAGGTCGGCCGAAGCGTCGATGGCCATCGCCATCTCGTCGATATCATTGACCAGGAACCCGGTCTTGCCGTGCTCAACGACATTGGGCAGGGCGCCATTCGGGAAGGCCACAACCGGCGTGCCGCAGGCGAGGGCTTCCATGGCAACGAGCGAGCTCGTCTCCGCGGCGAGGCTCGGAATGACCAGGCAGCGGGCGGCGTTGAGAAGGCGCCGCTTGGCGAAAAACCCGAGCGGTCCCAGGAAACGCCGCCGCCTGTCGAGGCGAGGCTCCACCTCGTCGGCGAAATACTGAACATGTGTCCGGTAGGGATATATCTGCCCTCCTATTGCAAGCGGCACTCCAGCGCGCTTCGCGGCGTCGATCGCCAGGTGGATGCCTTTTTCCGGGCATATTCGGCTTAACACGAGTGCGAAATTGCGATGCGACCGGGGGGCGGCAAGCGCATTGACGTCAACCCCGTTTGGGATGGGCGCGATCAGTCTGGATCCGGCCGGCGCGTTTGCTTGCTGCGCCTCCGAGACCGCGTGCAGCCACAGGTCGTCGCGGGCCGGGCTCAGCACTCCGGCCGGATACCAGGCAAGCGGCAGGTGCAGTGTCACGAGCGTGGGGCCGTCATCGGGAAGATAGGCATCGAAATCGATGCCATGCAGATGGACGACATCGATCGGCCAGCGCGCACGCGCGGCTGCGATCGCCACGCGGTGCGCGTCCTGGGCTCGGCTCTTTGCCGTCTCGTCGAGCGCGCCTGTTTCGGCAGGCGTCTCGACCAGGGTCCCGGCCGCGCTGGAGCCCCGGCAGGCGACGACGATGGATTGATGGCCTTGCCTGACCAGTGCGTGATCCAGCATCGACAGCACCTGCTCGGCGCCGCCGACCGCATCGAGGCCGACAGGCGCAAGCGGATAGGCGACGTTGAGCACGGTAAGCGTCATGGCTGATCGAGCCGAAGTGACCTCATGCGGCCGAGACCTGCCGCATCGGCATCGCGGGGTCGCGCACGCCAGGTGCGTAGCGGCGCACCATCTTCGCGCAGAATTCGGCGAACTCTTCGGGCGCCTGTGGCGGGCTGGTGTGATGAGGCTGCAGGCCTCGGTGCTCGGGCGTGAAGCAGAAGGTGATGGTGACGTTGAAGTCTGCCAGAGCTTCCATCTGGCGGTCAAACCAATCGAGGGCATTCGGTCTGAAACTGTCGGCCCAAGAGAGGCCGGTGCGCAGACTGGTGACGCCCAGCCGCTTCATCCAGGCGACGGCGTCGTCCAGTCGGTGGTCCTCGAAATGAAACCACTGGACGAGGCCCATTTCCGGAGTGTGCCGCACGAACTCTTCGAGCGCGGGCTTGGGCGAGCCATCCTCGCGCAGAAGACCCATGTAGAAATGACGGTAATAGGAGGAGCCTTCCACCTCGCGGTGCCGTGTGGTCGCTCCCCAAGCGTGAGGCAAATCATAAAGGCTATACCATTGCACGCGGGGCGCGTTGCCAAGCAGAAGCTCCGCCGTCCGCCGCAGGCCCCAGACCTGGACCTCCTCGGCGCCGAAGCTCGACACGCCGACTTCGCTGATCCAAATCGGCAGATCGGTGACTTCGGCGATCTCGCCGAGCTTTTGCGGCCATTCGTGGATCTGCCAAAGGTTCCAGTCGAGCGGGAAGCCGTGCACGGCGACGGCGTCGACATGGTCGAGGACACCATATCCCTTGATCAGCGACATGAAGCCGGCATCGATCGGCGAAATGCCGCCAAGCACTCTGGTGATCGCCGGGTTTTCAAGCCCGATCGCGTCCGCCGCCATGATCGTCATCCCGGCGAAGCGGCTCCAATCCGGATCGAGCTCTGGGTCCCAATGCGACTTGTTGTTGGGCTCGTTCCAGATCATGGCGGCTTCAATCATCATTTCGTCCTTTCGACGGGTAAACCGCACCTTCACCCGCCGGCTCATCGGACGCGCGGCAGAAGTAGACCTCGTCTTCCGGGTGAAGCAGGATCTGGAAGCCGGCGCTGCGCAGCATCGCCTCGATGCAGCCGCGGTTCGGGATCCACCAGTTGGTCGGATCGTCGGCGTAGCGGTGCTCGATGAAGTGCAGCTTCGGGAACTCGGTTCGATCGAATAGGTCGAGCGTCCAAAAATCGTAGTTCTGTTCGAGCGCGAGGATTTCGCTGCTCCCGCGTTGCATCGACTGGAAGATCATCAAGTCGCGCGCAACATGCTCGCGGATGAGGTCGAGCGCCAGCAACGGGTGGCGTAGATGGTAAAGCACGCCCATGAAGAGCACGATGTCGAAGGTCTCGCCGAGCGCGCCGACGTCGTAGACCGATAATTGCCGGAATTCGATGTCGCACTCGGCGATTTCGGCGGCGAAACGCGCTTGCGTCAGATAGTCCACGTCGAAATCGATGCCGAGCACGCGATCGGCGCCTCGCTTCTTCATTTCAATGGAATAGAACCCGGCGTTGCAGCCGATATCGAGCACCGACTTGCCCGAGAGATCGGCCGGGATCGCATCCGCGAATTTCTGCCATTTCACCAGAGGATAGTTGCCGAGGAAATGGTCGGGAGCGGTCTCCACGCCCGCCAGTTGCATGTTGTGGAACCACGGTCCAAGCGCATCGATGCGGCGGCGAATTTCCGCGTCGGAATGCAGCATGGTCAGCCTCCTTCGCCTGGCAAGGATGGCACGTGCGAGCGGCTCGGCGGCACGAATATCGCTGTGCCATCGTCTTCCGAGGCGTCGTTGTTTTCAAGCAGCCGGAGCGCCGTGCGGTAGCCGTTGAAGGTGCCGACATCGACATAAGCCGAGCCCGCCTTGATGCCCCAGGCTTCACCACCGGCGGCAAGGTAAGCATTGACCAGCGTTCCGAAATACTCGTCGCAGCCGTCCCGCTCGCGCCAAAGCGCCGCGAGCCGCTGAAAGATGCAGCCCGGCATCTTGAACGCGCCCCAGACCCAGTCCGTGGCTGCGTCCTGCTGCTTGACCTGGATCTGCTCGACGCGGCCGTCCTGATCGACGACCACGGCGTCGAAAAGCTCGGGACGGTCTACAGGAAACAGCAGGAATGACAGCCGGTCGTCCGGCAGATGGCAGAAGCCGTCCTCGGGGAACCAGATCGTGTCCGGCAGACCGATCAGGACGGTCTCTTGCGGCGCGACGAGAGGGGCGGCGCGGAAGATCGCGTCGCAAAGACCGACGGGAGAGGGCTGGGCCACGAAAATCGCGGCCGCGCTGTCATAGCCGGCCGCATAGTATTCGAGGATATCGGACTTACCCGAACCGATGATGAAGCAGATCCTGTCGACGCCGTTGCGCACCATTCGGCGCACCAGATACTCGCTGACCGCGCACGGACGCTCGGTTTGCCCGTCCATCCGGCTGCCAACCGGGAGCAGTTCCTTGGAAAAACCCAGCGGTTGAATGCGGCTGCCGCGCCCCGCCGCAGGCACGATACCCAACATCAGACTGTTTCCTTCATCGGTTCGCTTGCTGGCGCGGTGGCGGCTTCGACCAGAATCCGGTCCAGTTCCGCGGCGCGGCGTGCGGATGTGTGTTCGTCGAGGACGCGTTCGCGGGCTCGGCGGCGCAACGCCTCGAGCTCGCCGTCCGACAAACCGAGCGCGGCGACCACATCGTCGGTGGAATGTGCAAGCAGGATTTCGCAGCCGGGCTCGAAGAAGTCGTCCAGACCCGGCCAGTCGTCGGAAACGATGGCGGCGCCGCAGGCAGCCGCTTCGAACAGCCGGCCGGAGGGGCACCAGCCCTTGCGCGCCATGGCCTCGCGGGTGACATTCAGGGTGAGACGTGACGAGCAGAAGAAGGCCGGATGATCGGCAGGCGGCAAATGCCTGACGAAGAAGATGTTGTCGCTCCACGGAAACTCCTGCGGATATTGAGCGCCGCCAATGACGAAACGGCGATCCGGCAGCCGGACGGCGGGCGCGACGAGCAGCTTCTCGACGCCGGCCTGGCGATCCGCGGCATAAGTGCCGAGGTAGGACAGATCGCCGGCAAACTCGGCCCTGGGCTTTGCCGGCCGATGACGCTCCGGATCGACATGACCGTAGAGCGGCACGACGCGGCGCGCCCCCAGCATGGACTTGAGCGCACCGAGTGCCTCGCCGCCGGTGTAGCTCAGCACCAAATCGAAATCGCGAAGGCCTTCCGGACCGAAATAGGGAGGCTGCTCCCCCTGCTCGATGCGCGCGAGCGTCACCGCGGTGTCAAGATCGTAGAACACCTTGAGCCCACGGCAACTCTCCTGCGCGAGGCGTGAGGCTTCAACAGCATCCGGGCAGTAGGAGGTGACGATGACCGCGTCAGCCTGCCGGACCGCGATTGCCGCAGCCTGGGCAATATCATCCCATCCCGGATAGAGCACCACGTGGCCGCCATCGAGATCGGTGAGATCCCTTGCGCCGGCATAGTAGGGCGTGTCGCGCTCAAAGAAGCTGATCGACCAGCCGAGTGGCGCCAGCGCGCGTATCAGCCCGCGCCAAAGCGTGGCATGTCCGTTTCCCCAGGAAGAGGTGACCGTGAGGCCGAAGATCACCATGCGCATCGGGCAGCTCCAGTCAGGCGATTTCGTTCAGGCGAATGAGCTTAGAGCCCCAGTCGCCATGGACGACGGTGGTGATCGAGGCAGGTTCGATGTCGAAGCGAAAACAGTCGCCGAGCTGAAGGCCAAGCACCTTGCACACCGCAGCCTTGATGACGTCCGCGTGACTGATCAGTGCAACGCATCGGTTTGGGGCCTGTTCGCGCAGCACGTCCATGAGGTCGACGATCCGCTGCTGGGTGTCCTGCATGGTCTCGCCGCTCGGTGTTCGGGCGCTCTGTCGCTGGTCGTTCCACATCCGCCAGGCGGCGTCATCGGCCAGCTCTTCGAATGTCTTGCCGGACCATGCGCCGAAATCGATCTCGTCCAATTCCTGGCAGATTCCGATCTGCTCGATATTGCAGGCGACAGCGATCGGTTTCGCGGTTTCCAAGGTGCGCTTGCGCGGGCTGCTGAAAATGGCCGCGAGCGGTTCCCTCGCCAGACGGCGGGCCAGACGCAGCGTCTGTGCCTGGCCGGTTTGGCCAAGATCGATATCCTGGCGGCCTGCCAGATAGCGGCCGACATTGTCATACGCAGCATGCCGCACGAGGAAAATAGTCGTTGTCATTCCGCGGCGTCGAGCATCGGCTCGCCCCTACCGGCTATGAAGGCGAGGGTGCGCAGGCGGGCTTCGGCATCGGTGAACTGCTCCGGCGGAGACTTCATGAAATAACTGCAAGGCCCGGTGAGCGCCCCAGCGATACCGCGATCGAGCGCCAGCTTGGCGCAGCGCACCGCGTCGATGACCACTCCGGCGGAGTTGGGGGAATCCCAGACTTCCAGCTTGAGTTCGGCATTCAGCGGGACGCCGCCGAAGGTCGTGCCTTCGACCCGGATATAGGCCCATTTGCGGTCGGTGAGCCAAGGCACATGATCGCTGGGTCCGACATGGATGTTGCCGGGCTCGAGCGGTACATCGATCTGGCTGGTGACCGACTGCGTCTTGGAGATCTTTTTCGATTCCAGCCGCTCACGCTCCAGCATGTTGAGGAAGTCCGTGTTGCCGCCGAAGTTGAGCTGGTAGGTGCGGTCGATGCGCACCCCGCGCTCCCGAAACAGATTGGCGAGCAGCCGGTGAACGATGGTAGCGCCGACCTGGCTCTTGATGTCGTCTCCGATCAGGGGCAGGCCGCGCTCTTCGAAGCGGCGGCGCCATTCCGGCCGCGAAGCGATGAAGACCGGTATGCAGTTGACGAAAGCGCACCCGGCCGCCAACGCGCATTCGGCATAATAGCGGGTTGCCGCATCCGAGCCGACCGGCAGATAGGACACCAGCACCTCGGCCCCGCTTTCCCGAAGGCCTGCGGTCACGTCGGCGACCGGCTCATTCGCTTCCTCGATTTCATCGCGCAGATATTTGCCGATGCCGTCGAGTGTAGGTCCGCGTTGCACGCGCACGCCGATCGGCGCCACATCGGCAAAACGGAAGGTGTTGTTCGGGGCGTTGTAGATTGCTTCGGCCACATCGCGCCCGACCTTGCTCTTGGCGACGTCGAAGGCGCAGACGACCTCGATGTCTTCGACATGGTAGCCGCCGAGATCGGCATGCATCAGCCCGGGGATCGGCTCGTTGCTTTTTGCCTGACGATAATAGGTGAGGCCTTGCACTAGGGAGGATGCGCAATTGCCGACACCGACGATGCCGATGCGAACCTTTTTCGATGTCACGAAACCGCCGCCTCTATTGTTGGAGGTAAGTTCCTCGCGCCGAACTGTGACCGGTCAGGAATGTTCCTTGAGAGGTGGAAAATTCGCCGATGCGGTCGACGTTCAATACTCCCGTTGCCGCGTTGTCTCCGAGGCCAGCGCAGGACGCGACGTTCGGAGTGCGGCTAATGGAATCTCGCCCGCTCGGCCTCAAATCCGGCCCATGAGCGCCATGATCACCAGGATGACAAGTATGACGCCGAGCACGCCCGAAGGCCCATAGCCCCAGCCCGACGAATACGGCCAGGCCGGGATCGCGCCGATCAGCAACAAGATCAGGATAATAATGAGGATTGTGCCGAGACTCATATCGGGTCCCCTTCATTGGCGAGGTGGACGTTCGGACCTCAGACTGCGGGGCTCATATGCTATTTGTTCGTCATTCGTCTGAGGCGCTGGGGGCTCAGTCCAGCCTGCGCAGCATGTCAGCTTCCCGCTCGAGGATGGTTGCGACTTCTTCGCGTTGAAGATGCGTCATCATCAGGCTGACGCAACATTCGAGGTAGGTGATGGAGGCTCGTCGCAGGAAGGCGGCGGTTTCCGCGGCCGCCATCTGCTCGATGTCCTTGGCTGATCGCTTCGACTGCACGACTGCGTTCTCCGTGCCGGTTATCGGGCCCAACCAGAATCTCGGTCGGATGTTCCGCTTCGGTGAAAAGAACGCGGGACGCATCGGGATCCTGCGGGCCGCCGGTTTCAACTCCGTCTGCCCCGGACCTGTTGGTCGCGGTGGCGGGCGACACGGTCGCGCTGCCGTCGAGTTCGGCGAAGTAGACGACCGTTTGCAGCAGGCCCTGCCGGAGAGGCACCTTGGGGGCCCAGCCGAGAAGCTCCTTCGCTCGGGCTATATCGGGGCGTCGCCGGCGGGGATCGTCTTCCGGCAAAGGCAGGAATTTGACGGGCGACCTGGTGCCGGTCAGTTCCCTCACCAGGCCGGCCAATTCGAGGACGGTGAATTCCCCGGGGTTGCCAAGATTGATCGGCTGGCGCGGATTGGGCTCGATGTCCATGAGCCGCAACAGGCCTTCGACCAGGTCGGTGACGTAGCAGAAGGATCGCGTCTGCCGGCCATCGCCGAATATCGTCATCGGCCGCTTTTCAAGTGCTTGCATGACCAGATTCGAGACGATGCGACCGTCGGCGGGGTCCATCCTTGGGCCATAAGTGTTGAAGATACGGGCGACACGCACGTCGGCCCGATCGGCCCGAAGGTAGTCGAAGCAAAGCGTCTCCGCAGTGCGCTTGCCTTCGTCGTAGCAGGCGCGCGGGCCGGTGCAGTTCACATGGCCGAGATAGTCCTCACGCTGCGGATGCTGCTCGGGATCACCATACACTTCGCTGGTCGATGCCTGCAGGAAGCGTGCACCGTCGCGAACGGCAAGCTCGAGGAGATTGAGCGACCCGACCACGCAGGTGCGCGTGGTATGAACGGGATCGGCCTGGTAGCGGGGCGGTGACGCCGCGCATGCCAGGTTGAAGACACGGTCGACCGGTTCACCCAGTTCCAGCGGGCTGCAGATATCCTGCTCGATCAACCGGAAGCGCGATTGGCCGATAAGCGGCGTAATGTTCTCCATTCGGCCGGTGAGAAAGTTGTCGATGCAGATCACGCGATAGCCGATGCCAAACAGGGCCTCGCATAGGTGCGAACCGAGGAAACCGGCACCGCCGGCGACAAGCGCCGTCCGTGTCTGTTGGGCCTTTCTTGAACGCCGCATCTGTGTGTTCTCCTGTCTGCCTGTCATGCTGCACTTTCGACATCCAGATCGAGCACCGGACGTGTCTGCCTTGCCCGCGCCAGCATCGACGTGAACTCTCGTGCCCGAGCAACTCCGGTGTGTCTTTCCAGGACCAGCGAATGGGCCTGCCTGGCCATGCTGAGCCTGGCGCGGTCGGGCTGTCCCAGAAGAATTCCCGTCACATCATCTGCGCTGCCGGCCGTCTGTATCGCCGTAGCCGGAAAGAAACTGTCGAGGCCTGGCCAGCGATCGCTGATGATCGGCGTCCCGCACGCCGCTGCTTCGAAAAGCCGGACGCTGGGCGACCATCCGGCTTCGACCATCGAAGTGCGTGTCACATTCAGCGTGTAGCGCTGCCGGTTATAGAAGCCGGCATGCTCGGCCGGCGGCAGGTGCTCGATCCGCTCGACATTGTCGGGCCAGTCGATATCGTGCGGGTATTGCGAGCCCGCGACCACGAAGCGTCGATCCGGCAGTCGACGAGCAGGCTCGAGCAGAAGCGTTTCCAGGGTCTGCTGCCGATCCGGACTGTAGGTGCCGAGATAGCCTAGGTCCCATTTGATCACATTTCGGTTTCGATGGTGCCGCTCGGGGTCGACGGAGCAATAGAGCGGTTCGGCCCGACGCGCGCCGAATTCGAGCTCCAGGCGATGGAGGGTCGGTCCGCCCGTGAAGGAGAAATAAAGGTTGAAATAGGGAATCTGCCGACGCGCGAGATAGTCGCAGTCATCCTCGGCAATCCTGGCCAGCGTCACCGGCGTGTCGATGTCGTAGAAGCAGAATAGCCCGGTGCACAGCGACGCGAGGTCGTCGATGACCGCCCTGCCTTCAGGCACGAACGAGCCGATGACCACAACATCGGCCTGCTGAAGGTCTCGTTCATGGCTGCGACGAAGCTCCTGGACGGTGTCGTAATAGCGCAAGTCGCAATAATCGGGGTCGCGCAGGTCGCGGTGGTGCGCGTACCAGGGCACGTCGCGTTCGAAGAAGGTGACGCGATGGCCGAGCTCGTCGAGGCCCCGCAGCAGCCCCCGAAACGTCGTCGCATGGCCATTGCCCCAGGAAGAGGACAGAGAAAGACCCAGGAACACGATATCGAGTGCCTTCGTCATTCTGCGGCCTCCACGGTCTCGCGCTCGAAATGCGCCTTTAAGATTGCGTCAACCCGTTCAGCCCTCAGTGTGTAGGTGTGCTCGGCCAGAACACGCCGAAGCGCTGCCGCCCCGATCGCCTTTGCGCGCCCTGGTGTGAGCGTGCACATGATCTCGACAACGTCGGCGCCGTCTCGCGCCACCAGGATTTCCTCGCCAGGCGTAAGGAACAGCTCGACACCGGCCCAGGCGTCGGTGATGAGGCATGCACCGGCGCCGGCCGCCTCGAACACCCGCGTTGCCGGCGAAAAGCCGTTGCTGGCCATGCTGTCGCGGCTGATGTTCAGCACCGCCTTCGGCGTGACATTGAAGGCGTTATGGTCTCGAGTGCCGACATGGCCGAGCCAGGAGACATTCGCCGGCATCGGCTTGTCGCCCCAGCCTGATCCGCCGAGCAGGAACTTCTGGTCCTCCAGCGCACCGGCCGGCTCGAGGAAGAAGCCTTCCACGCGGGCCTCGCGATCCGGCAGGCGATTGCCGAGAAAGGCGAGATCGCAGGCGAAGCGGGAATCTCGGGCGACGGGGAAATGCGTCTCGGGATCGAGCGCGTTGTAGATCGGCACACATTCGGCGGCGCCAAGCGCCCTATAGTCCCACACGACGGGATCTCCGCCGCCATAGGTCAGCACGAGGGCGATCCTTTTGAGCTCCTCGTGGAGAGGATGGGCGGCATCGTTCCGCAACTCGCTGAGCGTCGCCGGGGCGTCGACGTCCCAGAACACCGTCAGCGCGTCATTGCGGGCGTGGTCGAGCACGGCGCGCAACAGCGCTTCGTCTTCGAAGCCCACACCGCTTGCCTTGACGACGATGTCGGCCTGCTCGGCGCAGCAAGCGACCTGCATCAGCGCATCCGGCGTCGCCTCGTAGACGACGACGTCGCACCAGTCGGGAACCTCGATGTCGCGGTGCTTCTGCCGGTCAAAGGCATCCGGCTCGTAGAAGACGATGTCGTAACCGCGCCGGGAAAGTGCCTTCAGCAGGCCGCGATAATAGGTGGCGGCGCCGTTCCAATAGGACGACAGCAGGCTGGATCCGTAAAAGGCGATCTTCATGCGGCGGCCTCCCTTGCTGGCAACCCGTCGGCCGCATGGCGATTGCCGCATGCGGCGAGTATGTCGAACAATTCGTCGGCGCGGCGCCGGCATGTGTGCCGTGCCAGGATGGTTTCCAGCCCGGCTGCCGCCAGAGCCTTCGCAAGCGCGGCGTCGTGCAGCACGTCGCGCAGGTGCTGGCGCATCTCGGAGCCGTCGCGGGCAAACAGAAAGTCCTTGCCGGGACGGAACAGCTCTTCGACGTCCGACCATGGCGCAGAGACGAGGGGAATGCCGCAGGCCAATGCCTCGAACATGCGGATCGTGGGAATGCCCGGCAGATGGTCCCGATAGGGTCGGCGCGGGATGTGCACCGTCACTCGATGCTGCGCGAACGCTTTCGGGACGTCGGCATTGGCGATCCAGCCCTCATGGCGCAAGCCGGCGACGGCGAGCGCGGCCCGCGCCTGCGCTGGGTAGCGCACCCCATGAACGGTTCCCGACAGGCCAAGCTCGCGTGACGGCGCGACGAGGAACTCCTGGATTTCGGCGCTGCGTTCGTCGTCGCCCCAGTTGCCGACCCAGACCAGATCCGATAGGGCGTCGACATCGGGAGAGGGTTTGAACAACCGTTCGTCCGCTGCTTCATGCCAGGTGAAAGCCCGTCGGCCCCAGCCGGCGCGAAGGTAGCTCTCCCGCAACGCCTCGCCGAAGACCAAGACGCCGTCATAGTGCTCCAGGTTCAGTGCCGAGATCGACTGCGTCGCCGATACGGCGCGGTGATGCGTGTCGTGAAACAGCAGCGTGAACTTGCCACCGTTGAGCTTGGCCCGCCCGATCCGCGCCACAAGATCTGGATCGGTCCACTCATGGACGATCACCACATCCGCCTTCGCAATCCAGGCCTCGTGATCGAAGGACGCATCGTAGGTCACCGGCATCAGCTCGGGAAAATCTTTCCGGAAGCGCTCGACGGCGAAGGGGCCTTGCTCGGCCAGCAGGTTCGAACGACTCCAGCCGTCCGCGGGTTCGAGCGCGAGGGCGTGGTGTCCGTTCGCAACAAGCTCGCGCATGATGCCGCGCTGGAAATGCGCATTGCCATGGTTCCAATCGGAAACGACGGAATGGGTGTAGAATACGAAATGCATGGTCAGCGCCCTGCGACGGCCATCGCCGCGCGATCGTAGATTTCACTCATCGCGGCCGCCTGCGCCTGCGGCGAAAAACTGCGCGCGCGACGGACGGCGCGCCGGCCGAGCTGGCGCCGCAAGTTTTCGTCGCGGGAGAGGTGGGCTATGCATCCGGCAAGCGCATGCGGATCGCGCGCGTCGAAGAACATAGCCGCGCCGTCCCAGAGCTCGCGATAGGTCGCAATGTCGGCGAGGACCAGCGGCGCGCCCGAGAGCGCGGCTTCCAGCGCGGCAAGCCCGAAGGGCTCGTAGATCGATGGCGAGACGAAAATGCCAGCGCGCGCCATCCGCTGACGCACTTGGGCATAGCCGATCGAGCCGAGCGCGACGCAATGATCGAGACACGCCATCTGCCCGTCCGGCCCGTCGAGGGGGCCGGCGGCATGGACCGGCCATTCGGTTATGGCAGCCGCGGCATCCAGCACCGCCGCATTCTTTCCTTCATCCCACCAGCGGGCGGCGGCCAGGACGAAAGGCTCGCGCCGCGAGGCGACCGGGCCGGGAAGAGCACTGTTGTGGACAACACTTAGCCGCGCGACCGGCCCGTAGCAGGCCTCAAGCATGTCGGCGTGGCTTCGGCTGGGTGCCACCACAATATCGGCGCGATTGAAACCAGCCCGGTTGCGGTCTTTCTGCCAGGCCCAGCCGTCGGTCGGGACCTGACCCCGCACGGCATGCAGCCACGTCACGACGCAGGAATGCGAGACCGTGAGAATGGGGCAGGGCAGATCGACCTCGGCCGCCTGGGCCGGAGCGTTAAGATGAACGAGGTCCGCGGCAGAGGTCGTTGCAAGCTCGCGAAGCTCGCCGGGCAGGCGGTCGAGATCGCTCTCGTTGCGCGTCATCCAGTCCGGAGGGGTCTCGAGCCATGCGAGCGTCGCGAAGGATTGCGCCTCTTGTGCCTGCTCCCGAGAAGGCCGAGGCCCTAGCCCGGCCAGCACGACGCTGTCCCCTCGGTTGGTGAGCTCGCGCGCCAGGTCGAGCGAATATCGCCAGACGCCACCGACGGAGTCGGTGGTCATCAGGATGCGCCGCGGGCGATGGATCAATGATTGCAGCATGAGGACTCCAATTCGGCCAGCGCGCGCGGGCGCTGGTCCTGGATGTCGCTGAACGTCCGGAACGAAGCCAGATAGTGCTCATGCGCGCGCTCCCAGGCGAAATCGTCGGGTTCGCCCCACAGCTCGCGGTAACTTGGCGAGCTCGGATAGGGATAGAGCGGCACCGGCTCGTTGGCCCAGACGCCGTTGTCGATGAGGTGCTTGCGCCAATACTCCACCAGGGCCGGATCGTCCTCGACCACGCCGATCAGATTGGCTTGGACGAAAGGAACATGGCGGCGGGCATCGACCAGCAGCGCGGCCAATTCCTCGGTGCCCAGCCGACAGCGCTTGGCCAGCATCTCGCGGCCTTCGACGGTCAGGCTTTCCAGGCCAGCTTCGATCGAGACGCAGCCGGCCTCGCCCAACAATTCCAGCAACTCCGGTTTCCAGAGGTCGATGCGCGTCTGAACGCCGAATTGGATATCGCGGTCGACAAGGGCCTCGAGCAGCGCCTTCTGGGGCAGGAAAATCTCGTCGATGAAGTAGATGTAGCCGACGCCCTGGGCGATCAGACCGTCGATCTCGGCGACGACCGCGTCGTGGTTCCTGCGGCGGTAGGCGTCGCGAAAATCGATCTTGGCGCAGAAGCTGCAATTATAGGGGCAACCCCGCGAAGCTTCCACCTCGGCACCGGCGCCCTTCTGGTCCGCGTCGAACCGATGATGGTGGTGCGAATGGGCCGCAATCCAATCGGACGGCCAATGAAGTGCCGGGTGGTCGACGAAGCGGCTGACGCTCACGCCACCGTTGCAGGCCAGCACGCCGCTCTCGAGCCGCGCCGTGTGAGGGACGGCGCTCCATTCGCCGCGCCCGGCAAGCTCCGCCACCACCTCCTCGCATTCGCCGCGCACGACGACATCGACGCCAAGCTTGCGCAGGGTAGGGGCCGGCGTCGCCGAGCCATGCGGCCCGACGGCGGCGGTGCGCCCGCCGCGCCCGGCGAGATGCTTCAGGAATTCTGCCGGCACCCGCAGCTCCGGCGGCGCGCAGCGCCAGAACAGATAGGTCGGCGCGGTGGTCACGACGGTCATTTCCGGCCCGTACGCCGCCACGCGCTCGGCAAGTTCCGCGTTGTCGAGATGCTGCAACTGCCCGTCCAGCATCAGTACGCTGTGGCCGTCGGTCTCCAAGAGCGCTTTGCAGTAGCCAAGCTCCAGGGGCAGATGCGGCTGGCGGCAGCCGAAATAGATGCTGTGTTCATACGTCCAACGTGGATTGACCAGTGCGACTTTCATGCGACGTACCTCGCCACTTCAGCGTGCGGCTGAAGACGGTGCCGCAACAGCCAGCCGGCAAGGTCGCTGATGCCTTCGCGCCACGGGACATGCGCCCGCCAGCCAAGCGCGGCCTCTATCTTGCGGGTATCGGCGATGAAGAAGGGCTGGTCGCCGGTGCGTTCGAGATCCTGCCGCACCACGATGTCGCGGCCGGTCATGATGGCGATCTCCGACAGCAGCGAGCGCAGGCTGACGGCATTCCGCGGTCCGCCGCCAAGATTGAACGCCTGTCCCTTGAGGTCTTCGATCCTGGCCAGCACTCCGCGATAGGCGGCAACCGCGTCGGACACATGCAGGATGTCGCGCACCTGCTTGCCGTCGCCATAGACGGTGATGGGCCGGCCGCTGAGCGCGCTGAGGAGGAAATGCGCGACCCAGCCCTGGTCCTCGGTGCCGAACTGGCGCGGTCCATAGATGCAGCTCATGCGCAGCACCGCTGTCGGCAGGCCATAGGACTTGGCATAATCAAGGACATACTGGTCCGCAGCGCCCTTGGAGCAGCCATAGGGCGTGCAGAAATGGAGCCCGATCGTCTCGTCGACGCCATTGGCGCGGATGGCTTCGTCGCAAGGCTCGTAACGGTCGTCCGTTTCCCGCACCGCGAGCTGGGGCAAGCTGCCGTAGACCTTGTTAGTGCTGGCGAAGATTACCGGGGCGCTCACCTGGCGCGCCGCCTCAAGCACGTTGAAGGTGCCTTTGAGATTGATGTCGAGGTCCTCCGCGGGATCGATCAGGCTCGTGGTCACGGCGGTCTGGGCGGCCAGATGGAAGATCGCTCTTGCTGGCGTCAGCACGGAGGCCAGTCTGGCTTGGTCGCGCACGTCTACGGTTTCAACTCTAAGATCGCTGCCGTGCTTTTGCGCCAGCCATTCGAGGTTCTGCTCGACGCCGGCTCGGCTGAGATTGTCGATGACCAGAACGGGCTCGCCATCCGACAACAGGCTGTCGGCGAGGTTTGAGCCTATGAAGCCGCTGCCGCCGATGACGGCCACCGGCGCTTTGCCAAGGCCGCGATGCCGCTCACTCATGACACCAGCCCCCGCTCTTCAAGTTCGCGCTTCATGTCAGCGCCGCGGTCGATGACGACGGTGTTGCGAACCCAGGCCGCGAATTCACCGAGGGAGTTCTCAAGCCGATGGCTCGGCTCGAAGCCAAGCAGCTCGCGCGCCTTGGCAATGTCGGCAAAGCAGTTGCGGATGTCGCCGGAGCGCGCCTTGCCGAGGATTTCGGGCGGCCGCTTCGGAACGCCCATCGCTTCTGCAAGCAATCGAGCGACCTCGCTGATGGTGTAGGACCGTCCGCTGCCGATATTGATCGCGTGGCCGGCTGCCTGGCGTTGCTCCAGCGCCAGCCGAAAAGCCCGGGCGACATCGCGCACATGGACGAAGTCGCGCTTTTGCTCGCCGTCCTCGAAGATCATCGGCCGCTTGCCGTTGGCGAGCCGCGAAGCGAAGTTGGCAAGCACGCCGGTGTAGGGATTTGCGAGCGCTTGACCGGCGCCGAAGACGTTGAACAGGCGCAATGCCACCGCATCCACGTCATAAGCCTGACCGAAGATCAGCACCGCGCGTTCCTGCGCATATTTGGTCAGCGCGTAGATCGAAGCGAGGTCAGGACGTTTCTCCTCGTCGGTCGGAATCGGCGACAGCGCTTCGCCGGCAGCCGACAGCGGGTCCCATTGGCCGATCCTGATGTCGCTTGGCTTGCGATGGGCATCGTCGATACGCCGCCCGTCTGGTGTCTTGTAGAGGCCTTCGCCGTAGATGCTCATCGACGATGCGACGACAATGCGTTCGACTGGTTTCTTGATCAACGCCTCGAGCAGGGTCGCGGTGCCGAGATCGTTGGTGCCGACATATCGGGCGATCTCGTACATGGATTGGCCGACGCCGACCTCGGCAGCGAGGTGGATGACGGTGTCAACATCCGCTACCGCGTCGGCGACCGCGTCTCGATCACGTACATCTCCCCGTATCAGCTCGGCGCCAGCTGGAATGCTGACGGCTTCATTGCCGTGCACTTGGTCCAGGAGTGCGTCCAGGACACGGACCTCGTAGCCATGCTCGATGAGTTCCTGGGCGACATGCCGGCCAATGAAACCGCAGCCTCCCGTAACCAGGACACGTTTCACGAGAACTCCTTGCCGAGTTAGCGTTGGGGCCGATTTAGCGTTGGGGCCGATTTAGCGTTGGGCTCCCGAACTTCGGGACAAAAGGTTTGTTCCCTGCTTCATCAAAGTTCCCTCCGTGGCGAAGCTGTCGGCGGGTCGCCCGCATGCCTGGGAACATTGCCCTTTGCGCGCTGTTAGGGCCGCTCACCGACGTGCGGCGAGAAAGGGAATGCCATGTCTGAAGCGAAGACGACCACCAATCACGACGAAATTCGCAAATGGGTTGAGGAGAGGGACGGCCATCCCGCCGTGGTTCGCACCAAGGGCGAGGGCGGCATCCTGCGCATCGACTTCGGCGAGCCGGACGAAGCGCTCGAACCGATCGAGTGGGATGAGTTCTTCCGGATCTTCGACGAGAACGACCTTGCCTTCCTCCATCAGGACAAGGCCGGGAGCGGAGGAAAGAGCCGCTTCAACAAATTTGTCGAGCGGAGCGGGAATGGTTGACGCGGGCGGCAGGTAACCAGCAGCGAACGCACGCAAGCGGCCCGACGGGGCGGCAGGCTGCCGCGCCGCCCCGGTTGCCTCAATCCAATGGCTTGTCGGTCGGGCGCGGGGTGGTTCCGGCCTCGCGCTTGCGACCGGCATTGCGATTGGCAACCTTGCTGTCGAGCGGTGATGTCGACTGTTCCTCGGCGGCGCCGGCTGTTTTGGGAACTGCCGGTCTCGCGCCGGCGTCGCTATCCATCGCATCGCGGTCAGGACGCGGAAGGCCTTCGGCGTTCGGTGACCTGGTGGCCGGCCGAGATGTGTTTTTCAGTTGAGCCATTTGATACTTCCTTACCTGATCGCAACGACAGGGCGCCCGGGCGAGTTCCGGGCAAAGACGTGGTCACCCGTGAGGGCGCATCACGACCTTGATGCAGCCGTCCTGCTTGTCGCGGAACTTCCTGTAGAGGTCGGGTCCGGCCTCGAGCCCGGCGCGGTGGGTGATCACGAAGGACGGGTCGATGTCACCGCTTTGGACCTTGTGCAGGAGAGGCTCGAGATAGCGTTGCGTGTGGGTTTGTCCCATGCGGAACGTCAGCCCCTTGTTCATCGCCGCGCCGAACGGGATGTGGTCGACAAGGCCGATATAGACGCCGGGCACCGAAATGGTGCCTCCCTTGCGACAGCAATAGATCGCCTCGCGCAGCACATGCGGCCGGTCGGTGCCAAGATAGACACTCGCCTTGACCTTATCGAGCATGGAATCCGGGGTGGCGCTGGCATCGGCTTCGGTGCCGACACAGTCGATGCAACTGTCCGGGCCGCGACCGTTGGTCATGGCGATCAGGGCATCGTAAATATTCACGTTGCTGAAATCGAGGGTCTCGGCCTTGCCGTGGTCGCGCGCCATAGCAAGCCGCTCCGGCACCTTGTCGATGGCGATCACGCGTCCGGCGCCAAGCATCCAGGCGCCCTGGATCGCGAACTGGCCGACCGGCCCGCAGCCCCAGATGGCGACGGTGTCGCCCTTCCGGATGCCGGCGTTCTCCGCCGCCATATAGCCGGTCGGGAAGATGTCGGAGAGGAACAGGACCTGTTCGTCGTCCATGCCGTCCGGCACCTTGATCGGGCCGACATCGGCAAAAGGCACGCGCAAATACTCGGCTTGCCCGCCCCAATAGCCACCGACCAGATGCGAATAGCCGAACAGGCCCGCGGGCGACTGGCCCATGACCTTGGCGGCCTGGTCGGCGTTGGGGTTCGACAGGTCGCAGAGTGAAAACAGGCCGTTCTGGCAAAACCAGCATTCGCCGCATGAGATATTGAAGGGAACGACGACGCGATCGCCCTTCTTGAACTTGCTGTGTCCACGGCCGACCTCCACCACTTCGCCCATGGTCTCATGGCCCAGCACGTCGCCCGATTTCATCGTCGGCATATAGCCGTCCATCAGATGCAGGTCCGAACCGCAAATGGCGCAGCAGGTAACCCTGATGATGATGTCGCGGTCGTCCTCGATCGCGGGATCGGCGACCGCGTCGCACCGGATATCGCCCTTGCCGTGCCATGTCAGCGCTTTCATCGTGCCGTTCCTGTCGATTGGAGGATTGAGTGCATCGAACTTGCGCCCGGCTGGAATGTTCCCCGGGCGGCGCCTCGGATTCATCCGTTGTTCGCGGAGCCCGG
The DNA here is from genome assembly GCF_001672435.1 of Mesorhizobium sp. AA23. NCBI lineage: Bacteria > Pseudomonadati > Pseudomonadota > Alphaproteobacteria > Hyphomicrobiales > Phyllobacteriaceae > Mesorhizobium > Mesorhizobium sp. AA23. The sequence goes on from NZ_LYTP01000003.1 coordinate 184,568, forward strand.
TTCGGCGGCCTTGCGATGCTGCTCGGCCAGCGTGCCGGCCGGCGTGACATGGGCCGCGGCAGCCTGCATCTTGTTCTTCAAACCGCTAACGACCTGCTCTTTTCCGGCCATCATGGCGTCATAGCCGTCCTTGGCCACATCGGCCGGATTGTCTTTCTCCTGAGTCCCGATTTCGGTGTCCATCATGTCGGCCCGCTCGAAGAAGCGGGTCTGCGTCGCGCCGGGCATCAGCACTGTCACGGTCACACCGCTGTCCTTCAACTCATGGCGCAGCGCGATGGCGAAAGAATCGATGAAGGCCTTGGTGCCGTTGTAGACCGCTTGGAAGGTGCCGGGCATGAAGCCGGCGATGGAGCCCGTGAACAGGATCCGGCCGCGGCCACGCCGGACCATCTGCCGGCCGAGCCGATGTGCCAGATAGACCGTGCCGGTGATGTTGGTGTCAATGACGCGGCGCGCCTTGGGCCAGTCCTGATCGATGAAGCCCCGGCCCAGGCCTCGTCCCGCGTTGAGGAACAGAAGGTCAATAGCGCGGTCACCAATCCTCGCGATCAGTTGATTGGCCCCTTCCTCGGTCGCGAGGTCGGCTTCTACCGCCTCGACTGCAACGTGGTGAGATTGCAGCGCCTCGGCAGCCGGCTCTATCGCCGGCTCGTCGGCCACGATCACCAGTTCGTAGCCATCTCTCGCGCATAATTTCGCCAGTTCCTTGCCGATGCCGCTGGAAGCGCCGGTCACCACGGCGAGCTTTCCGCTTTCCATTTCGTTCTCCGACCGTTCGAGTGTGGTCCGGCCGAACATGCGCAGAGTGCGATTGTTCCGTTCGAATTCTTGGGATTCGGCAACGCGCGGCAAACGAGGCTCGGCGAGACGGAACCAATTCGGGGCACGGCTGTTCCGCCGTCAATGTGGAGCGACAGCCATGGGCATCTTTTCCGATCTGGATAAGAAACTTACCGACAACCTCTATGAGCATGGCAGCCAGCTGACCGATCCCAGCGCTGATCTGCCCCGGCGGGTCAAGGAGAAGGTCGATCTCCTCATGCCGTTCATCCAGCCGGAGGCGCGTGAGGCGGTCAGGCTGCAAATCCTCGGCATCATTCACGAGCACATATTAGATGAGACCGAGATTGGGCCTGGAGAGCCAGCGGCCAAGGAATGAGAGAAGCTGGCTGGACGCGTCATCGATTTGCGGCCGCCCTAAAGCGGCAGCGCCGAACGGAGCCAGGCGCTAGCTGATATCTATGATTTTTCGCTTCTTGGGCGTCCGGCCCGGCCTGGCTGCGGGAGGAGGCGACTTTGCCGCCGGTGCCGCGGCCAAACGCTGCTCGCGTAGTCGCGCCGTCTTTGCCTGGCGCGCCAGTCGTTCCGTCTCAAGCAGTTCGCGCGCCGCATTCGAGGTGCGCTCACGCCTGTCCTTGTCGATCTTCCGCGTCGCCACGGTCGTCCCAGATCAATTCGCCGTTGGAGCCGTATCCAACTTGCCCGAAGGCCCATTGTTCCGAATGATCCCGCGAGGCACGGACGTTTCGAACGAAATGTCTGCAACTCGACTATGTCGGGCCAAGCCCTTGTCGGAAGCTCCCGTTGCTTCTCCCGCCGGGAAGTTCAGCGCTGCTTCGCGGTTCAGCCGGCTGAAGCCGACGCGATGCGCCGGCCTGCGACGTCGGAACCGAAGCGGTGCGTTCGCCGTTCCGGCTGCATTCCTGTCGCCAAGGAGATCGCCATGGCGCCGCGTCCCGCCTGGAGCGGTTATCTCAAACTGTCGCTGGTCACCTGCGCCGTCGAATTGACGAACGTCGTGACCCATGCCGAGAAGGTTTCCTTCCACGTGCTCAATCGCAAGACCGGCAACAGGGTCCGGCGCGTCTATGTCGATGCCGAGAGCGGCAAGCCGCTGGACAAAGACGACGAGGTCAGGGGCTACGAAGTCGGCAAGGACGAATTCATCTTCATCGAAGAGGAAGACATCGAGGCGGTGCAGATCGAGTCTTCGCACACGCTCAATCTCGACGGCTTCGTCTACAAATCGTCGATCGAGCAGATCTATCTCGACGCGCCCTACTACGTGACGCCCGCCGACAAGGTCTCGGAAGAGGCCTTTGCGGTGATCCGCGACGCGCTGGCCGAAAAGCAGATGGCCGGGCTCGCTCGCATCGTGCTCTATCAGAGGGAACGCCCGGTGGTGGTCGAATCACGCGGCAAGGGCATGATGCTGACCACCCTGCGTTATGGCGACACCGTGCGCGAGCCCGCCGGCGTCTTCGCCGAGATCAAGTCGGGAAAGCCCGACAGCGAGATGATCGGGTTGGCTGAGCACATCATCGATAAGCAGAAGGGCAAGTTCGATCCCACCGAGTTCCGAGATCGATATCAGGAGGCACTGCTGGAACTGGTTCGCGCCAAAAAGGCCGGCAGGAAGGCGCCGAAAGCCAAGGCGGAACCCAAGCCGTCCAATGTGGTCAATTTGTTCGATGCGCTGAAAAAGAGCCTCGGCGCGGAGGCCGGGGCAAAACCCAAATCCCCGAAGTCCAGGGGAGCGCCGAAACGAAAAAAGACGAAGAATTCTGCACGGGGGCGCAAGTCGGCATAGCAGTTGTCTGTGCGGTGAGCGACATCAAGCTGGCTTGCAGGCCGAGGCAAACAAGGCTGGAGGCTTGGCGCCTTCGCCGAGGAGGAATTCGGGTAACGCTCAGCGCGGGCTAAAACACCGTCCGTGGCAGAAGAGCACGAGCTCGAGGATTTCGCGCGCCGGGGCGCACCGGGCACGATCCAAAAATCTATCCGTTGCGTTCCTCGCTTTCACGCAACAGCCGCACGATCGCATCGACTGGGGATGGATTGGCCGCCGGCTGGATTTTCCGTCGCCAAAGATGGCGTAGAAGCTTTTTCAACATGGGCATGCACATACTCCCTAGCTATCAGACCTTGCATCGGGCGTTCCGGGTTGGAGCGCCACTTCCTCGGCGAGCCGGCATCCATCAACCCAGCCGGGCGGCAAGCAGGAAAGCGGCGCCCGCCAGAACCACGAGCGCCGCAATCACCAGCACCGGCCCGTTCCTGCTCGGCTGAAGGCCGGGCGCGTTCTCGGGGCGCTGCATGGCGTTGGCGAAGCTCGCCTGATTGGTGAATTTCGGTTCATCTGATGCGACGCGATGGGCGGAACTCGTCGACCCTCCCGCCTCTGCATCGGTTTCCTGCGGGGCGGCAGAAGGGTCGAATCCGGGCGTCTTGTCCCGGGTAAAGCCCATCTGCATTTCGCCTCGATCCTCGGCGGGTGTTCGCTTGCTCGGTGAGGTCATCGGACAGCTCCTTCGCTACCAAACATCTGTCCGGCGTCGGTGTTCCCACGGGATCTTGAACGCGAACTAGAAACGCTGCTGTGCGGGAACTCGTTTCCGGGAAGGGGGAACTATCAATCGCTGAGCGCGGCCGGAACATTTCCTGTTGGGCAGCTTTTACCTTCGTTATCTAAGATGACGAGGCACCGATGCAGGTTCTCGAGACCCACATACTTTCCAGGTCGGAAGGCGTGGTGACAGTCGAATTTCTCGGTGAGGGCGGCGAAAAGATTGCCGTCACAATGGCTGGATCCGATCCACGGCCCACGTACGGCGACCGCTCTTATCGATCGCGCCAAAGAGATGATGGTGCCGTGCGCGGTTTTCGAGACCGTGGAAAACCGGTCCGAGCAGCAGAGCAGCCGCGACTTCAGCGAGCCCGCCAAGCCGGACAGCCCCTTCACATTCGAATATCGCGACAATGATGGCGTGCGGCAGCTCAAGGGCGTGGAATTCCCGAACCTGGAGGCCGTGCACGACGAGGCGCTGCGTTCGGCGATTGTTTGCTTGACGCCACGGCCGCCGAAGGTGGGCAGCAGGGCTGGGCCGTCCGGGTTCGCGACGCCAACGGAAAGATCGTGCTGTCAATCGACTTCGACGAGGCGAAACGGAAGAAGGCGGCAGCGGAATGAGGACCGCGGGGGCCTGAGAAAGGACCATGCTCCCGTTCCTATCACTGGATATGAGATATTCGACAATGCGCCTGCATCTTAGTCCAGCCTGGGCTCGCAACTGAAACGCCGTGCAGTCCTGCACTGCGGAACCTCATTCCAAATGAATTCCGTGTTCATCCGGAACTTTGGGGACGACTGTCAGTTCGATGATTTGCAGGCGCCGCTTTTTTGGCGCCTGCCGGAGATCGGTGGGGAACACTGATCGGCCCGCACCTCAGACGCGGGCCTGCCGACCCCGCCAGGACAAGCCGGTCAGCCAAGTATGGACGGGAGCCTATCATGAAACACCAAACGCTCGACCAACTGCACGCAGTCGCTGATATCAATCCGCTGGTGCCGCTCACGACAAGGACTGAAAAGATAGAGAGGTGGGCAGAACTGCTCGAGCGGAATCCGTTGCGCTGTCTCGCCGCGCTCACCGGCACCGAGTATCTCTATCCAGGCATGCGGGAAGAGGCGCGGGCGGCTGGATCCCCGCTGACGGTTGCGTTCGAAGACCCGCTGCTGAGGGCCTCGGGCCTGCAGTCCGATACCTATGGGGAAGCCAAACGCTTCTTTGAACTCTCCGATTGGCAGTTGCATGAAGTCGTCTGCAGCTGCCACACCGGCGCAACCATGCAGGCCAGTTGGGCTGCTGGACGCGTCCGGAGAATTGTCACAGGCAATCGCATTTTTGCCTGGCTGAGAAGCCGCTTCATACACTGACTGCGTCTCAACCTGCTCGCTATCGCGGCTGTTGCGACAGCCGCCGGCGGCGCTCGGACGTTGATCCATCCGCGGAGCGATAGGTCCATGCAGGGCGCGCGAGACCGCAATGCGGCGAAGACGGCGATGCGGTGAGAACGGCAAGTCGCCGATTGCCTCAGCCGTTCTGGTCGATCGCGTGGGGCGCTGGCTGCTGGCTCCCGCCGCTCGGGCGCTCGGGCTCTCGGCCGATCCAGGCCCAAACGGTTATCAACAAAATCACCACGATCGCGATCACTGCAACGATCCGGGGCATCAGAAATCCTTTCGTCCGCTGCTAGCCGCCCGGCTTGTTCGTGTTTGGAGCCGAAGCCGCGCCGACTGTCGGATCGGGCGCAACCGGACCGCGCTTGGCCTCCGAACTCTGTTTGCCTAATTGGGCGATGGCGTGTTTGTTCCATCGGACTGATGGAGCCGATTGCCCGCGTCCCTTATCGGCCAGGTCGGGGAACGCTCTTCCGACGATCTGGTTATCCCTCAGATCAACCCGGAGAGTGTCATGGGCAATGACGAGAACCGCCGCGAGACCGGCGCCAGGAAGTACCCGGCCAACACCGATCCGGATCCCTCAGACCGGTTTTCGCAGGCTGCGGCCGGCAACGAAAAGCCTCACGATCGCTTTGGGCTCACCCGCAGACAGGGCGAGGTGGAAGATAAGACACATCAGTCGGAAGGGCAAAACCCTCCGGGACGGGCGACGCCTGGTCCTGCGACGGAAAAGACTTCCGGAGCGGGCCCATCGGTCCCCAAGCAATCCAAGGATGCAAAAGCGCCCAAAGGCGGCCGCCAGCCTGGTGCTTACGTGAAAGAATAGTAGTCTTCGCTCGCCGCATCACCTGTGCGCCGAAGGTTCCGCATAGCGCGATGTCGAATGCATCCGTCCATCACCTACACCCCGAAGGGGTAGGTGTCGGGGACACCGCGCGTCACATGCTCCAGCCCGAGCGGCGTCACGGCGGTAGTTTCATCGAACCAGACGAAGGCATCGAATTGCCGCGCAAGCGAGGCGTCGGCATAGTGGCTGTGCAGTTCGGTTTCCGGCCGATAGATCACTCCGATGAACCGTTCCAGCCGACGTTCGGTCAGCCGTTCATGAAGGGCTGGATCGGCTCCAAGGTCGAGCAGGAAACGAGCGGTGCCGGCGTCGTGGCAAAGCCGCTCGTAGCTGTCCTCGCGCGAAGGCCGCACGGACATGATTTCCATTTCGCCGTCCCAATGCCTGGCGGCAGCGACCGTCCCGGCATGCGTGCCGAAGCCGATGAGGGCTACGTCGTCGCCGAACCGCTGGCGACAGAGCTGACCGATGTTCACTTCGTCCCTGACGATTCCCATCTCCGTGAAGCGGGCGTCGCCGATATGGGAGTTGTGCGCCCAGACCACGGCCTTGGCATCGGGAGAACGCGCTTCGATAACATGTTGCAGTGTGTCGAACATGTGCGTGTCGCGCAGGTTCCAGGATTGCGCGCCGCCATAGTACATCACGCGATAGTAGTGCTCGGCGGAGGCGATGAGCCGGGCGTTCTGCGCGGCATCGAACAATTCGTCGCCGTCCTGGCCGGCGTGATCGAGCTGACGCGACAGCATGTCCCGGCATTGCCGCAGCACCGCCTCCTCGCATTCCCGGTAGCCTCGGGTTAGCGCCGCCCGGCCATAGGTGGCGGGTTCGTGCTGCCACGGCGTCAGGCAGCCGTAGCGTTCGCGGGCAATGCTTGCCGCCTCCGGATCGATGCGGTCGAGATATTCCAAAACCGCCGCGATCGAGCCTTTCATATTGTAGATATCGGGGCCGTAGAACCCTGCCTGGCTTGCCGGTGTTTCGATCTGCTCGTTGTGCGCACGCAGCCACTCCACGAATGCCGCGAATTCGGCGTTGCGCCACATCCAGGTGGGAAACCGCTGGAAAGGCATGTCGGCGCGCGGCGAAGGTGGGCGGTGGCGCACATAGCGGTCGATCGCCGCGGCGTCGGGCCAGTCGGCTTCAGCGGCGACGATCGTGAAGCCATGTTTCTCGATCAGTCTTCTGGTGATCCAAGCCCGCGCCCGATAGAACTCGGATGTGCCGTGGCTCGCTTCGCCGAGCAGCACGATCCGCCGGTCGGCAAAGCGATCGAAGGCCTCCACAAAGGCGGGATCATCGAACTCCGGAAGCGGTTCGGCCGCTGCGGCAATCATCTGCGGAAGACTGCGCGCTGGCAAGAGCGGGGAGATACGGCTGGTTCGGATGCGGTTGTCCTCCTGCCAGCCTTCTTCGCCGATCAAAGGGACAAAGCGCACCGCACCGAAATCTTCCTCGCTGTAGGTGGAAGCGCCCGTGCGGGTGACTTTGAGGAGACGCTGCTCGTCAGGGTCATCTCCGACCGGAATGACCAACTTGCCGCCGACATCCAACTGCTGCTGCAGCGCGAGCGGCGCGCCGGGCCCGCTCGCCGCGACGACAATGGCATCGAACGGTGCCGCTTCGGGCCAGCCCTTGGTGCCGTCGCCGGTGCGCACATCGATGTTGCGATAGCCAAGCGTCTCGAAGCGCCGTCTCGCGGTTTCCGCAAGGCCGGCGTGCCGTTCCATCGTGTAGACATGATCGACGATGCGGCTCATCACGGCGGCGGCGTAGCCAGATCCCGTGCCGACCTCGAGGACGTGATCGCCGGGCCCGATCTCAGCCATTTCCAGCATCAACGCGACGATATAGGGCTGCGATATCGTTTGGCCCTCGGCAATCGGCAGCGGTCCATCCTCGTAGGCAAATTCTTCGAAGCCAGTGTCCACGAAAGTCTCGCGTGGGACCTCGCGCATCGCTGCCAGAATCTCACGATCATGAATGCCGCGGCGGCGGAGATGAACATCGACCATTCGGCGACGTTCGCGGGACAGGTCGAGCATGTGCATCCTCAACAGGAAGTTGGAATCGCAAGCGGCTGCGGCAACGTCATCCCTCGGCTTCCATCATCGTCCTGGCCGGCTCCCGCGCGACGTTCTCCTCGATCCGCTCGCGCCCCGGAGTCTCCGGCAGCGCCTTGCGGAAATTCTTGGCATAATCGGGCGGCATCTTCGGCATCAAGGCTTCGTCAAGAACGCGCTCGACCTCGTCGGTCCGCTCGATGCTGGCGCAAGCCATCAATGCGGCAGATTCTTCATGGCGCACCTGGACAAAGGAGATTTTGTCCCGGTTTTTCCGCAAAGCCTCCATGATGCCGTTGATGCCATCGCCGGGCAGGCCGAACATGACCTCGACATCCCAGGCAACCGGAGTGTCGACGAAAATTTCGGCTGCATTTGGCATGGCAAGGCTCCAATGAATGCATTCCGAACCAGTAGGGCGGCAGTTGGTTCCCTTGCCCACCCCACCAGGCCACCGCCTGGCAAGGAGCGATTTCGCGGGAACGAGCGAGCCGGACGCGGATTGAATCCTCATTCGCTGACGAGCAAAGCGCCAGGATTGGCGATTAGCCGGAAGGGTTGATCATGAGCGAGCCACTGAAAACCACAAATCACGAGGTGATCCGGGCTTGGATTGAAGCCCGCGAAGGCAGACCTGCAGTCGCGCGGACTGCAGGCAAGCGAGCGGTGCTGCGCGTCGACTTCGGCGAGCAGGAAGAGGATCTGCAGCCCGTCGAATGGGAAGAGTTCTTCGCCATATTGGATGACAACGAACTTGCCTTCGTGCACCAAGACCTAACGGCGGAAGGTTTGCCCAGCCGTTTCAACAAATTCGTCGAGCGCGGATGAGAGAAGCGCCATGCGATCGGGCGGAAAGCAACTCGCTCACCTGATGCTTGCTGCTTACGCCTGCCGCTATTGATTGCCCGGCATTTTGTTGCTGCCTTGCGGATCCTTTTTTATGCCGGCGGCCGGAGACGTGTCCTGGGGTGCGTTTCCGCCCTGGTTCTGCTCAGGTGTCCGCTTCAACGGTGCCGTCGGCCAGCTACTCTGGACATAGGCGAAGGCCCAGTAACATGCCAACAGCACAACTACCGTCAGGATCAGCGGCAACAGCACTCGTCTCACGCTGACTCCTATTTGCTCTGCTGACGGTAATCGCCGGCCCGCGGATCGAATCCGGTCCAACCGCCAGCTTCGTAGTCGTTCCGCCGTTCGCCGATGTCCACCGACCTGGAATCGTGGAGGATCGCTTGTGCTTGCGGAGCGAGGTCATCTTCGACGCGAGCGGTAACCAGAGTGCCGCCCCGGCGAATGCCTTCGGCATAGATATGGGCATCGCCCTCCGACACGCCGCCGTCGGTCAGACTGCCGATGATGCCGCCGGCCGCTCCACCGACAACTGCGCCCGCGGCCGCGCCCGCGGCTGTCGCCGCCAGCCAGCCAGCCGCCACGACCGGACCGACGCCAGGTATTGCTATGGCGCCGAGGCCCGTCGCCAAGCCGCCGGCGCCGCCCACGACCGCCCCGATCCCGGCTCCACTGGCTGCATCTTCGGCGGCCGCGGAAGAATGCCGGCCGTCGGCATTGTTGGCGATGATGCTGAGATCGCTCGGCGGTACGCCCATGGACTCCAGCTCGCCCACGGCATCGGCGGCATCGTCATAATCGTCGAACAGTGCGGTGATCGTCTGCATTTTGATGTCTCCTATCGATTACTATCGGCCGGCAAAGGTTTGCGCGTTATCGGCTGCGACCGCCGGAAAAAACGAGGAGGTCGCAGCGACGGCTAATGGCGCGAGAAGTGTCCGCATGTTCATGGCTTCCAGCTCCTGTGCTCGATGGGCCGGAGCCGAACGAGCGACTCAGGGCTTTGTTCCAGTCCGAGCCTGTCGATTTTCAGATGGCGTCTGCCGGAACTGTGATCCGAAGGCCGCGTTCCACGACAAGCCCACCTCAGAGGTTCTTGCTCGCCGCAGTCGCTTGGACGGAACGGCCTTTCCTGCTGCGGTTTGGTCAAGACGCCGCTCTCGGCAAAGAGACAGCGCGCATACGGCGGCCCAAACGAACTGGCGGCTACCGCCTTCGGCCGTTTGGCTCAGGGTGCCGCAACGGCCGGACATTGGTCGCCAAGGCGATCCCGCCGGGCGCGTAAGCGGCTGACCACGCAGGCCGCCTACTCCCTTGGACAGGAACATTTGCAGCCCTTATCGGTTAGCTCAAGACCAGCGATAGGTTGCTGGAGAAACCACCTTCGACAGGAAGGAAACGCCATGTTCGGCTCCGATTTATGGCTATTCGTTGTTGCCGGCGGTCCGCTGATCCTTCTCATTGCGATCATCTACGTGCTTTTCACCCGCCGTCACAGAGGTCCAGTCGAACGGCGCGAGAGCGACCGCGCGACCGAGCGCTTGTACCGCGAGCAAAAGGACTAGCGCACCAGCCAAGCTGTCGCGCCCAAGTCGTTGTTTTCACGCGATTTCGGCAATGCTCCGCGCGCGGCGCGGCTTGCCTGCTCTCCGGACGGTGTTGCCGGGCCCATTTCGCAAGCTCCGACAGCGGAACAAGCGGGCCCCGCGGCTGTTATCGAAAGGTCCGAAATCGGAGCAGCAGTTGATGACCAACGATGAGTTGCCGGGTCTGCCAGCATCGCTCCCCGTGATCGACGCGAAAGCCGAGCCAACGCTGAGAAGCGCCGCGGCGGAGGCGTTCTACACCCATGCGATCCGCGAGCTCGCCGCTACCGACATTCCTTTCCTGGTCGCCGGGACCTACGCGGTGAGCGCCTATACGGGCGTGGTTCGGCAAACCAAGGATCTGGATATCTTCTGCAAGGCCGGAGATTGCGCGCGCATACTCGAGCACTTCAAGAACATCGGCTATGCGGTCGAGATCCGGGACGACCGCTGGCTCGGGAAGGTCTTCGAGGGCAAGCATTTCTTCGATGTTATCTTCGCCTCGGCCAACGGCACGATGCAGGTCAAGGATCAGTGGCTGGAGCATGCCCGCCAAGTCGAGCTGCTGGGCAGCCGGGTCCGCATCATCGGCCCAACGGAGCTCATCTGGTCGAAATGCTTTATCCAGGACAGAGGACGCCACGACGGCGCCGACATCGCCCACACCATCCTCAAGGCGCACGATCAGATCGACTGGCAAAGGCTGCTCGCCTATCTCGATGTCCATTGGGAGGTGCTGCTGATGCAGGTCCTCAACTTCCGGTGGATCTATCCCAGCGAGCGGGACCGCATTCCAGACTGGCTGCTCGACGAACTGCTGGGCCGGCTTGCGCGGCAACGGCAGCTGCCGTCGCCGAAAATGAAGATCTGCCGCGGCCGCCTGCTGTCGCAGGTCGACTATGAGATCGACGTCAAGGAATGGGGGTTTGCCGGCGTCGGCGGCGTTGGAGAGATGCGCGATGCCTGAACCAGCCACATCAGCCAAATCAAACGGCAACGGTGTCATCAAGGTCGCCGCCATGGGCGACCTGCATGTTCAGGAAGATGCCCAGACCTCGTACCGCGACCTGTTCGGCGAGATATCGCGCGAGGCCGACGTCCTGGTCCTTACAGGCGATCTCACCAATCTCGGAAAACCGCGTGAGGCGGAACTTCTGGCCGAGGATCTGCGCGCATGCTCGATTCCCGTGGTCGCGGTTCTCGGCAATCATGACTACGAATCCGGTTGCGTCGAGCAGATCGCTGCAACGCTCCGCCAGGCGGGGGTCCATCTCCTCGATGGCCAGGCGATCGAACTGAACGATGTCGGCTTCGTCGGCGTGAAGGGTTTTGTCGGCGGCTTCGGTCGAAGGATGCTGGGCTCCTTCGGTGAGCCGGCCATCAAGGCGATGGTGGCCGAAAGCGTCAACGAGGCAATGCGGCTCGAGAATGCTATGCGGCAGGTGCGCGCCAAGCGCACGCTCGTGGTGCTCCACTATGCGCCGGTCCCGGAGACCGTGGCGGGAGAGCCTCCGGAAATCTTTCCGTTCCTCGGCTCCTCGCGGCTGGCCGAAACCATCGATCGCTTCAAGGTAAGCGCCGTGGTGCATGGCCATGCCCATCGCGGCTCGTATGAAGGCCGGACCCCTGGTGGGGCCAGCGTCTACAACGTCGCCATGCATATCGCGAAGCCGACCGGCCGTCCTTACGCGCTGCTCGAAATCTGAGGCGCAGCGCTGCCTGCGGCTTCGGAACCATGCCGGCAGCGATGAGTTGTGCAGGAGACCAACGGAACCAACTTCGATGCCTGACCCCAGACAACCGGATCCCGATCGCGACACGCCGATGCCGGCGCCCAGCTGGAAACCGGAGCCGGTCAGGAAGCCGGAGCGGCACGGGCTGCCGGACGAGGTGCCGCGCCCAAATCCCGATGAAACCGACGATCCGCCGGCGCCTGCCGGGCGCATCCGGACGGAGTAAGCTCGATGGCTGCGCCTCGCGCGATCTGGAAAGGCTTCATGAAGGTCGGATCGGTTTCATGCGGCGTCAAGATCGTCGGCGCCACCAGCGAAGCGTCGAAAATCCATTTCAGGATATTGAACCGGAGGGACGGCCTGCCGGTGAAAAGCGCCTATGTGGATGAGGAGACCGGCGAACCGGTGAACGCCGAGGACCAAGTCAAGGGCTTCGAGACCGACAAGGAGGATTTCATCCAGATAGAGCCCCAGGAGATCAAGGCGCTGAAACTAACCTCCGAGCACACGCTGGAAATCGGCGAGTTCGTGCCGGTCGCAGACATCGACACGCGCTATCTCGAAAAGCCCTATTACCTCATTCCGGCGGAGGATGCTTCCGCAGAGGCGTTCAATGTCCTTCGGGAGGCCATGAAGAACAAACGGGTGGCGGCGCGATCCTGTGTCGTCCTCTACCAGCGCGGACGCGAGGTTCTCATCCAGCCCTTCGGCAAGGGAATGCTTCTCACCGAGCTGCGGGACCGCAATGAGATGGTTTCGGAGGCGACGGTGTTCGAAGGGCTGAAGAAGCAGGACTACGAGGCGGACCTGCTCGAGATCGCCGGCCTGCTGATCGACAAGAAGGCGTCGAAGTTCGATCCTTCGAAATTCGAGGATACATACGAGAACGCGCTGATAGCCATGATCGAGGCCAAGCGCAAAGGCAAGAAGCTGCCCAAGGCGGCGCCGAAACCGCGTGAGAACGTCATCAATCTGGCCGACGTTCTGCGCAAAAGCCTTGCCAAGGAGGGCATCGCCGCGAAAGGCGCGAAGCAAGGCAAACGCAAGTCAGCTTGACGCCAAGAAAGGCCGCTCAGACCTCGTCGAACCGGCTTCCTTCCTTGGAGGGATCGCGCGCGAGGACCCGCTCCTCCTCGTCGTCCGGGAGTGCCTCGTCACTTTCCTGATAGGGATTGTCGTCGTCTTCTTCGGGGAGCGTTCCATCCGCTTCTTCATCGTCCTGCGGGTCGCCGTTGACGGCGACGCTGTCGGGCAGGATCCGGCCGCCCTCAAGCGCGTCCCAGTCCTGCTGCTCGACTGCCGGAGCCTCGGTTTCGTCCTGATTTGCGGTGCGTTGCTTTTTACGCGGGTCCATCTCGTTCTCCAATGCTGCAAGCCTATCCGGCTCGCGGTTCGCTCAGTTGGAAAACCGCTCAGGCGATTGGTGGTTCCGCCCGTTGCAGCAAGTGGCGGCCGTTGTGGCGTCGCCTCTCCCTGGTAGGTGCCCTACGCGATCTGTTCGAACGTGCATTGGCGCGGCGCCTTGTCGGGCCGCCAGCGCACCAGCCTTGTTCCATGCCGGAATCGGTCGCCGGTGACATGGTCGAAGCGGACCTCCACGACCAATTCGGGCCGCACCGGCTCCCATTCTCCGCTGCGCTCGGTGCTCCAGCGGCTCGGGCCGCCGGGTGCCTTGCCGGTGAAGCCGAGCCCGCCGCGCAACGCTTCAAGCCTCTTGGTCAGCGCCGCTCGCTCGTCACTGGCGATGGTCGAGGTGAAGCCGACATGGTCGAGCTGGCCACGGTCGTTGTAGAGGCCAAGCAGCAGCGAGCCGATCTGGCGCTTGCCGCTCAGGTAGCGAAAGCCACCGACCACGCAGTCTGCTGTGCGCAGCCGCTTGACCTTGATCATGGTTCGCTCGCCCGGGCGATAGGGTTCGGCCAGTGCCTTGGCGACCACGCCATCGGTGGCACCTCGGCCGGCGCCGCGCAACCATCGTCTGGCGGTCGCGAGGCTCGTTGTGGCCGGCGAGAGCTTCAGCCCGGCGTTCTCTGCCCTGGCAACGAAGTCCTCGATCGCCCGGCGCCGATCGGGCAAGGGCAAATCGAGCAACATCTCGCCTCCCGGGGCAGCCAGTGCATCGAACAGGATCAACCGCGCCGGTGATTCCGCGCTCAGCTTGCGGATACGGCTCTCGGCCGGATGAAGGCGCATCTGCAGCGCGTCGAAGGAGACGCGCCCGTCGATCTCGATCACGATCTCGCCGTCCACGACGAATTGCCTTGCGGCGAGGTCGCGCAGCATCGTGGTCAGTTCGGGAAAGTAGCGGCCGAGCGGCTTGCCGGATTTGGCGCGAAGCTCGACGGCGTCGCGGCCTTTGAAGGCCAGGCAGCGAAACCCGTCCCATTTGGGTTCGTACTGCCAGGGACCTTCAGGCAAGGCGTCCGCGGTCCGCGCCTCCATCGGCGGCGTATCCAAAGACAGCGGAAACTCGGGACTCGAGATCGCCGGTTGGGACGTAATCCTGGAGGTCTCCATCTCCGTAGAACGTTCGACCACACCTGTAGTTTCCGATCGACGGGAACGAGTTGCACGGCGAGGCGTTGCCTCACCAAAGTTCAGAAACGAAATGTCGAGCTTTGACCGCGTCGGGCACTTCTTCACCAGAGCGAACATGAACTTCCGACAGGAAATCCGATGTCGGCTTCCGGCTTGAGCTATGGTCCTCTGGGCGAGCGCTGCGCGCATCTATGCGTCGACATGCAGAAATTGTTCGCGGAACCTTCGGAATGGGCCACGCCGTGGATCACCCGCGTCCTTCCGAGGATCGTCAGCCTCGTCGAATGGAAAGCCGAGCAGACCCTTTTCACGCGCTTCGTGCCGGCTGAAAAGCCTGGCCTGGGTGCCGGCACCTGGAGGCGCTACTATGAGCGCTGGGCGTCGATGACGATCGAAAATGTCGGGCGAGAAATGGTCGGGTTGCTGCCGCCGCTGTCATCCTTCTGTCCGCCGGCGCAGGTGATCGACAAGCATGTTTATTCGCCCTGGCCGGAGGGCAGACTGCAGAGGGCACTTGCCGCGCGCAGCATCGACACCCTGGTGGTCACGGGAGGCGAAACCGATGTTTGCGTGCTTGCAACCGTCCTTGGGGCGATCGACATCGGATATCGCGTGGTGCTGGTCACGGATGCGCTTTGCAGTTCATCGGACGCGACGCACGATGCCCTGATGACCGTCTACCATCAGCGCTTCGCGCAACAGGTCGAGACCGTCGAGATGGAGACGGTCCTTTCGGCCTGGACCTGAACGTTATGGGACGATCCGCACCGGCTGCAGCCGAAAGCGACCGATCAACTGCTGTTTGACGGGAACCGCAATGTTTCTCCGAAATTGCGCAGGCAGGGAGTGTGTAGATGCCTAAACCAGCGAAACGGGAAAAAGCTCGCAAGCCAAATCCGTCTGACCCCAACCCAAAGCAAAAGCCGCCGAGGGACACGCGCGAAAACCCGACACGGAATCCGGACGGTCCCGGCGAATTGCCGGACACCACCACGCGTGAAGGAGTCGAGACAGTCAGGCCTAACCTGAAACGCTAGTACCGGTAGGCGTACGTATTTCCGAGGCGCGACGCTTTGATGTTGTGGAGATAGGCCGCGCGAAGATTGACTTGTCGGCCCGACAAGACTGCGATTGCCGGCCAAAAAAGGAACCCCGGCTGCAGTGGTTGGGTGGGGGCACGGCAGCCGAGGTCAATGTTTTTCTCAGAACTGTGGCGCCGTTTGCTTCAAACCGCAAATCTCGCTCTAAGGTCGAGATATGCTCGCGCGCAGCTTTGAGGAGCGGAATTCCTGTGATGGCAACTTAAGGTTGTCATCCTTTCGGTCATATTAGCCACCTAAGATATAATTACCAAATTGTTAACCAGGATTAATGCGCCTTTTCCACAGCATCGTAGTATGCATTTGAGGCTGGATTACCTCAATGGAGCGGGGATCCCATACGTCCGTGGGTTGGGCCGGCGTATGCACTACTCCTTGAATCTATTCCTCACTTCGCAGCAAGTCGCCCGACACACGGTAAACAGCGTATCAGTTCATGCCGCTGAACAAGCCCTGCGTGGGAGTCAAGATAAAAAGGGGAGCGAGCGAAGTCGGCGGCGGAGAGGAGTAAATAAGGCGATGGGACATCTTCAAATTTCCGAGTCTTGGAAAGACGCGACGGGGTCGTTGCAGAACGGGCATCTGACGGACGTGAACGGGCTCGGCACGTCTGATCTCGAAGAAGGACACCCGACCGAAGGTCTGGTGGTAATTGTGGACAAGCGGGCACTCGAGCGCGAATGTCTTGCTCGAGGCCTTATCGAACATAATCCGGCTTTGCGCGTCAGCGCCGTAGGATCTCTTGATGAGATTCAGCACGTCGCCGGCGGGGCGGAGGCTTCCGCGATCCTCGTTATTCTCGGCGCCCGAAAGGTGACCGACCAGAGCGTTCGGGCGGAACTTGTGCACCTCATCTCCGAGGTCGGCGCCGTACCGGTAATCGTCGTGGTGGATTCCGACGAGCCGGGGGAGATCCTTGCGGCTCTCGAATGCGGCGCCCGCGGCTACATTCCCACGAGCGTCAAGGTGAAGGTCGCTGCCGAGGCCATCGGTCTCGCCCGCGCCGGAGGAATCTTCGTGCCTGCCAGCTGCGTGCTGGCGCTTCGCGAGATCATCCATTCGACGGCAAACGGCGCCCGTCCGCTCGCCGGAATGTTCACCTCGCGCGAGGCCGCGGTCGTGGAAGCGCTCAGGAAAGGCAAGGCCAACAAGATCATTGCCTACGAGCTCAACCTCTGCGAGAGCACGGTCAAGGTCCATATCCGCAACATCATGAAAAAACTGAAAGCCACGAACCGCACTGAGGTGGCCTACAAGCTTAGACAGATGATGCTTTGAAGGCTGCCCAGGCCTGGTGCCTGGCAATAGAACGACGCACGCCGATCCTCGACGTGGAGGCGGACCTATTTCAGGTCCGCCTCCCTTCGAGATTCAGAAATAGGACGGTGCCTGCAGGTCTTGAAACGGATGCGCTCAGGCCGATGCTCAGGCATGTTCCCGGTCGAGCATCTCGAATCCTGCCTTCACGAGAAATCCAACACTGTCGCGGCCCAACTCCGCACCGCGATATGCTGCTTCGGCAGCCTTCAGGCCTCCCGTCAGTCTGCGGATCACCGGAGCCGCTCCGAGTATCTCGAGCGGCAGGCCCAGCTCGCCGCGGTTGGGGCGCTTCGGCGGCCATACCCTGAGGCCGAAATAGCTGGCGGCCGAGCGGTCGATCCCGCCGCTGAACTGCACCAGCAGCGCCTGGCGCGTTCTCCTGGCGATGCGGCCCAGGCTATTGATGTCCATCGGTGGTTTGGCTGAGGGCCGCATAGCGACGATGATCACCTCCCATGCATCATCGGTCAGCAGAACCGGATGCGAAAAAACACCAACTCTTGCTCCACGTTCGGCGAGCATACGTTCGAGGAATGGTGCGCAGGGCGTGTCGCAGACGACGGCGAATCTCGAGGCACGCTGATCGACACCGGCATCCTCGAGTAGGACCCGGCATAAGCGCGCGAATTCCGGCATCAGGTCTATGGCCGGGTGACCGAGATTTGGAGCAGCAACCTTGATACCGGCCTCGTCACAGGCATCGAAGTCCAACACGCCTTGCCGAAGCTCCCAAGGCTCCGCCATGAGCGCAACGACCGCGTGAGAGGGCAAGAGCTCGATGAGCGATCTCGAAATCGGTCCGACCTGGGGACAATTGGTGATGAGGTCGACCTCCTGCCATTTGCGGCTTTCGATGCGGTTCGTCACTTCCACGCGTTCGGCGACCTTGGCGTACTCGGCAAATGCCAACGTCGCGTCCGCGGCCGCCGCCAGGCTCGGATGTCTGGAGGATACGCGGGTGAGTGCAACGACACGGTCGGCATTGGCGAGCGCCGCGGCTGTCGCAGTCACCGCCTGATAGCCCGTCGCCGCGCCAGCCACGACAGTGAGGCCGGAGAGATCAAGATCGAGCAAAGCTATCTGCTTGCGGACGACGGCAAGTGCTTCCGCATGGTCGACCTCCAGAAACTGACGAGCGCCCGGCCTTGCGGGGAAGTTACCGGACGAAGGCTTCGGAATGGGCGTCACGTTGCGTGCTCCACTGACAGGCTGGCAGGCATTCTTTCGACGCGGAAGATCTGTCTCGTCGAATCTCGTCGCATGCGCGCGCATGCTTTTCAGGCATTGCCAGACGGCTGCCGGCTCGCCCATCCGGCACCAGTAGCTCCAGACATTCTCTCGGCATCCTTGCCATCAGAGCTAGGGCCTGAATTCAGTCGGCGGTCTGGATCGCCCCTAGCCGGACCAGTTGATTTCGTCGATCACGAATACAGTCGAAGGTGCCCACACTGCTACTGCAGAAAATGGGTGCCAGTGTTACGCCGTTTGATCAGAAGGCTTATCGACACCGCGCAGGCAATACGCGTTCAGGCTAAGAGGCTAACCGGCGCCAGATAGGGCGCTACCTCCTTTTCGGTTCTTGCCGGGAATGATCCGCCGCGTGAAGTTGAGCGCTAAAATCAGCCGTTTTCCTTGGCGAAGCTCATGACAATCAGCGCATTCGACACGAACCCCCGCAGACCCGGAATAGGCGTCGGCCAAAACCATCGTCCGCTTGGGGGGCGGCGCAAGAGGATCATGGACGTCACCATCGCATCGATCGCGCTTGTGCTGGCCGCTCCGATCATGCTTGTGGTTGCCCTCTTAATATTGGCGACCGACGGCGGACCGGCGATATTCTCTCACACTCGGGTCGGCTTCAACGGCAGGCGTTTCGCCTGCTACAAATTCAGGACCATGGTTGCCAACTCCCAGCAGGTTCTGGCCGACTATCTTGCGAGCAATCCCGAAGCCGCCAAGGAGTGGGAGCAGAATTTGAAATTCAAGAACGATCCGCGCGTCACCTTCCTGGGGCACATTCTCAGAAAGTCGAGCCTTGATGAGTTGCCTCAGCTCATCAACGTGCTGCGCGGCGACATGAGTTGCGTCGGCCCTCGGCCGGTCGTCCCCGACGAGCTGCAACGTTACGGCGCCTGCGCTATCGATTATCTTCGAACCCGGCCCGGGCTGACCGGCGCGTGGCAAGTGACGGGCAGAGACGCAATAGACTATCCCAGCCGTGTCTCCCTCGACAGCCGCTACGTGCGAAACTGGTCCATATGGGCCGACGTCGTCATTCTCGTTCGGACGGTCTTCGCTGTGATGAGATTCGATCATGCGTCCTGACTGCCGAGGAAGGCAGCGAGCATTGGCGGCATCGCCGCTTTAAAAAAATTCCGGCGCCGGCGACGAAATGGCAGCCGCAGTCCGTCAATGCTCATCGGTCACGGCGCGACGCCACACGATGCCGAGGAAGACGCCGAGCAGGTAGGCGCCCTGCAGCGTGACAACGAAAAGCAGGATCGAAAGCAGACGGTCCCAGGCAAACAGGCTGCCGATGCCGCCTGCAATGGCGCTGAACACCACAATCACCGCGGTCATGACGATGAGCGCCGGCGCGCGAACACGAAATCCGAGCAAAATGCCGATCACGCCGACAGCGACAAGACCCCAAAGCACGGCGATCTCCTACGGTGTGAAAGACTCGGTGTGCCGCGCCCAAGTCTCCCACATGTGCAAATCCGCACCAACACCGAATCCCCGCCGCGGCTGGACCGGATCTCGACCAGGCAGACTGGAATCGCAGCACCACCAGCCCTTGCACAAAAGGCGTAGGACACCTTGTCCCAATGACGCGTTTTCGCTCATTTCCTTGTCATCCCGCTGCGCCTACGCTGCTTATGAAATAGGTACGCGGAGTATTCACCCGCGGTGCGGCAGCGCGCCTTGAATCACCGTCCTGGAGTGAACGTTGTGTCTCTATTTCTTGGCGTTGCCGTTCAGGACACAGGGGCACCGGACGCAGCCTGGCGAGGCAAGAGCGCGTCGGCCCGCGGTTGTTGCATAGCATTTTCAGCGTGACGTCCATCGATGCTGCAGGCTTCCATCCTTTTGCTGATCGTGTCGATATGGTTCCCTGGCGCCACGCGGATTGCCGGAACCGATGGCTCGATTTCCTTTTTGCTCGCTTTGTTCTGCGGCCTGGTAAGCCTCGTTCCCTACGCCGAAGCGACAAAACGTCTGCATCGCACCGACACAGCCCTGGCAACTGCCGTGCTGACAACATCTGCCCTCATCATGGTTCTATCGCTGCTGTCGGCGCTACACGCGGACAATCCGGTCAGGACCATGCGCGCTGTCTTCGCCCAGGTGTTTGGTTTCGCCACTATCCCGACCATTGCATTGATCGCCGCGAGGCCTAGGAGTTTTGAGGCAATCGACAGGATTGGGATGACCATGGCCATCATGGTTGCTGTTACATCCTGCCTTGTCGTTATTGGCCTCGGCGATGCTCGATTCGCCGATCGGGCGGAGGGCTATTTCAAGCACGCAAACCAGCTCGGAATTGCCTTGTCGGCCGGTCTGCCGCTTGTCGCCGCGAAGCTGGTCGCTTCTCGAAGGCACCGAATCCTCCTGTCGGTTTGCCTCCTCGCGGGGTTGCTGGGTTTGGTCAAATCGGGATCCAAGACGAATTTCGTTCTTGGGGTCGTCGGTCTCGGCACGTTCTACGGGCTATACTGCATCTATCTGGTGATAAGGAAGCAGCGTCCGGTAACAGTGATCGCGGCGACCGTTACGGCTCCGATATTGTTCCAGGCTAGCTTCATGATGTTGCAGTTCCTGAACCCACGGGCCTACAAGCTGCTGTCGCTTCAGCTCTCCGGCGGGGAGGCACATTCGATCGTTTCGCGGCAGCGACTGTGGTCGATATCAATCGATCTGGGCCTGTCGCATCCGTTCATGGGCGTGGGCGCAGGGCAATGGGTGGGCGACATCGCTCCGCACAGCCACAACCTGTTCATCGATTATTTTAGAACGCTGGGAGTGCCCGGCCTCGCCTTGGTGGTGATCATGGTTCTGCTGGTGGTGGGTTATCTGATCAGCGCCGTTCTGCACACATTGGTCGACAGGGGCAGGAGCGAACAAGCGACCGAAGTGAATGTCATGGTGCTCGGAACATCGGTCGCCGTATGGAACTACTTGGTCGCCAACCAGATGAGCGATTCCTTCGGGCCGTCAACCGCGGCCTTCTTCTGGCTGCCGCTCGCTTTGCTCATAGTCTACCGCGGCATGCAGCGATCGCTGCAGACCGGCCTTGCCAAGACCCCGAGGTTGTATGTCGGGACCGGGTCTCAGCTGCTTGAAGTTGAGTATGCCCCTCGCATATCGCCTTGATTTCCTGGGCATTCCAAGAGCTCATCTTATCACCTGAAATCCAATGACTTCGCACAGTTTTGGTGACCTGGCGGCAAGCCTCCCGCCAAGCGTCGAAGCACGCGCGCTGCGGACAGACATTCGATTTGTCGAGTTCTTTGGTCTGCCCGGGGTCGGAAAGACAACCACCTCCGGCCTGCTGGCGAACAGCCTGCGACGGTGTGGCCCGCCGGTAGGCGACGTGCGAGTGGCGTGGGAAGGAAGAACATTCATCGAGAGGCAGATACACAGAATGGGCGTTGTCGCCCCTCGGCTGCTAGATCGTGAGTTTCGCTCGTTGCTTGCTCGAATTGCCCGCTTCGTCATCGAAAGCAGGCAAGTGTCGCGCCTTGATGCCATCAGGCTTGTCTGGAATCTTATCAGCCTGGTCGCATTTATCCAGCATGAGAGGGCAAGAAGAAATTCAATAATCATAATGGATCAGGGGTTGCTGCAGGGATTCTGGTCCATATTGCTGAAGAGCAGATGCAGAAAAACATCCGAGAATTGGCTGGATATGCTTTCTGCCGTCGGATTGCATGACATGGTTTTTGTCCACCTGCGCAGCGAGACCGGCATCGCCAGAGACCGGCTCCTGACCAGGGGCGATCGCTCCTCGCGGCTGCAACGGACATCTCCGGACAGCGATCCCGACCTTTGGTCGGCGGCGGATCGGGCTTGCCGCGAAATGGCGGCCGCCCTTGAGCGGGGAATGGGAACGGAAGATCGCATGTGCGTGCTGGCGGCTATCGACATCGAAAGGCTTGCTTCGCCCGAAGCCGTGGCCTCGAGAGCTCTCGAGGCGGTCCGTTCGGCCTGTCTCGACCGGCATCGGCAATCCCTTTCTTCAGGTCAATGAGGATGAGGATGAACCGCCGTTCATTCATGGGTCTTGCTGGGCTGTCTCCCGTGTTCGCCCTGTTGCCGGGCGCGTACCAGGCGGAGGGCGGGCAGATGCCGGAGGGCAAGCAGCTCGTTCTGACGGGCGAGCATGGCTACGAACAACAAATGTTTCGGGATCTCGAAGCCGGGGCGACAATCGATGCCCGGAATGCTTCCTTCACAGTCGCCAACAGCAGAAATCCTGAGCCCAGCGCGATGATGGGCTGCGACGAAGGAGACCTGCCGGTCAATCGCTACCCGGTGGTCATCCGCAACTGTCCGGACGTTCATTTCATCGGGGGGCGCTTCGACGGCCAGGTGCCGCTGACCTCCGATTGGCGCGACACCTACTGCAACAGCGCGGCTCTGCTGGTCAGGGACGGAACCGCCAATGCGACAATAGAAGGCGTCCGCGCGCGGCGCTGCTGGGATGGCGTGCGTTTCGCGGCGCGGGCCGACGGCTTTCACCTGAAAGGCTGCTGGCTCAGCGAAATCAGGGATGATGCGGTGGAGAACGACTACCTGCTCAGCGGCATTGTCGAGGATTGCCTGTTCGACGGCTGTTTTTCGGGGATCAGCGTGGATCCTGCCTCAAACGAGCGGGATGGGACAGGGGAGACAGTGCAGATCGATCGAACCCTCATTCGCATGCACCCGTTTCTCTCCAAGGGCGAAATCACACATCAGGCGCCGATCAAGGCCGTCGATCAGTCACCCAGGCTGAGGATAACGGGATCGGTTTTCGCATTGGCTTCGGTGAACATGCGTGGACTCCGTCGCCTGGAAAGAACCTGGGGGCTGGCTATCGAAAGCCGGGACAACGTGTTGCTGTGGCTGCCCGACGAACCAATTCCTTCGGAATTGCCGCTGCCGCCATCCGGTTTCAAGGTGCTGACGGGCGCTGACGCGCGCGAATACTGGAACAAGGCGCATCTGCAATGGGTTGCGGCGCATCAGAACGTGGCCCGGTTCTCCGACGAAGCGCTGTGAGAAGTCGCACTCGGGGGCAAACATTCGGTTGCTTAGCTGTGTTGGGCGAAGTGAACTCCTGCCGAAACGCTTGTCGCTTCGCCCATTGAACGTACTTGTTTCGCAACGACAGGTTGGACCGCCGTCGCGTTCCGGCAGAGGGGGAGAGGACTACTCGATGAATCACGAGGCGGGTAACGGAACGGCGCCGCCAGGCTCCACCGCTCATATCCCGGCCACGTTTGTGACCCAGGGGCGGCTGGCACGCGTCAGGGGGCAGAATATCCTGTTCAGTCCTTCCCAGCGGGCCATCTTCGCCGTCAACGATACTGCCGCCGAGATCTGGCGCTCCCTGGAAGAGGGAACATCGCCGCGCGCCATTTCGGCCGAGATGGCGCGCGCCGGCGTCGATGGGATCGAGGCAAACAGGCATGTCGAGGCCGCGCTGAGGGATTGGCAGCGGCTGAGCTTGATACGGCCCGACGCACCGCCGTCTGTGTCGGCTCGAGAGGCTGTGAGCCAGGTCGTCGCGATCGCGGGCCTTTCCGTACGCATCGAGTATCCTGCAGCCTGCGCCTTTCCCGCGGTCGCCGTGTTCCGGCATCTCGAGGTCCGACGAGAGACTGCCGACATTCTGTTCCAACTGGTCGAGCATGAAGGACGGGTCCACCTGTTCCGGGATGGCGACTGGGTTCTTTCCTGCGCGCCCGACGAGCTGCCCGTCATGGTGAAAGGGCAAATGCTGATCGAGGTCCTCGATCGCAGCGCCTACGAACTTGCTCTGCACGCGGCTGCGCTTCTCAAAAATGAGCGCATCGTGCTTCTTTGCGGCAACCCGGGCGCAGGCAAGACTACGTTGACCCTGGCGCTGGTCAATGCAGGGTTCGGTTTCGTATCTGACGATGTGACCCTGTTGGACTCCCGGGGACATGGCATTGGTCTGCCGTTTGCGCCTGCCGTCAAGGCAGGAGCATGGCCGCTTTTGGCCGAACGCTTCCCCGATCTCGACGCTGTTCCGGTTTGTCGCCGGCCAGACCGCAGGCGAGTTCGGTTTGCGGTGCCCAGCGAGGTCGTGCCGTCCTCTCCCATACCAATCGGCTATGCAATCCAGCTTCGTCGAGGTCGCGACGCGAAAGCTTGCCTCGAGCCGATCGACCCGGCCAGCGCATTGCGTGTGCTGCTCAACGGGGCGTTCGCACCCGGCCGAGAGTTGAGTGGCAGCGCCTTCGACACTCTGACCGAAGTCATCGGATCGGCGGGCACCTATTGCCTGAATTATTCGAAGCTCGATGATGCAGTAGAGCTGATCACGAAGGCATGCCGGTGAGACACAGAGGTAACGCGCTCGAGGCTCTGATCGCCGGACTTCGCGGCAGTCCGGCCGACCGGGTCGATTGGCACGCGGTAATCGCCCTGGCCAATCGCACTTTGCTCACGCCGGATTTGTTCTCCTCCCTCGCACGCGCCGGCCAGATCCACCGGCTGCCGCAGGACGTGTACGAATATCTCCAGTTCGTTCACGACTGCAATCGGGAGCGGAACTTGCGCTTGCGTGCGCAACTGCGCGAAGCCGTTGCGGCGCTTAATCGCCGCGGCATCGTTCCGCTCCTGCTCAAGGGCGCTGTTCCCTTGTTCCTTGCGCCGGCCGGCCAGGCTCCCAGCAGGATGACAAGCGACCTCGATCTGGCCGTGGAGCCGGCCGAAGCGGCTGCCGCCCAAATCTGCCTTGAAGAGCTCGGCTATGTCGAGGTGGCAGGTGAGCGAGGCATGGCGCGTGAGCAGGATGCCGGAATGCTGGAACTCCGGGCGCGCCGGGCGATCGACTTTGAACCTCCCAAGCTCGTCCAGCACGACGATTTGTGGGTGAATATTCCTACTGCCCAGTCCCGGGCTCTGCACTGGATCGTGCACGACCTGTTTAAGGAGGGCGACTATTGGCGCGGAAGGATTGATCTCAGGCACCTTCACGACCTGGCGCAATTGGCGGAGACCGAGAACGTGGACTGGAGCGCGCTGCAGGCATCCATGTCGGACCGAAGCGCCCGCAATGCCCTGGATACCCAGCTCCTGGCCTTGCACCACTTCTTCGGAACCAGGATCCCGGCAAGATGCGCGCGGCGCCCGATCGT
This sequence comes from Mesorhizobium sp. AA23, assembly GCF_001672435.1. Lineage (NCBI taxonomy): Bacteria > Pseudomonadati > Pseudomonadota > Alphaproteobacteria > Hyphomicrobiales > Phyllobacteriaceae > Mesorhizobium > Mesorhizobium sp. AA23. The sequence continues at coordinate 209,723 of NZ_LYTP01000003.1, forward strand.
CCGTTTCCAGCACTGGAGGCGCGTCTTCACGGCAACCCACCCGATCATCGGCGCTCCGTTGCGCCTGGCCGGGAATTTGATTTGGGGAACGCGGCGGTTTCTAAGCGCCAGGGGTTCGGCGAGGGGGGGCTCGTCCGATTTCGCGCGGCGCATCGCTCGGACGCTTTTGCTTCCAAGCGCGAAAATCTAAGCCTTTTGGTGAACTAGTATCCTGGCATCGGGAAACATAAGCTGTTGTGATACTTTGGAACCCGCATGGGAGAATCGTCATGCCAACCGAAAGCACGAAACGCTCGGAAAGGACGCAGGAAGTCCTCGTTTCAGAGGCTCAGGCGCGCCGGGACTTTCTCAAGAAGGCAGGGCGTTTTGCGGCGGTGACTCCACCGGCCATAACGGTTCTGCTCGGCACCAGCCTGAACTCCAGAGCAATCGCCAAATCGGGAGGAACACGCCCGGGCAACGGCTGGGGCGACAACAATCATATTCACATTGGTCCTCCCGGCCAGTCGTAAGGTTGACCGTCAGGGTCGCTGAAGCAGCGTTTTGAGAAACCAAAAGCGCGTCGCGGGGAAATGGATCCCGGCGGCGCGCTTTCGCGTCTTTGCTTCAATTTTGATACCCCGATCGCTGGCGGCACGCCGCAGTCGGGGTATTTTGTTTGTTGGCGGCGACCGGGTTGGCGCAAGCGTAAATCGTTCCTGTCAGATCAGGCGAGCAGCCAATCGTTCAAATGGAATTCATAGATCTTGCCGTCGTTCTCGGTCGGATTCGAGTCGTTGTCCACGCCGCGATCGACGACATAGAGGCTCATTTGGTGGCTCGGATCGTCGCTGCTCGGCGCCAGGGCAAGTCCCG